>NZ_JBDXMW010000013.1:0-106902 GCF_039939215.1 Marinomonas sp. 5E14-1 | reverse complement strand
ACCAAATACACACTAAAAATAGCAATGCAATGGTCTTCTGAAGTCTCCAGCGAGCGCCCACACAAATTATCTGATTATCTATTTTAAAGAGCGTTTGACTTACATGTCGACTCACTTAGAGAACCAAGTTGCAAAATCAAATTTGCTTCAGCGACTGTGTCAGTGGGTGGGTATAATACATTCTGTTTTTTTTAGCGCAAGCACTTTTTGAAAGTTTTTCAATATTTTTATCTGTGTATAAAAAAAGGCGCTTATGCGCCTTTTCACTAGATAGACAAACCACTCACTTAAAGAACAAATAAATGGTGTTTTTTCTTACCCAGCTTCACTAAGAAATACTTATTGTAGTAACCATTTTCTGCAGCAAAAATTGCAGCAGCGTCCATGTTGTTATCAATTCCTTGAGCAAGACCATTTACAACAACGGAATTACGTTGCAATGCATCTTTTACTTGTTTACCACTCGCTGCCAATCCCGCTTCTGCCAATAAAGTAGTTAAAGGTGTAGTAGATAAATCCCCCTCTTCTAAAGAGCTACTTGGCAAACCATCCAATTGAATCTGCTCTAAGTCTTGCTCACTCAAGTCATCCGCCTGACCGCTAAACAAGGCTTTCGTAATACGTTCCGCCGCTTGCAACCCTGCCTCACCATGCACTAATTTAGTTGCTTCGCGAGCAAGAATAGATTGCGCTTCTGGTTTGCCTGCACTTTCTTGATCAGCCTTTTCAATAGCATCAATTTTTTCAAGGCTTAAGAAGGTAAAAAATTTCAGGAATTTATACACATCAGCATCTGCTGTATTCATCCAGAACTGATAAAAAGCATACTGACTTGTTTTAGCTGAATCCAACCACACAGCACCAGATTCTGTTTTACCGAATTTTGTACCATCTGACTTCGTCACTAATGGAACTGTCAGACCAAATGTTTGAGCTTGATTCTGACGGCGAGACAAGTCGATACCACCAACAATATTCCCCCATTGATCACTTCCACCAACTTGGATAGTACAATCATAAGTACGATTCAATTCTGCGAAATCCATCCCCTGCAACAAAGCATAAGAAAATTCTGTAAAAGAAATACCTGCACCTTCTCTATTAAGACGCTGTTGTACAGACTCTTTATTAATCATCGCATTAACAGAGAAGTGCTTACCGACTTCCCGCAAGAAATCCAGCATACTCATTTCACCAGCCCAATCTAAGTTATTAACAACTTTTGCTGGATTTGATACATCATCAAATTTCACAAACTGGCTTACTTGACCCCGAATTTTTTCAGCCCAACTAGCCACGACATCTGATGTATTCAATTGACGCTCTGTCGCTTTAAAACTTGGATCACCAATCAATCCTGTTGCACCACCAACTAATGCAATTGGCTTATGCCCAGCATCCTGAAATCGCTTTAATACAAGTAAAGGAACAAGGTGACCAAGGTGCAAACTGTCTGCTGTTGGATCAAAACCGCAATAAAGTGTACGACTTTCATCCTCAAGATGTTTTTTTAGCTCTTCTTCTGCCGTCATTTGGGCAATCAGTCCACGAGCTTGCAAGTCATTTATAAGGTCTTTACTGCTTACCGTCATTATTTTGATCCATTTCCTAGTGAGTTTACATGAGTTAAGCATTCAATTATAAAAGCAATCTTGATAGGATGATAAGGCTTTCTTAAAGAATTTTTGGATACCTATTTTGATCAAGTTAATACCTACAAAACATTTACTCCTTATTGCCGTTGTCAGCACTCTTCTCGCTATACTTTTGATCGCCATTCCAGAAGAGCAACCTTCTCAGAACAAAGTAATTTCTATTGAGACCAATCTCGAACAAGTCCACCAATCCGATCTCGTCTTCAACAACTTACAACAACCAACTTATATAAACATTCAAAAATCAGATCAAAACAACAACACACAATTTTCAATACAAGACAACATCAACACAACATACAGCGCACCAACACCTGAAGCATTAATAAAAAAGAACAGCCCACCAACCTATAAAAAACAAACTGTTACGGTTTCTTCAGGTGATTCTTTGTCGAAGCTTTTATCACGCGAAGGCATTTCAGCTCAGGACATCCACAAAGTTTCTCTTGCAGATAAGAAGCAGAAAACTTTATTGAAAATGCTACCTGGACAAGAGCTCAGCTTTATTACCAACGAAAAGACAGGAGAGCTAACTGAAATTACTCTTGTATTAAACCGTTTGGATAAAGTGACTTTTGAGCGTAGCGAAGACGCTTTTGATAGAACAGAGATTTCTCGAGAGCCAGACATCATAAAGACTTACAAAGAAGCTGAAATTAACAACTCCCTTTTTGTTGATGGTCTAGCATCAGGAATAAAGCAATCTCTACTCATTGAACTTGCCAACATCTTTGGTTGGGATATCGACTTTGCCCTTGACATTCGCAAGGGCGATAGTCTTAGCGTCTTATATGAAGAAAAATTTCTAGATGGTGAAAAAATTGGCCACGGAAATATCATAGCGGCCCAATTCATTAATAATGGACGTACTTTTCAAGCCATTCGTTACACAACATCCAGAGGCTCGAGCTATTACACACCAGACGGTTTAGCTATGCGCAAGGCCTTCATTCGAACCCCTGTGGATTTCACACGCATTTCGTCTAAATTTAACCCAAACCGACTACACCCGATTTTCAAGACAAGCCGACCTCATCGTGGCGTTGATTATGCAGCAGCAAGCGGAACGCCAGTAAAAGCAGCAGGTGACGGAAAAATATCTTTTGCAGGAACACAAAATGGCTACGGCAACGTGGTTATTATTGATCATGGCAAAGGCTATCAAACACTTTATGCACATCTGAGAGGATTCGCAAAAGGAACAAGACGAGGTGCTAGAGTATCTCAAGGAAAAACAATCGCCTATGTAGGGCAAACAGGCTGGGCAACTGGCCCTCACCTACACTATGAATTTCGCATCAATGGCGTTCACAAAAACCCAGTAACAGTAAAGCTACCTAACGATGAACCAATGCCAAAAAGAGATCTACAAGCTTTCTTGCCTTACGCAAAACAGGTTGTAGCAACATTAGAAAGTTCTCACTCACCAGCTTTCGCCCAAAAACTCGCATCAATCAAAAATAGATAAAACAAAAAAAGGCAGCTAATTAGCTGCCTTTTTTGAAAGTTTTTAACACTTCTTAGATAGCGCCATTTACGAAGTCAACCAACTGAGACTTAGATACGGCGCCAACTTTAGTTGCAACAACTTCACCACCCTTAACAACAAGCAATGTAGGAATACCACGAACATTATATTTCGGTGCTGTTTCTTGGTTTTCATCAACGTTAAGTTTAACTACTTTAACTTTACCAGCGTACTCTGCTGCAACGTCTTCCAGAACTGGAGCAATCATTTTACAAGGACCACACCAAGGAGCCCAAAAATCAACAACTACTGGAAGGTCTGAATTCAATACTTCTTCCGCAAATTGTGCGTCGGTGATTTGAATCGTGTTTTCACTCATAATTAAGTTTCCCTTAAAATCTGTTTGTACTAATTAATGGGGTTAGTGTACCACTAAATACTTAGGGTAAGAATCTATATCTTTCAATTGAAATGATAGACAAAGCCTATAGCGTCAAAGAGGAAATAGCCGAAGGCAACTCTAATAACGAGTGTACTTCAGCATTGGATCTGGCTCCCCATTCATCCGCCCATCGTCTTGCACCGTGACGATTAAACCAAATGCTTTTTGCTCCAATATTTGTCGCTCCTAAAACATCATCTATTGGGTGATCTCCAACGTGGATAATTTGAGAGAAGTCTAATCCTGCTTTCTTAGCTGCCATAGAGAAAACATCGGCACTAGGCTTTGCTGCTCCAACTTGATCTGCACGAATAGCAAAGTCAAAATATTGCCCCAACCCGACATAAGGATGAAAAACATCGGCATTTCCATTTGTGATAACTGCCAGATCATAATCCAGATTTAACTCCTCCAGAACATCCACAACATGAGGAAAAAGATCCACCCTTTGGCGCCACTCACAAAAATGCGTCAATGCCGCTTTCGCCATTAAATCTGCCTCTTCTGTTGGCAAGCCAAATTTTCCTAACGAAGTTTTATACACTCTCAAGCGTAATTCAGTCAGGTTGAAAGCAATTTCTGGATTTTTATCAATAATTTGTTGTTTGATGCTTTCCTGAACAGAAAATGGAAATTGCTGACTATACCCTGGAAAGCGCTCTTCAAACCAAAACTCCATTGCATATTCAGCTCTTGTGATAACTGGCGCCACATCCCACAAGGTATTATCTAAATCAAATGTAATCAAAACACTCATTTCAACAACCTTAGTAGAATGGCACTCAATAAATCAGCAAGATATTGAAGGAACAGACTCCCTTTATCTTTGCTAAAAGTCGTAGGCGTTTTATCGCCCAAAACGAGAACACCACATTTTTTCACTTCACCGCCTGAGCGAGAAAGAAGAGGCAATACAGCCACAGAGTGAATTTTGACTGCATCGTCTGAAAATAAATAGTTCATTTCATTCGCAGGCAAGATACCACAGAAGCATTCAGTAAACCCTGAAGTATGAGACAAGTCAGCATCTTCATTAACAAGGCTATGAGTTCTAACGGAACTGTCTATAACATCGTCAAATAAAATAAGGGAATAATAAGGCACCTGAAAATCATCTCTAACCATGTCCCCCACTACCATAGAAAAGTCGTCTAACGATTCGCAGTTCAAGCCAGCCAGTATAAGCCGGCGACTCTTCTGCATGGTCGATTCATTTTCTCGTGCGACATCAACAAGTCGTTCAAATTGACTTCGATAGCCAGCTGTCGACTTCTGTAACACACTCACTTGATACTCAAGCAAAGAAACGACATTACCACTAACAGGATGAGGGAGCGTTAAGCTTTCTAATACATCAGAATTTCGAACAAAGAAATCTGGCGTACTCAACAGATACTGAATTACTTCCTCTTCGCTCATACAACCTCTATAGATAAATTTGGCCTTCAAATACTTTCACAGCAGGTCCTGTCATAAAAATTGACTGCCCTTCGCCCTGCCACTCGATATGTAAATCTCCACCCAAGGCATGAACAGTAACCTTAGGAGACAACCAGCCTTGCTTAATACCTGCAACTACAGCAGCACATGCGCCCGTTCCACAAGCTTGAGTTTCACCAACGCCGCGTTCGTAGACACGTAAATTAATTTCAGTCGGGCTGACAACCTGCATAAAACCAACATTAACGTTTTGAGGAAAACGTTCATGACTTTCAAGCAAAGGCCCCGTTGTCGCGACCTCTTCGTCCATCAGAGCATCTACTTTAATAACAGCATGAGGATTACCAACCGAAACAGGCGTAATTAGGTAATCTTTCTCTCCGGCGTTTATTTCGTACAGTAAATTAGAAGCGTCTGCCGTAAAAGGTAAGTCTTTTGGCTTAAAACTTGGGCTACCCATATCAACCGTAACCAAGTCATCATCTATAACTCGTAGCTGAATCGCACCGCGTTTTGTCTCAACATCAATGACACGCTTGTTTGTTAGTCCTCTATCAAGAACGAACTTAACAAAGCAGCGAGCACCATTGCCACAATGCTCTACTTCACTGCCATCAGAGTTATAAATACGGTAACGAAAGTCCATGTCAGGATTCGATGGTGGCTCAACAACCAAAAGCTGATCAAAACCAATTCCTAGGTTACGATCACTTAAACGTTCGATTTGCTGCTTATTAAAAAAGACTTTTCGCGACACCGCATCGACAACAACAAAGTCATTTCCAAGCCCATGCATTTTTGTAAACTTCAATAACACAAAAAGCTCCTCAGTCTGGTAGAACTTGTTCACCAGCTAACTGGTGTTCGATTGTTTCACGGGCACGAATCAAGTGAGTAGCATCACCATCGACCATCACTTCTGCCGCACGATTGCGGCTGTTGTAGTTTGAAGACATGGTAAAGCCATAAGCACCAGCAGAACGCACAACCAACAAATCGCCGGCCTGAATATCTAATTCGCGATCTTTGCCTAAGAAGTCGCCTGTTTCACAAATAGGGCCAACCAAATCATAACTGCGCTTACCTTCTGGCGTTGCTGCCAAAGACACAGGCACAACATCCATCCAAGCACTGTATAAAGAAGGACGAATCAAATCGTTCATCGCACCGTCTATAATCGCGAAGTTTTTATGAGGCGTGCACTTCAAAAATTCAACTTGAGTCAATAAAACGCCAGCATTAGCGGCAATCGAACGACCAGGCTCAAACGCCAAGGTCACATCTAGACCTTTTACCTTTTCTAGCAACAATTTCGCGTAATCGGCTGGCGATGGCGGCACTTCATCACGATAGCGAACACCTAACCCACCACCTAGATCAAGATGCTTAATCTTAATACCTTCATCAGCCAGCTGATTAACCAAGCCGATCAAACGGTCAAATGTGTCCAAGAAAGGTTTCAACTCAGTGAGCTGCGATCCAATATGGCAATCCACTCCCATCACATTTAAATTTGGTAATTCATTGGCGATTTTATAGATTCGTACGGCATCCTGAATATCAATACCGAACTTATTCTCTTTCAAACCTGTTGATATATAAGGGTGAGTTTTAGCGTCTACGTCAGGATTCACACGTAACGATACAGGTGCTTTTTTACCCATTTCGCCAGCCACTTGGTCAAGACGATATAACTCCGCTTCAGATTCCACATTGAAGCAATGGATGCCAACCTCTAAAGCACGGCGCATTTCACCAGCTTGCTTACCTAAACCTGAAAACATTACTTTGGCTGGATCTCCACCTGCTTTTAGAACACGTTCTAGCTCACCAACAGAAACAATATCAAAACCTGCACCTTGTTTTGCCAGTATATTAAGTATCGCAATATTGGAACAAGCTTTTACCGCATAACAAATTAATGTTGGGTGCGAAGAAAAGGCATCAGCATAAGCATTGTAATGGCTTTCAAAAGCAGCACGTGAATAAACATAACAAGGCGTACCGTATTGGTTCGCAATGTCAGATAAAGAAACATTCTCTGCTTGCAGAGTATGATTAGAATAATTAAAAAAATCCAAAGGGGAATCCTCAGCTATAAAGAAGATGTTTGCTGTTCATTGATAGTGTCACTCGGCAAATAAAGAGCGCCTTTGTTACCGCACGCTACAAGAAAAAAAGCCAATATACATACAGAAAACAACTTAAACATCATCTTTTCTCTCTATTTTTGATTCACAGAGTATACCTTGCGGCCAGTTCGTTTCCCAACCCTAGCCAATCAATTACATCGATAATCTTTACGAAAAATATAAATAAAGAGGCACTTGGATTTGTTAACCTCAATACAAGGCGCACAGCTCCACTTAAGCGCTTACAATGAACCCCGTTAACCGTTTTCTTTTTCCAAAGCGTAAAAGGTCTATAAAATTTAATGAAAAGAAAAATCCTTCCATGGTCGGTGGCTATTTTCTGCGCGATTTTTGTACACATATTATTCTTTCTAATATCACCTCAATTTAATTGGTTCAAATCTCTAGACGTCACATCGAACGACTCTCGCTTTGAGCTACAACTACTACCTGATACAACGGAAGAGCCTCTTTTGAAAAATGAAGAAACTGCGGCAGATACTCCAAGCACAAGTGAAGAATTTAGCGATGAGACGTCACCTCAGATAATAGAAACCACATCAAATGACATAAAAAATTTTAACGGTACAGAATTATTCAACAAAACCTTCTTTGACCTTTCAACAGAAAACAACTTTTTAAGCAGTGAAGGGAGAAGCGGTGAAATAGAAAATGATGATGTGATAATCACGAAACCTAGCTTGCTGGATTTATCTTCAATCAACTTACATTCAAGCAATAGCCACAATGTTGTAGATACAGTCTTTTCGCCAGAATTAAGGAAAAAAATAGCCGCGTCTGAAGTGGCTCAACAAGAGTATTTAAAAGGACAAATCAAAAAAATAGATTACCCAGTCATCACTGGGCCAGATGGCGCACGTTACGTCAATATAGATGGTGTATGCTGGCGCATTCCCGCTGTAGGCAGTGATGAACCGTGGGCAGTGGTTTTTTCAGGGTGCACAGGGAAGAGTAAAACATTTCTATTTGAGCTAAACATTGCACCTAGCATCTTTTTAGGTGCGGACTCGCCTTTTTCGATTGAGCAACTGAAAAGCGGTGACTAAAACTCTTTTCTACTAAGTTGAAACACCTAAGTAGAAAAAGCGTCATCCACCGCTTTTTATGAGCAAAATGCTTATATTTTAAGCAAAACGCCCAGCCAATTCTGCCTTCGCTCGTTCAACTGCTTTCAAGACTTGTGCTGGCGCCGTTCCACCCACATGATCACGCGCGGCAACAGAACCTTCTAAGGTCAATACGTCAAACACATCCGCTTTGATCATATCGCCAAAAGACTGCAATTCTTCCAATGTCATTTCTGACAGATCCTTACCTTCTTTAACGCCATAACCTACAGCCTTACCAACCACTTCATGAGCATCACGGAAAGCGACACCTTGACGAACCAAGTAATCGGCCAAATCTGTTGCCGTAGAAAAACCTCGACGAGCCGCTTCATACATGTGCTCTTTGCGAGATTCAATAGCAGGAATCATATCGGCAAACGCACGTAATGACCCTTTTAAGGTGTCTACCGTATCAAATAAAGGCTCTTTGTCTTCTTGGTTGTCTTTGTTGTAAGCCAAGCACTGAGACTTCATCAGTGTTAATAAGCCTATCAAATGTCCATAAACTCGACCTGTTTTGCCACGCACTAACTCAGGCACATCTGGGTTTTTCTTCTGCGGCATAATAGAAGAACCAGTACAAAAACGATCTGGCAAATAAATAAAGTTAAATTGAGCGGAGGCCCACATCACCATTTCTTCTGCCCAGCGAGACATGTGCATCATGATAATCGATGCTGTTGAGGTAAATTCAATGGCAAAATCACGATCACTAACAGAATCCAGAGAGTTGTAAGTTGGGCGCTCGAAACCAAGTAACTCGGCCGTCATATTACGATCAATTGGGTAAGTTGTCCCCGCAAGCGCAGCGGCGCCAAGAGGAAGAATATTAATACGTTTACGACAATCAACAAGACGCTCATAATCACGCTGCATCATTTCGTACCAAGCCATTAAATGATGACCAAAGGTTACAGGTTGTGCTGTTTGCAAGTGAGTAAACCCCGGCATAATGGTATCCGCTTCTTTTTCTGCCAAGCTCAGGATACCTTGTTGCAAACGAGTTACTTCTTCAAGAAGAAAATCTACTTCATCACGCATGTATAAACGAATATCTGTCGCCACTTGGTCATTACGAGAGCGGCCAGTGTGAAGTTTTTTGCCTGTAATACCAATTTTTTGGGTTAGACGCGCTTCGATGTTCATATGCACGTCTTCTAATTCAATCGACCATTCAAATTCCCCATTGGCAATTTCTTGTTCGATTTCTGTCAAACCTTGAATAATCTGATCGCGCTCTTCTTCTGTTAACACACCTACGCTTGCTAGCATTTTGCCGTGGGCAATAGAGCCTTGGATATCCTGTTTAGCCATACGTTGATCAAACTCAACAGAGGCCGTAAAACGTGCAACAAAAGCATCAACAGGCTCAGAAAAACGACCACCCCATTGCTGGTTTGTGGTTTTATTTGTATCAGTCATTCAATTGGTTCCTACACAATATTCAATCAGCTGCCAAGATTACCTTAAGCGCCTTGACTTATAAAGCACGAAGGATGACGACTTTGTGCTTAACGAGTATCATTGAGAACAAAACACACCAGAAGGATGTCCTGCATTCTTTTGACCATCCGCATTTTGGGAGATACCGTGAAAGACACAATCGTTATTGCCACTCGTGAAAGCCAACTTGCCTTATGGCAAGCAAACAATGTAAAGGCACAACTCGAATCACTGTACCCAGAGCTAAACGTTGAATTACTTGGTATGACCACAAAAGGCGACCAGATTTTAGATTCGCCATTATCAAAAATCGGCGGCAAAGGTTTGTTCGTCAAAGAACTTGAAACAGCATTACTTGACGGTCGAGCTGACATTGCTGTCCATTCAATGAAAGATGTACCTATGGCGTTTCCTGAAGGCTTAGATTTAGCTGTTATTTGTGAACGAGAAGACCCAACAGATGCGTTTGTATCAAACAACTTTTCTTCGATTGATGAATTGCCTGCAGGCAGTGTGGTTGGCACTTCAAGCTTACGCCGCTCTTGTCAGTTACGAATGCATCGTCCAGATCTTGTCATCAAAGACCTCAGAGGCAATGTGAACACTCGCTTACGTAAGCTAGATAATGGCGAATACGACGCTATTATTCTTGCCACAGCCGGTCTTCTTCGTTTGGAAATGCAAGACAGAATTCGTCAACGAATGTCGGCGGAACAAAGCCTACCCGCTGGCGGACAAGGCGCCATGGGCATTGAGTGTCGTAGCGATGATGCGGAAACATTCCAATTGCTCGCCCCATTACAACATGAAGAAACCGCCATTCGAGTCATGGCAGAACGAGCAGTCAACGAACGCTTAAATGGCGGTTGCCAAGCGCCTATCGCGTGTTTCGCCCTGTTGAAAAACGACAACATTTGGCTCCGCGGCTTGGTCGGCAGCCCTGACGGTAAAGTCATGATTCAAGGCGAAATCCGTGGTCACAAAAATTCAGCAAAAGAATTAGGCATTAAGTTGGCTGAAGATTTGCTCGTCCGCGGCGCAGATCAAATTCTCGACGCCCTTTATCAATAAACTGGACAACAATTAAGTGCAAAACTGTCATATCCTCATCACACGACCAGAGCCAGAAAACACATTGAGTTGCGAGCGTCTTACGGCATTAGGTGCCCAACCAATTACTTTACCAATGCTCGAAATCAAAGCGCTAGACAGTCCAGCAGATAAAGCAAAAATACAATCACAAATATTCAACATTGATGAATTTCATTATGTTATTTTCGTCAGCAAAAACGCCGCGAGACTCGCCGCGGATTGGCTAGACACATGCTGGCCAATGCTACCTGAAAAAGTTCATTGGATTGGCATTGGTCAAGGCACCACGCAAACATTGATTAACGAAGGCATTCCTGCGTTATCAAATCCAGGAAACACAAGTGAAGCACTATTAGAATGGATGAAACCTGTCAAAATGACAGATCAGAAAGTTCTCATTGTTCGGGGAATCGGCGGCAGAACCACACTCGGCGACAAACTTGAAGAAAAAGGCGCAAAAGTTAGTTACCTTTCACTGTATGAGCGAAAAAAACCTGAATATAAAGCTCAAACTTTTTTCATGTTGCCCGATATAGATTTAATATGGGTAACCAGTGGCGACAATCTCATAAATTTATCAGAATACACAGAACAGTATAAACCAGACTGGAAAACACTTCCGATACTCACCCCCAGTCTTAGAGTGAATCAGCAAGCAATAAATATGGGTTGGATTAATGCTTTATGCGCCGATGGCGCCGACGACAACAGCTTACTCAAAGCGACGGAATTTTATATAGGAAAATAGAATGACAGAGAACAACAAACAAGAAACTTCGGTCGCTGAAGACAACCACTCCACACAAATAAAAGACACATCTGACAAAGCTGAAACACAGTCAGTAAAAAAAGATGATGCGCAGCAAGAAACGCCTTCTCAAGGGAAAGTAAAATCTTTGGTTGCGACATCGCTTTGCTTATCTGTTGTTGCTTTGGCAGCGAACGGATGGCTTTATTACCAGAGCACGCAAAGCTCACTTTCTCAAGACATTACACTACTGCAAAATCAGCAGAATAATTTAGATAAAAAAATCAGCACAAACACTCTGAATCAAGCTCAACTCAAGACATTCATTGAGCAAATACGAAACACAGACGAAACAACTCAAGCCGAAAAACAACAACTGGCCGACAAACAGAACCGACAAGACGAGCAGATACTTTCTCTTGAAGCCAAACTCAGCCGATTGGATAACACCACAAAGGAAGACTGGAAGTTAGCAGAAGCTGAATATCTTATTCGTTTAGCAAATCAACGTCTGTTATTAGAGTCCGACAGCAATGGCGCAATTACATTATTGAATAATGCTGATGGCATTTTAAACGAACTGGAAGACCCAATCGTTTTTGCAACACGTAAAGCATTAGCGAAAGATATCCAAGCATTAAGCTCTGTCAGCCAATTTGACTTAGAAGGTGCTTATTTAAAATTAAGTGCATTATACGATAATGTGCCAACTCTTCCACAAAGAGAACCTTCTAAAAAGTGGCAATCTTCAACAAATGAAACCAGCTCAATAGATGACAATAATACTGAAGTGAACTCAATTGAAGTCGCATTGGCTAGCTTCTGGCAATCTCTACGCTCTTTAGTAGTGATCAATTACGACCACAAACCTATCAAAACATTATTGCCACCAGCAGAATATCAAGAGCTTATTACTGGCTTACAACTACAATTGGATGTCGCTCAAGTAGCGCTTCTAAAAGGCGAATCTGTCATTTATCAGCAATCACTCAAACGTGCTGGCGATGCAGTTACAGAACATTTTGATACACAATCAAAAGCTGTCATGTCATTTTTATCAAACTTAACATCCATGCAGCAGCTCAATCCTACTCCTAGCTTCCCATTACCTAGAGATTCATTAACAGCAATGAAGTCTTTAATGCAAAATTGGACAAGTAAAATAGACAGTACGCCATCCTCTACAAATTCACCTATTGCAACTACACCAAAAGCAGTGACACCCAAAACAACAACTGAAACACAATCAGGAGATGAGATATGAAAAAACTCCTCTTCTTATTAGTCATTATGATGGCAGTCGGCGGCCTTTTAGGGCTTCTGATGCGTCAAGACAGCGGCTATGTTTTAGTGGCCTATAATGGCGTAACAATTGAAACCAGCTTGTGGGTGTTGCTGGCAGGGATAATTGTCGCCTTATTTGTTATGAGCTGGATAAAACGCATCCTGTTTATTGCATTAAAGCCAAGCAGCTCACTGGCAAAAGTAACAGGCAATTTAGCTCAGAAGAGAGCGTCTCGAAATACAATAAGAGGCATGCTAGAGCTTGTTGGAGGAAACTGGCATAAAGCGGAAAAGCTCTTAACGAACAGTGCTGAAAAGGTACCTTACCCTCTTATAAACTACATCAGTGCAGCATACGCAGCGAGTGAGCAAGACGAGCATGAGCGCTCCAAAGCTTTACTCAGATCCGCCCACAAATCCACTCCAGAAGCCGAGTTTGCCATTGGCTTTGCCCAAAGCCAAATACAAATAAAGCAAGGTCATTACGAAAGCGCCCTCGCTTCCTTACTTCGGCTACAGAAACTCAAACCAAAGCATAAACAAGTTTTGAAAATGCTCGTCACGGTTTACACCAAGCTAAAAGACTGGGACGCACTACTGACTCTGACCCCAACATTAAAAAAAGACGGTATATTTGATGATGACAACATGCTTGAGCTTGAGCGCAATGCTTTTTTAGCCTTGTTGGATAAAATCAAATTTCGCAATAAACTAGGACAAAGCAGCCAAGAGCTAGTGGCTGAACTAGAAACACTCTGGAATAAATTAGACACACTGTCTCAAGATACGGAAATGAGTGTCTTATATGCTCGAACGTTAATTCAATTTGGTGACCACGCCAAAGCGGAAAACTTCATTCGTCATAAGCTGAATCAAAAATGGTCTGAAGAGCTTATTTTCGAGTATGGAAATATTGATCAAGGCACTTATAAAAAGCTGCTCGCAAACTGTGAAAACTGGCTAAAGAAAAAACCAGCCAGCGCAAATTTATATCTAGCTTGCGGACGCTTGAGTCAATCCATGATGTTATGGGGCAAGGCAAAAGATTACTATGAACAAGCTTTAGCCTTAGACAGTCAAAATGAAGCATTAGCTGAGTTGAGTAGACTGCTCAAAGCGATGGGCGAAACAAAAGCCAGCCAAGATTTAATGATGATTAATCTCAATCAGGTAAGTAAGCACTTAAAATCTCTTCCTTTACCTTAAACAAACCCTTCAATTTACAGGTAATAAAAAAACGCTGCTATTTTCATAGCAGCGTTTTTCATTTCAGAAGTCTGTTGTGCCTTTCAAAATACTCTTTACTTAAATCGAACAATTAACTCATGCATACCATAAGACACTTGCTCTAAAGATTTAATGCTATCACTTGATCGGTTAGATTTTTCTAAACTCTCTGTTGCAAGATCAGAAATACGCACCACTTGTCGATTAATATCTTCGGATACGTGAGCCTGCTCTTCTATTGCTGTCGACATCTGCATCGTCATATTAGTGATATTGGAAACAGCCTCAACAATATTGTCAAAAGTCTTTTCCATTTCAACAATTTTTTCCAATCCTTCCCTTGCATCTCGTTTGCCTTTCTCAGCGATGGCAACCGAGCTTGTTACCCCCTCTCTCAAGGTACTGATAATCTTGTGAATATTTTGTGTTGATCCTTGAGTTCTTTGAGCAAGTTGACGCACTTCATCTGCAACAACAGCAAAACCTCGACCATATTCACCTGCTCGCGCTGCTTCAATAGCCGCATTGAGCGCTAATAGATTTGTTTGCTCTGCTATCTGCTCAATCATTTGAGCGACTTGGGCGATTTCTTCAGAATGATTCGCTAGATTCTGAACGGTAAAACCAATCTCATCAACCGTGGTGCTAAGTTGCTGAATTGAGCCTCGCGTATCTTGAACCATTTTTTGGCCAGACTCTGCCGATTCAGAAGAAGATTTTGCGCTATCTTCGGCAGTCTGTACTTGCTGGGCCACATCATCAATCGTAGCCGTCATCTCTTGCATGGCTGTCGCAACACTTTGTGTTTCATGCTGCTGGTTATCCATGGTTTTAGCCATTTCAACCGTCAATGCCAAGCCAAGTTTAGATTGGCTCGATACCTTTAGAGATTCATCTTCAAAGCGCGTCAAAATAGCATCTATCCTAGATTCCATGCTTTTCGCACCTGCATCTAGAATAGCGCTATCTAATGAATTATCAGAGTAAGTAATACCGGCTAATGGATGCAAAAAAGACTTAGACAAACGAGCCGTCAGTATTCTTTGTAGGCGTGAATGGTTTACAATAAAAAGAGCGTTCATCAGCAAACTCGTCAGCAACCAGACAACTAAACCATAAGAAAGCTCAACAAAACCAGCGAACACACCAAGCATACCACCAACAAGAGGCACCAAGAACTTCCAAGACAAAAACTTCAATGGCAATACACGCTGACCGCTGACGACTTTTTTGTATATTCTTTCTGCTCTAGCAACGTCTTTTTTATCTGGTAATGTCCTTACTGATTCATAACCAACAACTTTTCCAGATTCCATAACAGGCGTCACATAAGCATCAACCCAATAAAAATCGCCGTTCTTACAACGATTTTTCACCAACCCCATCCAAGCCTTACCTTGCTTAAGTGTCTCCCACATCACTTTAAAGGCTTCTTGCGGCATATCAGGGTGACGAACAATATTGTGCGGACTACCAATTAACTCTTCTTTCGTAAAACCACTAATATCAATAAAGGCATCATTACAATGAACAATATCGCCATTCAAATCTGTTGTCGTGACCAACTTAACACTTTTATCAAACGTTTTTTCTTGACCTGTCACTGGTGTATTTTTTCTCATAAAACCAACATCCTTTAAGTTCTCAGGAAATGTAAGGAACTGTTATCAGTATAAGCCTTTTTTATAAAAAGGCTAACATAAGATTTAAGTAAGCATCTGATTTTTTAAGCTTTATTTGGTTAATACTTTATTAAGCCAGCGAGTCAAAACAGGCAACAAAGATGTCGGAATTTGCAGAGCACCAACCATTGGTAAAAAAGCCGGCCCCAACAATCCACCAGCAATGGTATAGGTCAATAAAACATTTCGATTTCCAGAGGTGATAGCAGCGGTTAACGCAGTCGTCTTACCCTTTTTTCTGTATACAACAAACGCTAATGCAAAAAACAAAAAGCACAGCCCGGTTGCTATCAAAAAGTATTGGAGCGCCGCCATAGGATCTTGGTCATAAAGCTGCCTAAAACTTCCAACCAGACCAAAGGGAAAAGCAAATACCAACAGAATAGTATAAGGCGAGATTTTTACTAAAAAGCGATTTAATGACTCTTCAGGAACAAAGCGATGCACTAAAAAAGAAAAAAACATAGGACCAAAAATAAAAATAATTAAACGAAGTGAGTAATTCGTCCAATTTAAATCAAGCTCTTCAGTTTGGTAAAACAGCAATGCAATGCAAATCGCAATAGGCAAACACAGTGTCGTCGCAATGGTCATTGCCATGGCTTGAACACTATCAAACCCTAAAGCGCGAACAATCGCTGGCGTTGCAAACAAAGATCCTGTTCCAGCCACAGCGACAACTGCTAATAGAAGATCTCCACCGAAAGATAAGATTCGCCCCAAAACACCAACAAATGCCATAAAGACAATGGAGTGCAACAAGGTGTAACGCCAAACAACAAAACTTGCCAAACGCTTAATCAATTCATTTTGCTTCATTCCCAATAGAGTCAATGTCATTAAGCCAAAAAGCACAATGGATAAGAAAGGAAACAGCGTGAGTGAAAGTGAAGGAAGTAAGAAGCCAAGTATGGCACAAAGAAACATGAAAAGAAGAGAGTGGCGAACAAGGAACAACATAGGACTAACACCTTAAAGAAGCAGCCCGAGATAGAAATAAAAAGTTATTCCATTATTTTTTAGAGCCGCAGTACATTTTATTATTTTCAGGCAATTCAGCCGCTTCCAATTCCCAGCTATTACGAGCCTGATCAAACGCCGCACGAAGTGCCTTTAATTTATCGCTCGAATAACGTATTGCTGCTTTGTGCTCAACACGCTGACGAGACGTCGGAAATGGTATCAGATTATTCTTCATAAATTATCTCTATTAAAGCATTGTCTGGATATCTATCGGCACTCCATGGATAATCTTTAATAAGCAAAATCATTATGCAAATGGAAAAATTATGAAACTTTTAATCTCCCCCGCAAAAACATTAGACTTGACCTCTGAACTTCCCAACAATCATTTCAGTCAACCAGAAATGCTTGATAGTTCTCAAGAACTCATTGACACAATCAAGCCATATACTCCTGCAGAAATAGCCACATTAATGAAGCTAAGTGACAACTTAGCAACCTTAAATGTTTCACGCTACCAAGAATGGCAAAAAGAGCACACAGCATCCAATAGCCGCCCAGCAGTTTATACCTTCATGGGTGATGTTTACACAGGCTTGGGGGCATATTCTCTAAGCGATGAGAATATGGATTATGCACAAAAATCGCTTCGTATCTTAAGTGGATTATACGGTCTTTTAAAGCCTTTGGATTTAATGCAAGCCTATCGATTGGAAATGGGAACAAAACTTACCAATAATCGCGGCAGCAACTTGTATCAATTCTGGGGAGATATCATAGTCGATAAAATAAACGATACGCTTGAAGAGAGTGAGTTGCTCGTCAATCTGGCATCAAACGAATACTTCAAAGCGGTGAATAAGAAGAAGCTTAAATCTACTTTGATTACGCCAAACTTCCTTGACGAGAAAAACGGTCAATTCAAAGTCATCAGCTTTTATGCAAAAAAAGCTCGTGGTTTAATGGCTCGTTACCTCATTGAAAATCGCTGTGAATCGCTTGAAGAATTGAAGGCATTTGATTTGGCGGGGTATCGTTACGACCCAGAACAATCAACAGAAAATACGCCTGTATTTATTCGCCCAGAAGATGCGCAATCTAAGAAGTAAGTAAAGCGCAGTCGCTAAATAAAATCAGGAATATAACCACCGCTTGGTGTTTTATATTCCTGATTTTCCAATGGACGAAATACACTTAATGCCAGCGACCTATGGTCACTCTGTCATTACCACCCAGATCCTGAAAGCTCTCTACAGAATCAAAACCTGCCTGCATGAAAAGGCACCTAACAGCTTCCGCTTGGTCGTAGCCATGCTCAAACACCAAATAAGCATCTCGCGTCATGAATCGAGGAGATTCCTTGATAATGTGCTCTATATCAGCCAAACCATGATGGTCAGCCACTAAAGCGCTTTTAGGCTCAAACCTCACATCACCTTGAGACAGATGTTCGTCATCAGGGTCAATATAAGGAGGATTAGAAACAATCAGATCAAACTGCTCATGATCTTTGAGCGCATCAAACCAACTGCTTTTTTTAAACACCACATTATTCACTTGGTTTTTCTTAGCATTACCTTGAGCAAGCAATACGGCATCCTGTACAAGATCAACACCAAGAACTTGCGACTCAGGTAACTCTAACGCTAACGCCAAGGCAATTGCACCTGTTCCTGTACCAAGATCTAAAATATGCTTGGCCTTTAAACCACCATCAACAAGAGACAAGATAACTTCGACCAACCGCTCTGTATCTGCACGAGGAATCAAAGTGCAAGGCGCTACATCTAAATCTAAACTCCAGAATGCTTGATGCCCAAGTAAATAAGCAACAGGCTCTCCTTTCTCTCGACGAGCCAATAACTGATGAAATGCCGTAATTTGTTTTTCATCCACCTGCTTTTCTGGCCATGTATAAAAATAAGATGTAGAAACAGACAGCACATGAGCCAATAACAGCTGCGCATCTAATTTTGCTGTATCTGAAACAAAAGTAAGGCGCTCTAAAGCGCCTTTTAGTAACTCATCAATTTGCATGCAAGATGACTACCTTGTAGAAAGAAAAGCGCATTATTGATTAATTGTCGCCACTCAAAGTAGCAAGCTGTTCTGCTTGGAACTCATTAACCAACGGATTAATCAAAACATCTAAGTCACCTGTAACGATCTCGTCCAATTTGTACAAGGTTAAATTGATACGGTGATCTGTCACACGGCCTTGTGGGTAATTGTAAGTACGGATACGCTCAGAACGGTCGCCGCTTCCCACCAAGGATTTACGTGTTTCGGATTGTTCACTCGCTGCTTTCTCTTGTTCCGCCGCCTGCAATCGAGAAGCCAGTAAAGACATAGCTTTAGCACGGTTTTTATGTTGAGAACGCTCTTCCTGACATTCAACAACCACTCCAGTCGGAATGTGAGTCAAACGAATCGCGGAATCGGTTTTGTTTACATGCTGACCACCCGCACCAGAGGCACGGAAAGTATCTATTCGTAAATCAGCCTTGTTAATGACAATATCATCCAGCTCATCCATTTCAGGCATCACGGCAACAGTACAAGCAGATGTATGAATACGACCTTGCGACTCAGTTGCTGGCACTCGCTGAACACGATGAGCACCAGACTCAAACTTCAGTTTTGAATAAGCACCATCACCAACAATTCGAGCAATTACTTCTTTATAACCTCCGTGTTCCCCTTCGTTCGCACTGACAATTTCAACCTTCCAACGCTGAGTCTCAGCATATCGAGAATACATACGGAATAAATCGCCTGAGAAAATAGAGGCTTCATCACCACCTGTACCGGCTCGCACTTCTAAGAAAACGTTTTTAGAGTCATTTGGGTCTTTTGGTAAAAGCAATTTCTGTAGAACCAATTGAAGTTCTTCTTTTTGAGCCTGACCTGCTTTGTATTCCTCCACACCCATTTCTTTAATATCTGGGTCTGAGTCTGTCATCATAAGTTCTGCTTCAGCAATGTTTTCATCAATTTGCTGGAACTCATTGAAACACTTTACAACAGGTTCAAGTTCGGCATATTCTTTGGAATAAGCACGAAACAAATCCTGATCCATAATAACTTCAGCCACACCTAGTAACGCAGCCAACTCATCATAACGGTCAGACAAACTTTCTAACTTTAATTTAATCGATTCTTTCATTTTAATTATCTTTTTCTTCGTGAATGCCCAATACATTCGAGGCAATAGTTAATGCGTCTTGATCTGCTTCTGCACCAGCGGCACGCAAATAGCGAGTCGGTGCATGAATGAGCTTATTCATTAAACCATGGGCAAGTTTGTTCATCACTTGCTCTGGCGCCTGGCCCATTTCAAGACCTTTCAGTGCTTTTTCTAATTCTGTATTTTTAATTTCTTCAGCAGATTGTCTAAAAGTCACAATCAAATTCGAAACTTTTCGTGATTCAAGGGTTCGACGATAAGCATCTACGCCTTCATCAATCATCTGCTCAGCTGCTTTCGCAGCATCTTGCCTTGCTCTTACATTTTCTTCAATGACAGAATGTAAATCATCAACTGTATAAAGATAAGCGTCTTTGACATTTTCGACTTCTGGCTCGATGTCTCGCGGAACGGCAATATCAATCAACAACATAGGAGAATGTCGGCGTTTTGCTGCTGCGCGCTCAACCATTCCTTTACCTATGATGGGCAACTGACTCGCCGTAGATGAAATCACGATATCAGCCTGTGACAAATAATCTCCAATGTCACCCAACATAATGGCTTCTGCGTTGAGCTCAGTCGCTAGGTTTTCTGCTCGAGCTAGCGTTCTATTTGCAACTATGATGCGTTTGACGCCACTCTCTTTCAAATGACGTGCGACCAACTCAATCGTTTGGCCAGCACCAATTAATAGCGCCGTGCTGTTTCTAATATCAGCGAAGATACGTTGTGCCAAACTCACCGCAGCAAAGGCAATCGAAACTGGGTTCTCACCAATGGCTGTATCGGTTCGAACACGTTTTGCGACGGAAAAAGTACGCTGAAATAAAGATTCTAACTCAGGACCCAGGCATTCACCTTCTTGCGAAACCGCATAAGCCGATTTAACTTGCCCTAGTATTTGCGGCTCACCTAAAACCAAAGAATCCAAACCGGAAGCAACTCGCATCACATGGCGTACACTGTCATCTTCACAGTAGGTATAACAATACTGCTTGAGGTCAACCGCATCGATATCATGATATTGCCCAAGCCAATTAATCACCTCATCCGCTTTTTGGACATCTTCTACCGAACAATAAAGTTCGGTTCTATTGCAAGTAGAGACAATGACAGCTTCATTGGCTGTTTTCTCATACAATAGAGAAGACAACGCATCGACCATCTTTTCAGGCGCAAAAGCCACACGCTCACGTATCGAAACGGGCGCTGTTTTGTGATTTACACCTACAGTAATTAGCGGCATTCGGGACTCTTCTCAAAAATCGAGATCTTAAGGCATGACAGGAGGAAGCGCAGCTTCAACATGACTCTTTACACAAAGAAGGCACATTATACGAGAAATTCACTTTTTTGCGCACCCTATCTTACCAATAAAAGTAATAGGATTAATTTATAGTTGTAACTGACATACGTCGCCGCTAGCGATAATATAAAAGCTATATGAATTCAGCATCGAGAATAAACATGCCATCTTGTTTCGGTACACTACACAGTTTCCTGAAAGAAAAACACGACAGCAAAACGTGGCTGACGCTGTTTTTGGTCACAAGCCTACCTATTCTTACTGCTTGCCAACAAATGGCTAAAACAACCGACTCGAGCAAACAGAGCACATCCGTAACGCAAAACAAAACATCTACCGCTCAAAAAATAGAAACCTTACTAGAAGCTGAATTTCTTTTGCAGCGAGAAGGTCCAGAAAAAGCTTTTGACGCTTTTTATGATCTCGCTAGCAAAACCGTAGACGATAAATTACTCGAAAGATTAATTCAGGTCGCTATTGCATCCCAGAACGATAATTATGTAGAACGAAGCGCGAACCTATGGCTCGCAGCCGATCCTTTTGCCGAGCAAGCATATTCATTAAAAGCTCAAGTTCTGATTAAAAATCAACGTCCAGAAGAAACGACCACTCTCTTAATCAATGCAATAAGACACAGCGTTTCTCTACAATTCTTGCCTCTGTATTTAGAAGACCATGTACGTGACAACGAAAAAGTCGCTGTGATTAGCGAAGCCATTTCCGAACTACCCGCTAAGTACCAAAAAGACCAATACATTCAACTTAGCCAAGCACATATTTTCTTATTAGCTGGCCAATATGAAGAAGCCATCACTGAATCTCAACAATTACTTGAGCGTCCAGACTTAGAGAAGAATGAAATATTGTTTTTGATTCTAGCCTTTAGCCAAAAGAATATTGGCCAACTTGATGAATCAATCGAGACTTTATTAGAAGCGACAAATCATCACCCAGAAAACACTCGAATTATGGCCTCTCTGATTGACTTCCTAGTCGAGCGAGGTGATGTCTCTCACGCCATGTCGATTTATAACGAGAAAACATTAGACGATTCGGAGCGACTTCAAGTTGGCATTGGCTTTATGCGTACTCTATTGGCAAATAACCAGCCAAAACATGTTTTAGAAGTGTCTGCCAGTCTGCCGGAAGAAAGCTTCGGCTTTAGTGATCAAATCCAATTCCTTGAAGCCATCGCATTAGCAGAATTGAACGAAACGACCAAAGCCATTGAAATAATGCGCAACGTGGGAGGCAACCTACGAACAAAAGCCACACAACAAATTGCGTTATGGTTTTATGAAGAAAACAAAGAGCAAGACATTAATGAGATGGCCTTAACAAGAACCTTGCGAAAAAACATTCCTGAGCAAATCACACGGATCAGTCAATTACACCTACAAAACGACAACGAGCATTTAGCCTACGACATAGTGAGTCGAGCCTCTGACACTTACCCTGAATCCAATGCGCTACGTTACCGAAAAGCATTATTGGCAGAATCATTAGGCGATTGGCAAACTACGGAAACTGAAATTCACATTTTATTATTGAAAGACCCTGAAAATCCTCAGTACCTTAACGCTTTAGGTTACACCTTGCTCACCAGAACCTCTCGCATTGATGAGGCCATGAAATACATAGAATCAGCCTATAAAAAAGCAGAGGATGATCCTGCGGTTATCGACAGTTTAGGCTGGGGGCATTTTTTAAAAGGCGAGCTCGAACAAGCATCTTATTATCTCAAGAAAGCATGGAGTCTTTTTCCTGACGCTGAAATAGCTGCGCATTATGGCGAAATTTTATGGAAACAGCGACATTACAAAGAGGCAATAGAGATATGGGAAACTGCCCTAGACAGCGAACCAAACTCACCATTTTTATTAGAAACGATTAGGCGACTGTCACCGTCTTTAATAGAAGAAAGACCACAGGATATTACGCCATGAATTATCGAGCACTTTGTATTATTTCACTAACAGCTTTTTTAGGTGCCTGCAGCACACAACCTTTTAGCCCTGTAACGCCACCGCCTTCTAGCGTCGATGCCATATCAAAATGGGAAACCTCAGGCCGAGTCGGCATTCGCACTCAAGATGATGCGATTTCAGGAAATTTCAGTTGGCAAAAAGCCACAAACACCTTTTCTTTGTCTATCGTTGGCCCTTTTGGTCAAGGTGCAACTAAACTCAATCAAAACGAAAACGGCTTAGTCACATTAGCCTATGAAGACAAAGTCATTACGGGTGATAACCCTGCAACACTTTTGCGCGACGAGCTAGGTTGGGCCTTTCCGGTTGAACAAGTTACTTATTGGATTCGCGGCTTGGCCTCACCAAATTCGCCAGCCCAAATAACTAAAGAAGCAGACTCCAACGTTGTGGACAGAATAGAACAAGATGGCTGGGTTGTTACCTATAGTAATTTCACTAAAATAGACGACTTATCCTTGCCACAAAAAATGCAAGTTTCAAACTCTCCGTTTCGAGTAAATTTGATCATCAACGAATGGGCCGTTCAGTAACTACAATGCGATTACCTTCTCCAGCAAAGCTAAATCTCTTTTTACACATTACAGGTCGCCGAGAAGACGGTTATCATGAGTTGCAAACCATCTTTCAATTCATTGATTTATGCGACACTTTAGAGTTTTCACTTACCCAAAATAACCGCATCACTATTTCCCCAGAAATAAAAGACCTACTGACTGAAGATAACCTTGTCTATAAAGCCGCTGAGTTGCTCACACCTTTCAAAAAAGACAAAACACTTGGCGTCGATATTCTGCTTGAGAAACAACTACCTATGGGGGGCGGTATCGGTGGCGGAAGTTCAAATGCTGCGACGACTTTGTTGGCGCTCAATACTCTGTGGGAATGTCACTTAACCCTCAAAAAATTAGCCGAAATTGGTGTCACGCTTGGAGCAGATATTCCAGTATTTATCATGGGATTTTCAGCCTTTGCCGAAGGTGTTGGAGAAAGGCTCCAGAAAGTCGAGCCAGACACCCCTTATTTTTTACTCTTAAAGCCCAATTGTCACGTCTCAACAGCTCAAATATTTACCGATAAATATTTGACAAGAGACACCCCTCCCATCAAAATACCGCACGCCTTGAAGCTGGGTGGTCATAATGATTGCCTTGATGTCGTAAAAAAGCACAATCCTGAAGTAAACGAAGCGTATTTATGGCTTAAAAATCATGGAGATGCAAAGTTAACCGGAACAGGGGCTTGCCTATTTCTAGCATTTAATAATTTACTCGACGCTGAGCGAGTAAAACAGCTAACACCAAAGAAATGGCAGAGTTGGGTATGTCGCAGCACAAATACGTCACCAACTCATGATGCATTAAGCCAGTGGATTGAGCAAAATAAAAGTTAGCAAGGCAAGGCTCACTTATACTAAGCCAATCTATTTTCATCGCAGATAATATACAAAGGGTATACACAGTGTCCAAGTTGATGGTTTTTACCGGTAATGCAAACCCGGAACTCGCTCGTAGAGTCGTACGTCGCCTAGGTTTACCTATCGGTAACGCAACAGTCGGTAAGTTCAGCGATGGTGAAATTACCGTTGAGATTAATGAAAACGTTCGCGGTAAAGACGTTTTTATCATCCAGTCAACTTGTGCACCAAGCAATGACAACCTAATGGAACTCATTGTTATGGCAGACGCTTTACGTCGTGCATCCGCCACTCGCGTCACCGCCGTTATCCCTTATTTTGGTTATGCTCGTCAGGATCGTCGCGTACGATCTGCACGCGTACCTATTACGGCAAAAGTGATTGCCGATATGATCTCTGCAGTGGGAATCAACCGTGTATTAACGGTTGACCTTCATGCTGATCAAATTCAAGGGTTCTTCGACATCCCTGTTGATAACGTTTATGCAACACCTTTGCTACTTGACGATCTACAACGCCAAGGCCACAAGAACATTGCTGTTGTTTCTCCTGACGTAGGTGGTGTTGTTCGCGCAAGAGCCTTCGCAAAAATGTTAGATGACGCAGACTTAGCAATCATCGACAAACGTCGCCCTCGTGCAAACGAAGCTCAAATTATGCACTTGATCGGTGATGTAGAAGGCAAAACATGTGTCCTAGTTGATGACATGTGTGACACTGGCGGTACTTTATGTGCTGCTGCTAAAGCATTGAAAGAGCATGGTGCTTCAAAAGTACTTGCTTACTGCACTCACCCTGTTCTTTCTGGCAAAGCAATTGAAAACATTAAAAATTCCGTGCTCGATGAATTGGTTGTGACTGATACCATTCCATTGAGACAAGAGGCGCTTAATTGCCCTCAGATACGTCAATTGTCGATGTCTGACATTATGGCGGAGGCTGTTCGTCGCGTATGCAACGAAGAGTCTATTAGTGCCATGTTTGGGGCTTAAGCCAAACACTCACGCTCGGAACGGGTCGCAGTTTTGGGCACAAACTTTATTATTATTAGGAAAATATCATGTCATTATCTATTAATGCCGTAGCACGTACTGAAGAAGGTAAAGGTGCGAGCCGCCGCCTTCGTAACGCAGGCCTAGTGCCAGCTGTTATTTATGGTGGTAAATCTGCTCCAAAATCCATTTCATTCAAAGATAACGAATTGCTAAAAGCTGTTGCTACTCCAGGCTTCCTAACAAGCCTAGTAGAAGTATCTGTTGACGGTAAAAAAGCTGAGAAACTTCTTGTTAAAGCACTACAACGTCACCCAGCAACAGGTGATGTAATGCACATGGACCTTCAACGTGTTCAAAAAGATCAACCAATTACGACTCGCGTTCCTTTAAGCTTCATCAATGCAGCTCAAAGTGAAGGTGTTAGTAAGCAAGGTGGTCGTTTGACTATCGAATCTAAATTGGCTGAAGTACGTTGCCTACCGGCCAACTTACCTGAAGCATTGATCGTTGATACTATCGATGGCCAACTAGATCAAATTTTCCATCTATCTGACGTAACTCTTCCTGAAGGCGTTGAGTTGGTTTCTTTGTTGAAAGGCGAAGATCACAACCAACCTATCGGTCGTATCAGTAAGTCAAAACGTTAAGATAACTCATTGAAGGCAGCATTGTGGCAAGTTTCAAATTATTAGTCGGCCTAGGTAACCCTGGCAGCGAATACGAGAACACGCGTCACAATGCAGGCGCTCAATGGATTGAAGCATTGGCTCAACAGAGCCAATGCTCTTTACGCATTGAGAAAAAATTTTTTGGTCAATTCGGTAAAGTTTCTATAGCTGGTGAAGAATGCTATTTACTCATCCCCACCACCTATATGAATTTAAGCGGAAAAGCGGTACAAGCCGTTTGTCAGTTTTATAAAATCCTTCCTGAAGAAATTCTTGTTGTTCATGACGAATTAGACATTCCACCCGGCACGGTTAAATTAAAGAGAGGCGGTGGACATGGTGGTCATAACGGTTTAAAAGACATTATTGCTAAATTAGCGAACAACAGAGAATTTGCTCGTCTTAGAATAGGTATTGGCCACCCAGGTCATGCAAGCCAAGTTGCAAATTACGTTTTGAAAAAAGCGGCTCCTGACGAGTACGCAAAAACTGAAACAACAATTAACGAATCATTGCGCTATGTAGATGACATTGTACGGGGCGATTTAAACCCTGTAATGAACCAACTACACAGCTTCAAAGCATAATCATTAAATTATATTTAGGAATTTCATTATGGGTTTTAATTGCGGCATCGTTGGTTTACCTAACGTTGGTAAGTCGACTCTTTTCAATGCATTAACAAAAGCAGGTATTGGAGCAGAAAACTTCCCATTCTGTACGATTGAGCCAAATGCCGGTGTCGTCGCTATGCCAGACCCAAGACTCGACGCGCTCGCAGAAATTGTTAAGCCTGAAAAGGTGCTAGCAACTACTATGGAATTTGTCGACATTGCAGGCCTCGTAGAAGGCGCATCGAAAGGTGAAGGCCTTGGAAATAAATTCTTAGCAAACATTCGTGAAACTGACGCTATTGCCCATGTTGTTCGTTGCTTTGAAGATGAAAACGTCATTCACGTCGCTAACCATGTGAACCCTAAGGCAGACATTGAAGTCATTAACCTCGAGCTAATTTTTGCAGACATCGAATCCATTGATAAGCAAATCTTCCGTACA
This sequence comes from Marinomonas sp. 5E14-1, assembly GCF_039939215.1. Lineage (NCBI taxonomy): Bacteria > Pseudomonadati > Pseudomonadota > Gammaproteobacteria > Oceanospirillales > Oceanospirillaceae > Marinomonas > Marinomonas sp. 5E14-1. The sequence continues at coordinate 79,576 of NZ_JBDXMW010000013.1, read as the reverse complement.
GCTAAAAATGCGAAAAGTGGTAATAAAGAAGCCATTGCTCACAAAGCCTTTTTAGAAAGCATTAAAGAGCATTTAGAAAATGGCCTACCTGTACGCTCTATGGAAATGTCTGACGACCAGAAAAAAGAAGTCCGAGCACTTCACTTATTAACGACCAAACCAACTATGTACATTGCCAATGTGTCTGAGGATGGTTTTGAAAATAACCCTTATCTAGACCAAGTTAAAGAAATTGCAGATGCTGAAGGTGCAATGGTTGTGCCTATCTGCAACCAGCTTGAAGCTGAAATCTCAGAACTGGATGCTGATGAGATGAAAGAGTTCCTAGATGAAATGGGTATGGAAGAACCAGGACTGGATCGCGTGATTCGTGCAGGATACGAACTCCTAGGCCTTCAGACCTACTTTACAGCAGGTGTAAAGGAAGTTCGTGCATGGACGGTTAAACAAGGCGCAACAGGCCCACAAGCCGCTGGAGTTATCCATACGGACTTTGAAAAAGGCTTTATTCGTGCAGAAGTTGTTAGCTATGATGATTTCATTCAATACCGTGGCGAAAGCGGTGCTAAAGAAGCGGGAAAGTGGCGCTTAGAAGGAAAAGAATACATCGTAAAAGATGGCGATGTGATGCATTTTCGCTTTAATGTTTAATCAATCACAAACATTTTTAGAAAAACACTTGACCCATTAACAGGTTATATGAATAATATCGCGCCACAGAGGCAGTGGTTCAAATTGAATTAGCTACTTTGTGTTGTCTGTTGGGGTATAGCCAAGCGGTAAGGCAACGGGTTTTGATCCCGTCATGCGTTGGTTCGAATCCAGCTACCCCAGCCACAGACAAAGGCTATGTAGCTCAGTTGGTTAGAGCACATCACTCATAATGATGGGGTCACTAGTTCGAATCTAGTCATAGCCACCAATAATTATCGATAGTATTGGGGTATAGCCAAGCGGTAAGGCAACGGGTTTTGATCCCGTCATGCGTTGGTTCGAATCCAGCTACCCCAGCCATCGATATCTGCACTAGGCTATGTAGCTCAGTTGGTTAGAGCACATCACTCATAATGATGGGGTCACTAGTTCGAATCTAGTCATAGCCACCAGCAAGCACAAAATTATTGGGGTATAGCCAAGCGGTAAGGCAACGGGTTTTGATCCCGTCATGCGTTGGTTCGAATCCAGCTACCCCAGCCAATTCTAATTCTTTATATTCAACACTTTTCTATAATTCTTTATTTCTCTGGTTTTTACTCACTGATCATCTATAATTGCCAAATAATTTACGTTAATTAACGATTGTGAGTGCCAATTATGAAATCAATAAAATCCACTTTTGCTTTGTCAACAGTATTGCTAGCAAGTGCTGCTCATGCCGATTTTATCGGTGCTAACGCAGAGGCTGGGCTATTCGTCGGTGATGATGTATCAGGAAGCTATGCTAGCCTCGATATCCAACACCCTATACCTCTTATCCCTAACGTCCGCTTAGATATATTAGACCTTGAAACTGACGATAACTCTTCAATGGAAATTAATCACTTTGACGTAACAGGCTATTATGGTGTGGGTCTATTATGGTTTGGTGTTGAGGGCGGTGTTACTTTGCGTGAACTAGAAATAGGCACTACCGATAAATCTGTCCCTATGCTTTATTTGGCAGCCAATCTTTCCATTCCAGGAACAGGTATCTCTTTAGCAGCTGAATCTAAATCTATATCTTCCTATGATGATACGACTATCTCTGATCAAATATTCAAAATACAGTATCAACCTTTACCAATCGTAGGATTAGAAGTCGGTTATCGTACGCTTGACCAAGAAATTGATAATTCAAACATAGATTACGATGGTTACTTCGTCGGCTTAACCATCGACATCTAATCATTCAAGAGAATTTACTGATAAAAAAACTCTAGCTCTTTTAAGAGACTAGAGTTTTTTTATGCTCTGAATAATCAACTAGCCTTTGTTGAAGACTAATTGTTCATCCACTACTTCTACTTTGATTAGGTCACCTGCCACAAAGTTGCCAGCCAACAACTCATTCGCCAATGGATTCTCGATCCATTTTTGAATTGCTCGTTTCAAAGGACGCGCACCATAAATCGGGTCATAACCCACTTCAACTAATTGCTCAGATGCTTCATCAGTCAATTCTAAAGACATTTCCATCTCAGCCAACCTCTCATTCAAATGTGCTAATTGAATACTCGCTATGCCTTTGATCTGATTCTTCATCAGAGGATGGAAAACCACCGTTTCATCAATACGATTAATAAACTCTGGACGGAAATGCATCGAGACTACATCCATCACTTTTGATTTAATTTCCTCGTACTGATCATCAGACTGATATTCTTGTATAAGATCCGACCCTAAGTTTGACGTCATCACAATCACAGTATTACTGAAGTCTACGGTGCGCCCTTGACCATCAGTCAAACGACCGTCATCCAGCACTTGTAGAAGTATATTAAATACGTCTGAATGTGCTTTTTCGATCTCATCAAGCAACAAGACAGAATAAGGTCGCCTTCTTACGGCTTCCGTCAAATAACCGCCCTCTTCATAACCAACATAACCTGGAGGAGCACCAATCAAACGAGCGACAGAATGCTTCTCCATAAATTCAGACATATCGACTCGAACCATGGCTTGCTCTGTGTCAAACAAGAACTTGGCTAACGACTTACATAACTCTGTCTTACCAACGCCTGTAGGGCCCAAGAAGAGAAAAGAGCCGTTTGGTCGATTAGGGTCAGCCAAACCAGAACGGGAACGCCTAACCGCATTAGAGACTGCTGAGACCGCTTCATTCTGTCCCATAACAGACTCATGCAACACATCTTCCATACGCAGGAGTTTATCGCGCTCTCCTTCTAGCATTTTATCTACTGGAATACCGGTCCAGCGCGAAACAACCGTCGCAACCTCTTCTTCCGTCACTCGCCTTTTGAGTAACTTGGTTTCTGTTTGTTCTTCTTCCTGACCTACCTTTTCAATTTCTGCTTCCAGCATAGGAATTACGCCATATTGAAGCTCAGACATTTTCGCTAAATCGCCATTACGACGAGCTTCTTCCATTTCATGTCGAACCGAATCTAAATCTTCTTTAAGCTTCTGAGCACCTTGAACTGCCGCCTTTTCAGCACTCCATATTTCTTCCAAATCAGAGAACTGCTTTTGCAAGTTATTGATTTCTGAATCAAGGTCGTCGAGACGTAACTTAGACGCTTTGTCTTTTTCTTTTTTCAGAGCTTCTTTTTCAATTTTCAATTGAATTAAGCGACGCTCTAACCGATCCATATCTTCTGGCTTAGAATCCATTTCCATACGAATACGACTAGCGGCTTCGTCAATCAAGTCAATCGCCTTATCCGGCAGTTGCCGATCTGTAATATAACGCTGAGACAACTTAGCCGCTGAAATAATCGCAGAATCGGTAATGTCTACACCGTGGTGAATTTCATAACGTTCTTTTAAACCACGTAAAATAGCGATCGAATCCAACACACTTGGCTCTTCTACTAAGACTTTCTGGAAGCGTCTTTCTAGCGCAGTATCTTTCTCAATAAACTGACGATATTCGTCTAGTGTTGTAGCGCCAACACAATGAAGCTCACCACGGGCAAGCGCAGGCTTCAGCATATTCCCCGCATCCATAGAGCCTTCTGATTTACCAGCACCAACCATGGTATGGATTTCATCAATAAACAGGATAATTTGCCCTTCCTGTTTCGATAATTCATTCAACAAAGCTTTTAAGCGCTCTTCAAACTCGCCACGGTATTTAGCTCCAGCAATCAAAGCGCCCATATCAAGAGACAGGACACGTTTGTTCTTCAGCCCTTCCGGCACTTCACCATTAATAATCCGCTGCGCCAGCCCTTCCACAATCGCTGTTTTACCAACACCTGGCTCACCAATTAACACTGGGTTATTTTTGCGTCGACGCTGTAATACTTGAATTGTGCGACGGATTTCATCATCTCGCCCAATAACTGGATCCAGTTTGCCGTCCGCCGCTCTCGCTGTTAGATCAATAGTGTATTTATCTAAAGCTTGGCGATTTTCTTCTGAATCTGGGTCATTAATTGATTCGCCACCACGAATACTGTCTATCACAGCAGCGATGTCATTCTTTGTAACACCACTAGCCTTAAGGCTTTTAGCCAATTCATCTTTGCCATCAAACATGGCCATCACAACCAGTTCAGATGAAATAAATTGATCTTTGCGCTTTTGAGCTTCTTTATCCGCCAAGTTTAATAAACGCCCCAATTCAGGAGACATTTGAACATTGCCGTCATGGTCTTTCACTTTAGGCAAGTAATTCAATAAACCATTTAAACTTTCACGAAACTTGGCAACTGAGATTCCAGCTTGCTGTAAAATTGGACGAGTGCTGCCACCTTGTTGATCAAGCAGCGCAATCATTAAATGAAGAGATTCTATGTAGGAGTGGTCCTGACCAAGAGCAACAGATTGAGCATCTGAAAGGGCCAACTGCAATTTACTAGTAAGGCGATCTATACGCATAACGAACATCCTGGGTAAAATAAAAGGAATAAGTAATTACAGACTTAATAGTTCCCAAAAATAGCTTTTCAAGATTTGAATGTCATTTTTTTGACACCCGTCAATAAGTACTTAACAATTCGCCCCATCAGTCCATATAACAGACGCCATTCGGCCAGTTTTTCCTTCACGTCGATAAGAATAAAAAAGAGCTTCATCAGTAAAAGTACAAAAGCCGCCACCATACACTTTCGTTACACCAGCGACAGTCAACCTTTGCCTTGCTAACAGATAAAGATCGCCTAACCATTTACCTTCGTTCGGAGCCGCTTTAAATGCCGCCTCAGCTTCGGGAAGCTGTTTCATAAAGGCTTCTTTCACTTCACCGCCCACTTCAAAGGCCGCAGGTCCAATGGCAGGGCCAAGCCACGCCATAATTTTGTCCTGCTCATCAAAGCATGCCAAAGTTGACTCTAAAATACCGTCACAAAGCCCTCGCCAGCCAGCATGTGCTACAGCTACTTTGGATCCAGACTCATTACAAAAAAAGACAGGCAAACAATCTGCCGTCAGAACCGCACAAACTTGATCTTTCGTATCTGTGAACGCGGCATCAGCACTTTCTGAGAATTTGTCACAAGGTAAAGAAACAGCACGCGTGCCGTGAACTTGATTTAACCAAGTCACTGTCTCTGGCATATCAATATAAGACGCAAAGATCTCACGATTTTTTTGCACTGTGCTGGCTTCATCTTGAACATGAGCACCAAGATTTAAACTATCAAAAGGTGAAGAACTCACCCCGCCTAATCGCGTAGAAACATAAGCCTGAACCGACGTTGGCGCAGGCCAATCAGGACAAATAACTGATTTATTATGAGAAGACATATGCCCTCCTATAAATGAAATTTAAGACAAATAAAAAGGCAGCTAAAAGCTGCCTTCCGTTTATCAAAAGTATTCCGAGTCGTTACTTCCAGACTCTACCATATCTTTTTTCAGCGCCCCTAATAAGTACTGCATATCTTCCGGCAAATCTACTTCCCATTCCATCCATTCGCCCGTAATAGGATGAGCAAGCTCTAACCTTTTCGCATGTAAGGCTTGGCGACGGAAGTTGCGTAGCCCTTCCTGTAACTCTACAGAACAAGCTTTTGGCATTTTCAGGCGGCCACCATACTGCGGATCACCAACCAGTGGATATTGAATAAATGCCATGTGTACGCGAATTTGGTGAGTACGGCCAGTTTCCAGTTTCAGGCGAATATGCGTATGGTTTTTGAAACGCTCAACCAGACGATAATGCGTCACCGCATCTTTACCATGCACTGGCTCAACAGCTTGTTTCTGACGATTATGAGGGTGACGTCCAATTGGTTCATCTACCACGCCACCACCAGTCATCACGCCGATAGTAATCGCTTCGTATTCACGCCCCATGCTTCGCTCTTGTAATTGAGATACCAAATCAGTTTGTGCCGCCAATGTCTTCGCAACAACCATCAAACCAGTTGTTTCTTTATCAAGGCGGTGCACAATACCAGCGCGTGGAATATGCGCTGTTTCTGGAGCATGATGCAAAATGGCATTCATCAAGGTGCCATCACGATTACCAACCGCAGGGTGCACAACTAAGCCTGCTGGTTTGTTTACTATGATGATGTGGTCATCTTCATAAACGATATCCAGCGGCATCTCTTGCGCCTCATGGGCTTCTTGATCTTCGATCAGGATATCAAGAGTAATGGTCTCTCCACCGAAAAGCTTTTCCTTCGGTTTGGTTTCTTTCCCATCTACTTTTAAGACGCCTTCTTTGATCCAACTCTGAATTCGCGCGCGAGAATAATCACTAAACAATTCTGTCGCGACTTGATCAAATCGGTTACCACCCAAATCAAACGGAACTTGGGCTTCTTTTACTATTCGCTCTGCCATACAATGTACTTATGTCTGTTGTTTTCAGCTCATTAATTTTATCATTGAGTCTGAAAGTGAAAAAAACGTGTAGCGCTTGCACTTCATCATCTTTCGCAATATAACGCTACAAAATGCCGATTTAGGCTTATCTACCACCATATCAAGGTTTTGATTATACATGGGATTTCATCACTCGTTGCTCAGATTCTCTGGAATAGTAAGTTTTTCTTTATTGATTGTGGCTTGTTCAAGCAAACAGGTACAAGAACCCGACCTACCTGAACGAGTTTATTATGAAAAAGCACAGCAAGCTTTAGAAGACAATTTACCTTCAACCGCTATAAAACACCTCAAAGATTTAGATTCACGCTATCCATTTGGTGAGTTCAGTGTACGCGCTGAATTGGACCTGATATACGCGCAAATAGAAGCGAATGAAAATATCGCAGCTCATGCAACAGCGGATCGTTTCATAAAAAACCACCCTGATCATGACTCTATTGACTACGCCTACTACATGCGTGCGTTATCGACTTACAATGGAGCAGAAAGTTTACTGTCTCGTTTTCTGGATTTAGACCCAAGTGAAAGGGATTCAAAAGAGCTTTCTAAAGCCTTCAGTGAATTAGCTGATTTGACTGCGCGTTTCCCTAACAGCAGCTATGCGCCAGACGCCAAAGCTCGTATGTATCACTTACGAGAAATGGTTTCTCGTCATGAGTTAACCGTTGCACATTATTATCTCAAAAGAAAAGCGCCTCTTTCAGCGCTTCGCCGCAGCCAAGAGGTGGTACAAAACTACCCAAGCACTCGCTCTGTTGAAGGCGCATTGGCAGTGAACGTGCAAGCGTATAATGATTTAGGGAAAACTGAACTGGCTGAAACAAATTTAGCGGTATTAAAACAAAGTTTCCCAGCATCTTCTTATATTGATGAAGAAGGAAACTTTATATCATTAGAATTACCTAGCGATGCTGATCCGAGCTTCTTGTACTGGATCAGCTTTGGGTTATTCGATTAATCACCCTAAAAAATGAAGTATCCATAAAGCCAAGTATTTTAGATGAAAGTACTTGGCTTTTTTTATGATAATTACAATTTCATTGGAAATAGTGAGCTTTCCTCACCTTCCTCCCATTTGGGAAACTTCGTCATAACCATTTGAAACAAATAAGAATCCAAAAAGCCTGTTAGCCACTCTCGTACCTTTCTATATTCGGAAGCCTCAAACCACGCAAAATTTACTCCAGCAAACTGGCGAATAAATGGGAAAATGGCAATATCTGCCAACGTCATCGTTTCCCCAAATAGATAGGTATTCTTAGCTAAACGCTTTTCCAGTCGCTTTAGAAAAACTTCGCCTCTTTGTCGGTAATATTCTTCCGTGTGCTCAAGGTGTCGGTCAGCATATTTGTAACGATCTAACCAATGTTTAAAAAAGCGATCATTGTAAACAATCCAAGCTCGCATTTTATTTTGCTGAATAAGAGAAGAAGGCCAAAGAGAATCCACTCGAGATTGGTCACTGGATTGAGACAACGCCCAATAAATAATATCCAAACTTTCTGGGTATCGAGTTCCATTTTTGTCGATTAACTGAGGCACACTTGATCGCCCACCCAATGCCAACAAAGACTCTGGTTTGGCTTTTAAGACAACCTCTCGCAGAGAAACAGGAACACCCAAAGTGGCAATCGTGTATCGCGCTCTTATTGCATAAGGACATCGTCTGAATGAATAAAGAATAGGTAACAAAAGAGCTCCTCAGTAAAAAACGCAGAGACCGATTAAACCGCCATTATAAAGAATCATCGATTTCCCTTAAACAAGGAAAGCCATTAACATGGCTCGTCACAGTAATGCACGTAAGGTAAAAATCACATGAGGTTCTGGCTATTAACGCACACAGAAGAGCTGAAGAAAACCACAGGGACAGGAAAGCTAATCAAAGAAACATTAGGTGAATATTGTGAGATTATCCCTTGGTCAAGAGTCACACCAAATGATTCGATTTTAACGCTGTCACCAAAAAATACTGTACTCATTTACCCTAATGAAAATGATCAAGCAACAGGCTTTAATAGTGACACATCACAAATAGAAAACATCATTATCATTGATGGAACTTGGCAACAGGCAAAGAAAATCTACAACAGATCCCCCTATTTACACGCCTTTCCACATAAAGAAATACAAGACATGAAATCTATCTACACTAAGCGGCGTAACCAAAAAAGCATCGGCTTATGCACGGCAGAAGTTGCTATCTACTTATTAGACGAGCGAGATCACCCTTCTGCAAAATCATTGCGAGATAGATTTCTTGATTTTAATCAGTAACGCCCACTTTGATTTCGCCAAGGTGCTCCACCCAAGCAAGCATTTCGTCACCGGAAACAACAGCACCAACGTTTTCTGGGGTTCCAGTCATGATTAAGTCACCAGCTCGTAGCTCAAATACTTCAGACAACTTGCAAATAACTTCTTCAATCGACCAAGTTAAGTTAGAAACATGGCTAATTTGCTTCAGTTCGCCATTCACCTTCAAGCCGATTTCGGCTCGTTCAATTTGAGCGATCAAAGAATCACTTTTTAACACAATCGGACTGATAGGTGCTGATTCATCGAAAGACTTGCCGACTTCCCATGGTCGGCCTTTTTTCTTCGCTTGCCCTTGAAGGTCACGACGGGTCATATCCAAGCCTACCGCATAACCTAAAATGGACTTACGAGCTTCTTCTATGGATAAATAGCGTCCGCCCTTTCCGATGGCCACAACAAGCTCAACTTCATAATCAAATTGTGATGTCGCCATAGGATAAGAAATCGAAGCTGTTTCTGAGAAACCAACAGGCACAACACAAGAAGTGTCTTTCGCAAAAAAGAATGGCGGGTCTCTATCTGGATCATCTCCCATTTCTCTAGAATGCTCCGCATAATTACGGCCAACACAATACACTCTTCCTACTGGAAAAATGTCCTGAGAGCCTTCTACAGGTAAAGAAACGCCTTCCTGCTTCGGCACAATAAATCCCATGCAATACTCCAAAACACAAATCAAACAGTTACTATCGAACTACCGAGTAGTTTTTACCTTCAGAGCGAGCCAAATCAATCGTCACAGTTTGGCCACCAAAGCCATGCAGATTGCACTTTGCTCTAACGGTAACCAAGTTATTATCACTTGGAATGTTTACACCACATACACTGCGAGTAAATGGTTGCTCGTTATCATGAGGGTGAAACAATACTCTCTCAGCTAACACATCGCCTTTTGAACTAACAACTTGCCAAGCGTCCGCATAATGCTCCCAGCCTTCATCATTATGGCGGACTTGGGTATTAAAGCACCAAGTGCCGTTCGCACTTTGCGTTGCTTTAACATATTGAACTTGTGCGTAATCTAATGAGTTATGCACAGTGTCAGAAGCAAAGGCAAGCGTCGTCATGAAAAACAACAAACAAGATACGCCAAATATTTTCATTTTAAGCACTTTCTATTTAGAGACAGAAGAGGAAGATAACGCCGATAGAACACCCGATACTTTCTCAATTACTTTACCGCAGCCTTCCATGTTGTGGACACTTTTAAGGTATATAGGATCATAATAAGACAACCACACTTGTTGCCTATCATCTTCCGTCACTAAGACTTTTAAAGGCAAATCCAAGCCCATAGATTGCTCGCACTGCATCAACAATGTGCCAACTTTCGGGTTACCAAAAATGATTAATTGAGTAGGTCTAAGATCCAAATCAACAGCTTCTGCATTTTTCTGGTGATCAATACGGGCAAAAATATTCAGACCTTTAGATTCAGCAATCGCAGTAAATCGATCGGCTGTTTCTTGAACGGAGTGAGTGCTTTGCATTTTCACCATATTTTCAGCGGCATTTAAAGAGAAAGACACCGACAAAACCAAAGCACCGAGTGATGTTAACTTGATCATAAAATATATCCTTTTAAAACAGTTCATATTATTTTTTTAGTTTTCCTGTTACCAGATAACATTAGAGCCTCTTACTTTAAAAGCATCACTGTTATGCATGCACATTAATTCCTTTTTCAAAGAAATTTCTGACGCTTTCACATAGACAACCAATCTTATATTTTTTCAATTAAGTCCTACATCGATAAAACTACAAAACGATTACATATCAATTCTTGTACAAACGAAAGAATATAAACGATAATCATTACTATATAAATAATGGTTTATCTTATGCAAACATCACACGAGCCTACTGACTCGATAAAAACAGTCACAACTAGCAAAACGCTTTTCAACAAACGCATGTTTATTCCTCTTGCGTTAGTCGCTCTTTGGCTTATCCCTGAGTTTCAGGATATTATTTACACTTTATTAGCGGAAGCATTCTTACAAGTATCCGCTTTTGTCGCACTGACATTAGCCTTGTATTACGGTGTGAGTCATAACCTAAATACATCCAAGCTACAAAACTGGATGCAGGAAAAGAGTCATCGTGAAATCATTTTTGCAGGTTTGATGGGCGTTTTACCCGGTTGTGGTGGCGCGATCGTCGTGATCACTCAATACACTCAAGGAAAAATTCGCTTTGGCGCTGTTGTTGCCGTGCTCACCAGCACAATGGGTGACGCCGCATTTCTGTTAATTAGTCAGCGGCCTGAAGACGCTATTATTGTGCTTTCGATTAGCATAGTGATCGGCATTATATCTGGACTTATTGTCGATGCTTTTCTGCCTTCACCTAAGCCAGAGTCCATAAAGAAGGCAACTCAAACGCCAGTCTGCTTACTACAAAATCCAAGTCTTTTTGAAATTTGGATAAGCCGTATGAGTGTGGCGTTCTGGTGTTTACTTATCATACCAGCCGGCATTATTGCTTTATTAGTTGCAGCACAATATGACGTAAATACTTTATTAGCGTTACCAGAAGAATCAATCGAGTCTTTTGGTGCTCTCGCTGGCTTTATCTGCCTTTTGCTTTGGGCCTTATCTGCTAAAAATGACAGTTACTCAGAACTGGCAAAAGAAAACGATAACCTATTACCAAAACACTGGATCCGCAAAGTGGCGCAAGACACCCAATTTGTCACAAGCTGGGTTGTAGTGGCGTTTGTTTTCTTTGAGTTGATTCTGTATTTCGCTGGGGACGATTTATTTAGCTCGCTAGAATATTGGGGGAGCGCAACCATACTCTTCGCGACCGTCATTGGATTACTGCCTGGATGCGGTCCACAAATCATGGTGACCGGTTTATATTTACAGAATGCGATTCCCTTATCCGCACAAATTGCCAATGCAATAAGCAATGATGGCGATGCGCTGTTTCCTGCTATTGCGTTAGCTCCAAAAGCAGCTTTACTTGCCACCGTTTATTCAACCATTCCTGCATTAATCGCAGGTTATGGGTATTACTGGTTAGTAGAACAAGGACTATAAAAAAAGCGTATCTAAGTTTTCATTAGATACGCTTTCATTTTTTGTTGCTACTTTGCTTTAGACTGTTACTTCACAACGAAATAATTAATGTCTCGCTTCAACTTATCAGACAACTGTTCAAGCGACACAGCCTCTTCCGAATTACTCTTCAATGAAAGGCTGCTTTCTTTCGCCATATTGGCAACTTCTTCAACACCTTTTGTAATTTCCTCAACAGTCGCAACCTGCTCTGAAGTGGCTTGTACAACTTCTAACACTTTTTCTAACGAGTCATTTGCCTGAGTTTGAATATCACTCAATAACTGGTTAGCGTCACTCATTAATTGTAAACCGTGTTCAACTTGTGGCACCGTTGCTTCCATAGAGACAACGGAAGCTTGAGTATCTTCTTGAACCTGCTGGATCATCTTCTCAATATCGCCTGTTGCTTCACCTGTGCGTTTAGCAAGCTGTCTAACTTCATCTGCAACAACAGCAAAACCACGACCATATTCTCCCGCTCGCGCCGCCTCAATAGCAGCGTTCAAAGCTAGCAAGTTTGTTTGATCTGAAATACTATAAATAACATTAACAATGTCACCTATTTCACTCGTACGCTCTTGCAAAATATTCACTTGGTTCACAGTTGCTTTTACGGTTGTAGAGATTTTCTCGATCTCTCTGGCAACATCTTGCACTGCCGCTCGCCCTTTCAAAGAAAGCTCTGCTGTTAACTTAGAGTTACTTTCTGTTTGCAGTACGGTGTCTGCAACCGAATTAATACTATTGCTCATTGCAGCCAAACTGTTAACCGCTGAACTGGTATAAGAAACTTGATTTTCCGCTGCAATCAAAGCTTGCTGAGAACCAGAAGCAACAATAGAAGAACGATGAGACAACTCATCTGAAGAACTCATAATGCTATTCACAGTTTTCTCTAGCTGGGTTTGCATGATTTGCACAGAAGACATCATGCTGTCATCACAACAAGAATCAATTTTTCCTGTTAAATCACCTTTCGCTATTTTTGCAATGACGCCAGCAGCTTCTTGTGGCTCACCACCAACAGAGTTGCGAATTCTTACACTAATAAAGTAAGCAAGAGAAGAACCGATGCAAAAAGCAACGGCCGTTAAAGCAATCATCCAGCCAGAAAAGCTACTCGTTACTTCGCGAACTTCCACCGTCGTGGCTTGGTTACTTGCTTCTTCTAAATCGATAAACTGGTTAATCGTCGCAAGCCATTCAATGAAAGCAGGCTTGGCCTCAGTTAATAATAAATGCGCAGCTGCTTCTGTATTATTATCCGCTTGATATTTAATAATCTGCTCAATCAAAGGCACTGTTTTTTGTTCAATGCTCTTAATTTTGTTGTAGATAGCAACTTCTTCAGAAGACATGGTTATTTTGGCAGGCGTAAGTAATTGAGCAGACATTTGATAGAACTTATCAAGTTCCTTAATCTCGCTTACCGTTTCATTTAGCTCTTTTTGATTACGGGAGAAAACCACATCTCGAATGGCGATAGCTCGATCATGCACACTACCACGGAAGTTAATGGCATAGCGTTGTTTAACCGAATTGATGTCGTTTATTTGTGTAATTGATTCATTAATGAAATTAACTCGATGAATCCCAATACTCGTCAAAATCAACATCATTAGTAATACACTAGCAAAGCCTATTGTTAACCTTTGATTAATTGTCAAAATTTATAACCTGTAAATACTTTTAGTTTGAAAAATCATTTTGAACGCTACTTACCGAAATAGCGAATTCCAAAGCGCTTTTAAGTAGTCTTATGTTATCCGTTATTCAAAAACCCGCAGAGCAAATTGTAGTAGCTTTTCAAGCTTTTTTAATATTAGTTGAAAAGAACCTAAGTACCTAATTTATCGAAACTATGTTCTCCATTAAAAAGCAAAGTTCCATCACCTATATAAAATCAAACAGGTCAATTAAGCAGCTTTATATCGAACCTAACAATAGCGTATTAGATTACAAACTTTTCAAAGCGGCCATCAGCGCATCCATTTCTTCATCGGTGCCAATCGTGATTCGAAGGTGATTACCAATTCTTGGTTTTTTACCAAAGTAACGAACCAATATACCCTGCTCTTTTAGTGCCAAATAAATGGCTTCTGCGTCTTTTTCTGGATGAGTCGCAAAGACAAAATTTGTCGCTGACGGAACGATGTCAAAACCCAGCGCTTCAAGCTCTTTTATTGAACGTTCACGTGTTGCAATGGTTTTCTGGCAAATATCCTGTAAGTAAATTTCGTCTTCCACTGCCGCCGTCGCACCAGCCAAGGCGATACGGTCAATCGGATAAGAGTTGAACGAGTTCTTCAAACGCTCTAACCCTTCAATCAGCTCAGGATGTCCTAATGCGTAACCCACTCGAATACCCGCCAAAGCACGGGATTTAGATAAGGTTTGTACCACCAATAAATTTGGATATTGGTTAACTAAAGCCGCTGCACTTTGGGCGCCAAAGTCCACATAAGCTTCGTCCACCAGAACAACAACATCTGGGTTGGCTTTCAAAATGTATTCGATGTCTGCTAATGGTAAAGCTTTACCCGTCGGTGCATTTGGGTTGGTCACAACAACACCCGACACATCCAGATTTTGATAATCCGCAGGCACAATATCAAAGCTCTCATTAAGAGGAATCAACTGAGGCTCAATACCATACAAACCTGCATACACTTTATAAAAGCTGTAAGTAATATCCGCAAACGCCAATGGCTTGCCACCAGCAAAATAGCCCATAAACGCCAAGGCAAGCACTTCGTCCGAGCCATTACCTACAAATACTTGATTAGCCTCTAGCGAGTAACTCTTCGCCAGCGCATTTTTTAATGTTACGCAATTTGGATCAGGATAAAGGCGAAGACTTTCACTCACTTGTACCACCATAGCAGACAAAGCTTTTGGTGATGGCGAGTAAGGACTCTCGTTGGTATTTAATTTTATGTATTTTTTATCTTGTGGTTGCTCACCTGGCACATAAGGGTCAAGAGAAGCAATTTTATCTGTCCAAAAACGGCTCATGGCTACGTCCTATATCGAATAATATTTTCTTATATAAGGCCTAAAACAAGGCTATAAAATAGAAAGTAAAAGCAAAAAAATAAGGCCTCAATAGAGGCCTTAGTAATTCATTAACACACTATGAACTGGCCTAAGATTAATCCTGAGGCTTCATATGTGGGAACAACAACACATCACGAATAGATGGCGCATCCGTGAATAACATTACTAAGCGATCAATACCAATACCTTCACCTGCTGTTGGCGGCAAACCGTATTCTAAGGCATTGATGTAATCTGCATCATAATGCATGGCTTCATCGTCGCCAGCGTCTTTTTCTGCTACTTGGCGCTTAAAGCGTTCCGCTTGGTCTTCTGGATCATTTAACTCCGAGAAACCATTAGCAATTTCACGTCCACCGACGAAGAACTCAAAACGATCGGTAATGAATTCATTATCGTCATTACGACGAGCCAAAGGCGACACTTCTGCTGGGTATTCTGTGATGAAAGTCGGCTGATCCAATTTGTGCTCAGCGGTTTCTTCAAAGATTTCTGTCCAAAGTTTGCCTAAGCCCCAAATCGGTTTCACGTCGATTTTTAATTTTTTCGCGACGGCCGTCGCACTTTCAACGGTTTCCAAATCTTTCGCAGTTAATTCTGGGTTGTAATGCAAAATAGACTCAAGCATGGTCATACGAACAAATGGCGCACCAAAATCGTATTCAGAGCCTTGGTAAGTAACCGTCGTTTTACCTAGTACTTTCTCAGCGACAGTGCGTAGCATGTCTTCTGTTAAGTCCATCAAGTCTTTGTAATCTGCGTACGCTTGGTAGAACTCGATCATGGTGAATTCTGGGTTATGACGCGTTGACGTTCCTTCGTTACGGAAGTTACGGTTAATCTCAAATACACGCTCAAAACCACCCACAACCAAACGCTTCAAGTAAAGCTCTGGTGCGATACGCAAGTACATGCTCATATCCATTGCGTTGTGATGCGTAATAAATGGACGCGCTGTCGCACCACCTGGAATAGTTTGTAGCATAGGCGTTTCTACTTCCATGAAACGACGATCTTCTAAGAAACGACGAATAGTAGAAATGATTTTAGAACGCATTTGGAAAGTATCACGAGACTCTTCATTCACAATCAGATCGACATAACGCTGACGATAACGCATTTCCATATCAGACAAACCATGATGCTTATCTGGCAACGGACGCAAAGACTTAGTAAGTAATTGCGCTTCTTGCATATCAATATACAAATCACCTTTACCAGATTTATGCACAGGACCTGAAACACCAATGATATCGCCTAAATCCCATGTCTTTTGATCAGCAAGCAACTCAGGAGACAAGGCTTTGCGGTTCACATACGCTTGAATTTGACCAGTCATGTCTTGTAGCAACATAAAAGCACCACGATTACGAACGATACGACCCGCAATACTAACAACATGGTTTTTTTCTTCTAAATCTGGCTTTTCAATCTCGCCAAATTCCGCTTGTAAATCCGCTGCGTAAGCGTTTGGGCGAAAGTCATTCGGGTAGGCATTACGCTCTTCTCGAATAGAAGCCAATTTAGCGCGACGTTCCGCCACTAAACGGTTGTCATCAGATTGTGTGGATTCTGTGCTGTTTTCGTTAGCCATGATTTGCTATTACTCTTTAATATTCAATATATGTTAAAAATGGGGTCGGCGTTTTATAAGCCCTGCTTTAAACTTGCAACAATAAACTGATCTAAGTTGCCATCCAGCACAGAACCAGTATTGGAGCTTTCAACTCCTGTACGTAAATCTTTAATGCGTGATGCATCCAATACGTAAGAACGAATCTGACTCCCCCAACCAATATCCGACTTACTGTCTTCTACTGCTTGAGCCGCTTCCGTACGCTTCATCATTTCAAATTCATATAACTTTGCGCGTAATTGTTTCATCGCAAAATCACGGTTAGCGTGCTGAGAACGCTGGTTCTGACATTGCACAACGATGTTCGTTGGTATGTGGGTAATACGCACGGCAGAATCTGTCGTGTTTACGTGCTGACCACCAGCGCCAGACGAACGATACGTATCAGTACGAATGTCCGCTGGATTGATTTCAATCTCAACATTATCGTCAATCTCAGGCGAAACAAACACAGACGCAAAAGATGTGTGTCGACGGTTGCCAGAATCAAAAGGCGATTTACGCACCAAGCGATGCACACCAGTTTCGGTTCTTAACCAACCAAATGCGTATTCGCCTTCAAAGCGAATTGTCGCAGATTTTATACCCGCAACATCACCTTCAGAGACTTCCATCAGCTCAACTTTAAAGCCTTTGTCTTCGCCCCAGCGCAAATACATACGTAATAAGATATTGGCCCAATCTTGGGCTTCTGTACCACCAGAGCCAGATTGAATATCTAAAAAGGCGCAGCTCTCATCCATTTCTTTTGAGAACATACGACGGAATTCTAATTTAGCCAAAGACGCTTCAAGCTCTTCTAATTCGGCTTGAACGGCTTCAACAGAATCTTCGTCATTGTCTTCAACAGCAATGTCTAATAATTCTTTGGCGTCGTTCACACCCGCGTCCATATTGTCTAATGTTTCAACAATGGCTTCTAATGAAGAGCGCTCTTTACCAAGTTTTTGAGCGTAATCTGGATCGTTCCAAACATCTGAATCTTCCAGCTCACGGTTAACTTCTTCTAGTCGTTCTTTCTTTGTATCGTAGTCAAAGATACCCCCGAAGCGTTAAAGCACGTTCAGAAAGGTCTTTTATCTTTGAAAGTATCGGATTTATTTCCATATTGGCGTCAATTTGCTATAAACAGTGTGAATAAAAGTAATTACGAATTGTAACGAATTTACTCCCAGCATAAAATGCTATTCGCTACCCAATAGTGGAAAAACAGACCATTTTTTTGGGCTTTGCAGTCAAATGGAGTCAATATGGATAAGCCAACGGTTTCAGTTACCATACTGGGGCAAAGTTATAAGATAAATTGCCCCAAAGGGCACGAAGAAGATTTGAAAGAAGCGGCTGATTATTTAAATGACCAAATGATTGATATGCAATCAGGCGGGAAAAATATCCCTCTTGAAAAGCTTGCCGTACTCGCTGCGTTGAATATTACTCACGATATGCTTTCAAGCAAAAAATACGCTCGAGCGAATGAACAACTATTACGAGAACTGACATCACAACTTGATAACGCTTTGACGCATCAACAAAATTGATCAATGAGTAATCATCAATCGTTTACTCCTTAATCTACTTTTTTGATTACAAGTTAAATAACACGAATTTTCTTCATACACCCTAGACACCAAACAGGAGCACTAAGTGATTTCCAGTACAAATTGCTCTATACTCCAATCTGTTTCCTGGGTTGTTCGAAGCGGCTTAACGCCCTTGAGCCTATGAGTAATACCTCGGAAAGAACCTGTTGGTTTGGTGTGCATGTCCGTGCGTCGGAAAGCCTAAAGAGTCACAGTTCTTTCCACCTTGAACCACTGGGTTCAAGGCCAATAGCCGAAACGGCAACTTGGGAAACTCCTTTATGCCTTCACATCTAAACCACAGACAAACACTTCGTCGTCAATTGCGCCAAGCTAGAAGAAACCTCTCTTCAGTTGAGCAGTGTCTCGCCGCAGAACACTTACTCGAAAGCTTTAAACAATATTTATCGAATACCGATGCTCCAGAAAGTAAAGTCATCAAAAACGTGGCCTTATACTTAGCAAACGACGGAGAAATTTCCCCTCATGTGTTGTGCCAATACTTCTGGCAACAAGGTATTAACACCTATCTTCCTGTTATTCAAAAGAAGCAGTTAGCATTCGCATCGTATTCTAAAGCAAGTATTTGGCAAGAGAATATCTACGGTATAAAAGAGCCCATGACAAAAGATTATCTAGCCAAAGAAAACTTAGATATTATCCTTTTGCCCTTGGTCGGATTTGATGCTGACGGTGGTCGTTTAGGAATGGGGGGCGGTTTTTACGATAGAACCTTTGAAGGTAAAAAGTCTACAGAAAGACCTTTGCTGATTGGTTTGGCCCACGATTGTCAACAAGTAAAATCTCTACCAATAGAGAGCTGGGACGTTCCACTACAAGCCTTTATCACACCAACGCAGGTCATCAAGATATAAATTTAAAAAACGAAGCTGTAACCCATAGAGAAAAAGGCACCTGAACTCCCAGAGTCATTCTCTGGAGCATAAGCAAAGTCCACATCCAAACGTCTCGACAAAGTCATTCCTGCTGTGTAATAGGTTAGTTCATTTCCTACTAAATTCTGCCTGACTCCTGCTCGAATACCTGGGATCAACAGGTAGTCACTAAAAAATGACAGCGATACGACACTCCACTGATACTCATCTCCCAGTGGATCTTTAATCGGGTTTACGTCGTAAGAGCCACCTAAAGAAAGATGCTGATCTTTACTTTTTATCGCCGCATCAATGGTCATTTGTGCTTCCATCTTATAGGTTTCATTAAGATCAATATCACCTCTCGAAGCAAAATTTACCGCAGCATTGCAATTCGTTAAGTCTACGCCGGTTAAGCCAGAGCAATTCCCTATTTTCTCGTACTTAAACGTTGGCTCATTAACATTAGAAAGTGTCATCCCTAGTTGGAAATTACGCCTTACTAACAAAGCCCCTAAATCCAAAGAAACACCGGTAGAAACTTTATCGCGACTAACGAAAAAATCACCATAAGACACAGAAGGATCGTCCTCTTCAGCCAACACAGTGAGTTTCTGCCCTAATGCCAAACGATGAAAGTTTAAACGCCCGCCTAAAATTACAGTATCAGTAGAACTTCTCGAAAACATAGTGCTATAACCCAAACTTAAACGATAATCTGACGCCCTTTTTATATAAGCAGCAGTGTTAGTTTCAGCAGAAGCACCACTCACATCAGCCATAGATAAAGAAGCCAAATCCGTTACAGCGACAACGCTATCCAAACCAGTTACGGTTAATCCATCAGCTAAAATACTAGCTCGGCCAACAATAGATGCACTAGCATCTAATGAAAATACGTTTCGGCTTCTGGTTTTATATACAATCGGGGTAAATGGGGCTTGAAGTGTAATGGCTGTTTTAGCATAAACAGTATCACTTATATCCGCTATCACTGCATTCACATTAGCGACAGTTACATCTATACCATCTAGTAAATCCTCAGCAATCTCAACCGCTTTTGCATCGGCCTCTGCTTGAGTGAACACACTACTGCCAAGATTATTTTGGATATCTTGTTCAAGCGTGGCGAGGTCATTAGCAAAATCATCTAAAAATTCAAAGTCTAATGCATCAGAAAGATCATCAATCTTATTGTTCAATGTACTAACACCACCGCCTTCTACCGCGATACCAAGCGGACCAAGAAAACCAACTCGAAAGCCTTCGAGGTTGGCCATCAAATAACTTGATGCAGGATTCCCAGAAGCAGTAGATAAAGCATGGCGATTACCGTAGCCACCTAAGGTTATGCTGGACCCAATCGGTTGATATAAATACATAGATGCGAAGCTTGTTGTACAAAAGAAGCCCAAAAAACCAAAGAGCAAGTATTTATTCATACAACCACAACATCCATAGATTTTATTTCTCATATAGGTAAGAAAAAGTATTTTTCTCAACATATTTAATCCAAAAATAGAAACTAACAAACCTAATAATTAGATTTTAACCATAATTAAAAAGAAGCATTGTAACCAAGTGCAATATAGTAACTGCGTGGTGTTTCATCACCGTTGTCATCATCAACTTTATCTAGAGCAACAGCAACATCTAAGTTTAAATGTTGTGAAAAGGTCAAACCTACCGAGGAGTAACTTAATTCAGAACCCGCTAAGTTTTTTCTAAAACCGATACGAATACCTGGAAAAACTTCCGAGCTCCCATAGTAAGACAATGACGCAGTGGCCCATTGATAACGATCCTCAACAGCATCTTCAATTGAATTAAGATCATATGAGCCCCCTAGCATCCACCTCTTACTTAGCGTTGAAATTGCAGCATCAATTGTTGCTTGCATTTCCATTGTATAAGAGGAAGTTTCAGTTATACCATAAGTGTATGATGAGCTATTTTGAATAATAGAGGGCTTTTCGAACACAGGTTCATTCAAGTTAGCAAGAGTCAAACCTGCCTGAAAATGGTGTGACATCCAAATAATCCCAAGGTCAACACCAACGCCTGTACTGCTGATAGAGTCATCTGAAACGGCATTAGAAATGGCATCCGCAGCATCATTATCCTTATCATCTAACTCTACCAGAGCACGCCCTAAAGACATTTGATGTAAATTAGCCTTTATGCCCCCTACCCACATACCGCGAGAACTTTCCGATATAGATTGGCTATACCCTACTCCTACGCTAAAATCAGTCGCTGTTTGAGCATAAAAAGAAGTATCAGTAATTAGCTCACTTCCTATCCGTAAAAAAGTTCCCGATAATAAGCTACCCTTACTAATTACGGACAGGTTTGCATCTAACATGAAAGCGCCACTGTTCCGAGTTTTATAAATAATTGGCATAAAAGGAAGCTGCATACTAAGTGACGTTTTCACATATGCGTTATCACCTATTTCGGCAAGTAATGTATTCGCTTCATCTACTCCATTTTTAGCATCTTCAAGATCCACATAATTTGCATCTACGATTTCTTCCAAATTTTCGACCTGATCCTCTAAGTCACTCACAGCTCCTATTTCAATACCAATACTTAAAGGACCAAGAGTACCCGAGCGAAAACTGCTATCACTAACCATAAAATAAGGAGAGGCAGGATTAGAAAGTGATGTTACAAGTGCCCGTTGATTTGGCATGCTACCTAATGTAAAACTCGCCCCTATTGGCTGATTCACTGACATTGCCGAAATTGTGGCTGAACTTAGCAAGCCAATAGGAATCAATAAAAGCTTTTTCATGATCTAATTCTTCCTTAAGAAATATAAATAAATAAGCTAGCGGCTTCATTCCATATAAATATTTGGCCGCTAAGCAATAAAATTTAGCGAATCTAAGACATACCTTATACAGTTACTCGACCATTGACCTAGCACCTATAAGCTTTATTTTCCAACACCATCGGCTCACACTTTTTAAAAATTCTGTTAAAGGTACCGCGAATTTCTAAAAAATTATCGATCACTTTACAGAGCTTTTGCTTTAATTAGAATGCAGCATTATAACCTAGAGCGATGTAGAAACTACGTGGAACTGTCTCTCCATCTTCACTTTCAACTGTATCCAAGGCAACAGCAAGGTCTAAATTAAAACGCTTAAGTAAAGTCAGACCTGCAGACGCATAGCTTAATTCAGAGCCTGCCGTATTTTGGCGGAAGCCAACTCGAAGACCAGGTAAGAAATGAGAATCGCCATAATAAGACAAAGAAGCAGCTACCCACTGATATTCATCACCAAATGCATCCTCTACAGGGTTCACATCATATGAAAATCCTAAAGTGACTTGCTTCCCTGAGGTCGTAATGGCAGCATCAATCGTCGTTTGCATCTCCATAATGTAAGTCTCATTTGAACTTATACTATACTCATCCGCAACATCATTAGTTGTAATCAATACACCATCAAATTCAGGTTCATTAATATTGGCAAACGTCACACCAGCTTGATAATAGTCAGATAACCAAATAAGCCCAAAATCCAATCCAATCCCCGTACTACTTACAGAGTCATCTGAAAGTCCATCGGAAATTTCATCTCCTGCATCATAATCGTCGTCTCCATTATCATCTAATGATGCCAAAGCACGACCCAAGGAGATTTGATGCAAGCTGGCTTTTACACCACCAACCAACATTCCGTGAGAGTTTTGCCACATTGACTGGCTATAGCCTAGTCCAATATTTAAATCCGTTACTGTTTGAGCATATAGAGACGTATCAGTATTGAAATCTTCTTCTGTACTATCGTATTCAACTTCACTAGCTAACAAACTTGCTTTAAGTGAGCCAGAGATACTCACATCCAGTATAAATGCACCATTATTTTTTGTTTTATAAATAACTGGCATTAGAGGCACTTGCATACTAACTGAAGTTTTTACATAAGCAGAATCACCAATTTCAGCTAGAATTTCGTTAGCGCCATCCGCAGCACCAGCGCCAGCTGTAGTGTCACTACCATAATCTGTATCAAGAATATCCTCTAAACTTTCAACTTGATCTTCAAGGTCACTTACATCGCCAAACTCTACACCTACGCCAAGTGGTCCTAGAATACCAAAACGGAAACTGTCATTATCTTGCTCATTAACCATCAAGAAAGGTGCGGCAGGGTTACCTAAAGCAGTGGAAAGCGCACGCTGGTTTGGTGAGCTACTTAATGTAAAACTTGAGCCTACAGGGTGATTAACTGGCATAGCCGCCATAACAGCTGAACTCAATAAAGTAGTGGACATTAATATAAGCTTTTTCATGATTTGATCCTTCCTATACCTTAGCTACTCAAAAAGTTGGATGATAAAAAAATCATTACATCTTAGTGATTATAGACTTACTCTTTACATAATCTCTACACAAAGAGCGCTTTTATGCATTATTGAGATAGAGGTACATATAAAAAGAGTACTCATCCGTGATAGATACATAAAAAAACCGCAACCTATATTGAATAAGTTGCGGTTTTCATTAAATTTTTAATTCTTATATTAAATGCTTTATCAATCTACTTAACTGTCTAATAAGCTTAACTGATGCCTTAATTTTTCCAAGTCTTCTGGCGTATCTACGCCATGCATAGGTAGCGTATCAGCCAAAGCAACTTGCACTTTAATGCCTTGGTGAAGAAAACGTAGCTGCTCTAATTTCTCCCAGCGCTCCAAAGGTGACATCGGCAAATCGGCATATTTTGCCAGTAAACTCGCTCGATACACATATAGGCCAATATGTCGAAGTGCTGGAAATTCACTAGCAAGTGCTTTTTCTTCCGCGAATCCGTCTCTATCCCACGGCATAGGAGCTCGGCTAAAGTAAAGTGCCCTTTGTTGTGCATCACACACAACTTTAACCACATTAGGGTTAAACAGATCTTCCGCTTTATCGATTTTACAGGCCATGGTGGCCATCTCAGCTACATCATCACTATTTAGCGCTAACACACTTTTATGAATTAACTCAATAGGTAAAAACGGCTCATCACCTTGCACATTGACAATAATCTCATCCCCATGCCACGCCATTTTCTCGGCCACTTCTGCAAGGCGTTCAGTGCCATTTTCATGGTCATCACGAGTCATCACCACGTTCGCTCCGAAAGCTATCGAGGCATCATAAATAACTTGATGATCAGCCGCGACAGTCACTGTTTTGGCTCCGGCTTTTAAAGATAATTCATAAACCCATTGCAGCACAGGTTTACCGCCTAAATCGGCCAGCAGCTTTTTAGGAAAACGTTGAGAGGCATAACGAGCAGGAATGACAATATGAAAATCTGGTAAAAGTTTTGTGCTCTCAAGTGTTGTCATTATTTTTCAAACTCCGGTTTCTGCGCTAATTCATAGGCTTCTTCTAAAGACATGCGTGTAGATAAAATAAGATCCGCAACTTCTCTTGCTACGCCTTCTCCCGCTGATTTGTGTAAAACGATTGGACAATGGCGTTGTAATAAAACGTGAGCATCGCCAGGACACAAAGCAACACCAACTTTAGACATCACTTGCAAATCTATTACATCATCACCAATATAAGCCGCTTCGGTAGGATCAAGATGCAAACGAGCGATTAAATCGTCAAACGCTTCTGCTTTATTATGGCAACCTGGATAAAAATGATCGACTTTTAGGTCCTTCATTCGACGTCTTAACGGTGCGGAATCTTTAGCTGTAATGACAGCCACTTGAATCCCCCATTTAGGCAGCAATTTCATTGCAACGCCATCTTTCACATTAAAGCATTTAATGCTTTCGCCCTGATCGCCATACAACAGACGACCATCGGTCAGCACACCATCCACATCAAACACAACCAGCTTAAGCGACTTAAGCTGGTTCACCAATGAATCATCATTTTGCAATGCGGGGTAGAAGGAAAGAAAAGTCGAATCCATTATTTATGCGCTCGTGTCTAATTCTTCAAACGTTTTCACTAGCTCATCAAGCTGCTTCATCTGCTTCAAGAAAGGCGCCAATTTGCCTAATGGTAAAGCGCAAGGACCATCACATTTCGCACTGTCTGGCGTCGGGTGTGTTTCTAGGAACAAACTTGATAGCCCCAATGACATACCAGCACGAGCAAGCTCTGTTACTTGAGCGCGACGACCATCTGCGGAATCTTCTCGACCGCCAGGACGTTGCAATGAGTGCGTCACGTCAAACATGACTGGGTAGCCCATTTTTTTCATTTCACCAAAACCAAGCATATCAACCACTAAATTGTTGTAGCCCATCATGGTACCGCGCTCACACAACATTAACTGATCATTACCCGCTTCTTGGCATTTTGTCAGTATGTGCTTCATTTCATGAGGCGCTAAGAATTGTGCTTTCTTTATGTTGATTACGGCTCCCGTTTTCGCCATCTCAACCACTAAATCTGTTTGACGAGATAGAAAAGCTGGTAATTGAATCACATCAGCCACTTCAGCCACTGGCGCACATTGATAACCTTCGTGAACATCCGTAATGACAGGCACATCAAAGGTATCTTTGATTTCTTGGAGAATTTTCAAACCTTCTTCCATGCCAGGTCCACGAAAAGAATTAATAGAAGAACGATTGGCCTTATCAAACGAGCCTTTAAATACATAAGGAATATCTAAAGCTTGCGTCACTTTGACATGCTCTTCCGCTACTCGCATCGCTAAGTCACGAGACTCTAGAACATTAACACCGCTGAATAAAACAAACGGTAGATGATTGGCAACTTCAACTTTGTTGCCGATTTTAATAATTTTTGATTCTTGAGACGTTAATTTTTGAGACATAGTCGCTCCATTAAAATTGCAATTTGCACACCCTAAGCAAAACAGAGCAGCAAGATAGATATCATTATTTATCGATCATAAATTTCTAAAATACCAGACACTTTATGAGCATCATCCACAACAATTAACAACGTAATTTTATCCCGTAACATTTGCTCTTCTGCTTGTACTATCATGACATTTTCATTGATGGTTTTCGGGTTTGGTGTCATTAAGCTTGTCATGGTTTTCTGTATCATGCCTTCACTTTCTTTCAACATAGCACGACGCAAATCACCATCGGTAAAAATCCCTAATAACTTTTCTTTCTCTTGAATTAAAACCACACCCATGCGCCCATGTGTCATAACTGAAATTGCTTCTTTCAATGTCGCTGTTGGGGAGCATACAGGTAAGTTTTCCTTATGCATTAGGTCTTTTACTTTGGTTAACAACTTACGACCTAAGCTCCCGCCAGGATGAAAACGTGCAAAATCTTGTGGCTGGAAATCTCGACACTCCATCAAAGCAACGGCCAAAGCATCACCCATTGCCGTTGTCATGGTTGTCGATGTAGTGGGCGCTAGATTATTCGGACAGGTTTCTCTGTCTACCGAAATATCCAACACGCAATCGCAATGCTTGGCTAAAGTGGAATTCATATTGCCGACCAAAGCAATACTTGGATTACCAAAGCTTTTCAATGAAGGTAACAGTCTCATCAGCTCTTCTGTTTCACCTGAGTAACTGATTAATACCAACACATCTTCTGGTTGAATCATGCCTAAATCGCCATGAAACGCTTCTCCAGGATGAAGAAAAAAACTAGGCGTTCCAGTAGAAGCAAAAGTCGCTGCGATTTTTTTACCAATTAAGCCTGATTTTCCCATTCCACAGATAATGGTTCTGCCTTTACTGGCAAGAATCATACGAACAGCTTTGGCAAATTCATCTGTGACTTGATTCGATAGATTAGTAAGAGCTTGAGCTTGAATAGATAATGTGCGCTGAGCACTTTGGATAAGGGCGTCTGAGTGGGTATTATTCGTCGTTAAGTCGCTCATAAAGCCTCTCTGCTCTCCATAATGAACGTAAAGTTCCGTCATTATACAGAGTAGAAAGTAAATCGCCTACCAAAGAGCAAGCTTTCTCAGCTTACTCTAGCGATAGGCGAAACACATTAGCCTAAGCAGCTAAGAAATTGACCGTTCAAGGTACTTAAAAATGTGAAGTAAGCATCTTTGCTAAGAGGAATTTCACTGCCTAGAGGATCTAAAACAGCCGTTTTCACGCTAGTGCCATCTAACAAGGATTTGACAATGCCTGGGCTAAATTGCGGTTCGCTAAATACACATTGAACTTTGTTTTCTTCAATTTGATGGCGAAGCTCTGCAACTTTCTTTGCTCCAGGTTTACGCTCTGGGCTAACTGTTACTTCGCCTGCATTATTCAAACCATAATGCTCTTCGAAGTAAGTATATGCGTCATGAAAAACGATATAAGGTACTTTAGAAACCTTATCGAAAGAGTGACGTATCTCGTCATCTTTTGCAGACAAGTCTTTATCGAATGCTGCTAGGTTAGCTTTGTAATATTCCGCGTTTGCTGAATCTAAGTACACCATACGCATTGTCACAGCTTCCGCCAAGACTCTAGCATTATCAGGCGACAACCAAACATGTGGATCAACACCTTCATGACTGTGTCCTTCATGACCACCATGATCGTGCTCATCATGATCGTGGTCGTCGTGCTCATCATGATCGTGGTCGTCGTGCTCATCATGATCGTGGTCGTCGTGCTTATCATGATCGTGATCGTCGTGCTCATCATGATCGTGGTCGTCGTGCTTATCATGATCATGATCGTCGTGCTCATCATGATCGTGATCGTCATGCTCATCGTGGTCGTGGTCGTGGTCGTGGTCGTGGTCGTGGTCGTCATGACCATCTTCACCAAAGTTATGAAGCTCCACTCCTTTCAGAGTAAGCCACTCAATAGAGGACTCTTCTTTTCCTGCGTTTTTAAGTGGTTTCTCTAGGAAATTTTCTAGTGATTCGCCCACCCAAACAACAGTATCTGCATTCGAAATTTTTCGAAGATCGGATGGTCGCAACGCGAAGTCATGAGGTGATGCTGTGCTTGAGACAATTTGTTGTATTTCCGCTTTATCGCCAGCAATGGCTGCCACAATCATAGAAACAGGGCTAATACTTGTCACAATTGTTGGTTTTGCTAAAGCAAGAGGAGATAAGGCAGAAACGCCTAATGCAAAAAAGAGTTTATTCATTATTGGGTACCGACTAAGATGTTATAACATAACAGTACGATATAAAAAAAAGAGATTCAAGTCATTTAACTAAAATCTCTCATAAATAAACCATGTTTAAAGCATTAAAAAATACAACAATCAAACAAGTTGCGATGCTTCCAGTTTAATTGGTCGAACCATTAAGCCAGCTCTTTGCCCGACAGGTAAATTTGTATTAGGAAAAACAATCGCATCGCCTGTTTTCTCAACCTGATACTGACTCCTTTCTGAACGAGCTAAAACATAATCTTCCTCAAATTGAGTAAAGTTTTTCACATCATCAGCAATGCTTAATTCATAGCTTTCATCATCTTTTATTAAAGCCTCAAGTACTGAAAAAACTTGTAAAGTAGTCAAAGGTTTTTGTGCCAAAACACCTTCTTGTAGTAATAAAACCAAACTGCACTCTAGATCATGAAATCGTGACAAATCATTTTGGCCAAACGGATGAACCTTCCCAAGCTCTACAGTAAAAGCATGAGCGCCATGAGCAGCATGACTATAATAAGAAAAAGTCGTAGTTGGTTGATGAGACAGCAACACTGCCTCTATCCCGCTAGACGCTAAAAAGGCCAATTGCTCTTTGTTATAAACGGCCGTTTCAACAAATGGATGCACAACAAATTTTTCATGCATAGATCCTCGAATAGCAGTGTGTAAATCATAATGCAACCGAACTTGCTCTCCTTGCTGACTTTCTTTTTGATAAAATTCGCTGACGGCCGACTCAAGTTGTTGCGCCCTATCGGCTTCAAAACCTTCGTGGTTTTGCCAAGCTCCACTAAACAATCGGTTTAGGTTCACTTCACAAAAGCGTTTTGAGCTGTTGGCAGCGATAGGATTCCCAATCAACACAAGAAGTCGAATATTTAATGTTAACTGACCTTCAAGAATCAACTTAACAAGATTATTGAGTAACTCTATCGGACCCGTTTCATTACCATGGATTCCGGCAGATAAAACAAGATTTATAGAAGACGCTTCTGTTGGCTCAAGCCTTAAGATTCCAGTATTTTCAACAAAGGCTGTACCACTTGAAAAGGTAAAATGAAAAGGGGGAATTTCTTTTGGATTGGCCAAGGTTAATGCCAAAAAGTCATTATTCAAAATAGTCATTTTTTCCTTAAAGCCACTCTTTTAAAATAAAAAATAGAAGGCTTATCATACTATTTTTTGCAATTTCACACGAAGCATTCAAGACTTTCATGCATAAAACACAATAATAGGTCGCTTTATTTATACTTCACAAAGCCAGAAACGAATAACAAGAAAGCAGAAATCTTTTCTTTCAAGTAAAATGCCGATACCCTCTTTATTTACAGCAATGTTTTCAACAAATCGAGTACTTTATGCCAGTGAATGACGAAGTCATTATATTAGTCGATCAACGCAACAACATCATTGGTGATGTACCACGACGCAAAATGGATTTTAGCACCGACTTTCATCGCGTAACCTACATTTTTGTGTTCAATAAAGCCGGCAACCTACTTGTTCAAAAAAGAGCCGCTAACAAAGCCTTTTGCCCCAACTTTTATGGCATAACAACCGGAGGCGTTGTGGAAAAAGACGAATCCTACATAGACTCAGCGCACCGAGAATTACAAGAAGAGCTTGGCTTTGATGCGCCGTTAGAAAGCCGAGGCATTTTTCTCACCCAAGGAGAAGGTTTTAACATTTGGGGAAAAATCTTCGTCTGCTACTATGATCAAGAAGAACATGGAGAGCTCATACTCCAACAAAAAGAAGTCGCTTCAATCCATGAAATGAGTGTTGATGATATTTTAACCAACTCAAGGAGTTTGCCTTTCACGCCTGACTCTTT
This sequence comes from Marinomonas sp. 5E14-1, assembly GCF_039939215.1. Lineage (NCBI taxonomy): Bacteria > Pseudomonadati > Pseudomonadota > Gammaproteobacteria > Oceanospirillales > Oceanospirillaceae > Marinomonas > Marinomonas sp. 5E14-1. The sequence goes on along the minus strand of NZ_JBDXMW010000013.1, from coordinate 49,616 downwards.
AGATGCTCTACGACATTTTACAGGCCAACTAACACAAACCAAATCAGATGACCCGCTTTAACTTTTTATTTTTATTCCTTTTGTTCGCTCTCCCATCCCTTGCTCAAGAGCGTTGGCAAAGCGATCAATATATCCAAGACAGTTTCATTAAAATTGCACTGGAGCGTGAATACAAAGAAACAAAACACCCAAAACTCATACGCTGGAATCGCCCCATAAAACTGTTCTTTGAGAGTGAAAGCGGAGACAGTGAACTGCAAAAAGAGTTACTAAGTGTCCACGCCAAGCACCTTTCGTCCATCACAGGTTTATCGATTGAATTTACAGATAACCTAAAAAAAGCAAACATGTTTGCCATCTTCACTCATTACGAAAACATGGAAAACAAGGTTCAGCAGTATATTGGCGATCCTGAAAAAATTCGTGCAGCTCTGAATGAAGCGATATGTCTCGGAACATTTAGGCGAAACTCACGTTACGAAATAACAAAAGGCACCATTATTATTCCCGTGGATTATGCACGGGAAAAAGCTCGCTTTTTGGATTGTATCGTTGAAGAAATTACTCAGTTACTCGGACTACCCAATGATTCTGGCGATGTTTTTCCCTCGATCTTTAATGACGTTAGCATTGATACTTACTTAAGCCCTCTCGACTATATTTTGCTCAAAGCCCTGTATTCCTCTGAGCTAAAACAAGGAATGGATGAAAAACAAACCAAAGCGGCGTTCCCATCCGTTTTAAAGAATTTACATGCCAATAAAAACATTGAGAATGCAGCACAGCAAGTGCAATTCCACAGTCTAAAAAGGTACCTAGGTGATTGATTATTCTTATAAATAGCCATTAACAAACCCTGCTATAGATCAATATTATTGGCCTTTTCAACGGGCTTCTCATAAATTGTATTTATTCCCTCTGCTTTTCCCTTATAAGTTAGGTAAAATGCGCTCAATAAAATTTACATCGGAGAGTATTAATGTTTCCTGAACTCAAAAATGACCGTTTCTTGCGTGCATTGCTCAAACAGCCAGTCGACACAACTCCTGTATGGATGATGAGACAAGCTGGACGCTATTTACCAGAATATCGAGCAAGTCGAGCAACTGCTGGAGACTTTTTGAGTCTATGTAAAAACGACGAATTTGCCTGTGAAGTGACGCTACAGCCACTTAGACGATATGAATTAGATGCTGCTATTTTATTTTCAGACATTTTAACCATCCCCGATGCAATGGGCTTAGGCTTATATTTCGAAACAGGTGAAGGCCCAAAATTCAAATATAAAATTCGAACCAAAGCCGATGTTGAAGCCTTACCTATAACAACAGCAAACGACCTAGATTATGTGATGAAAGCCGTCAGCACTATTCGTCATGCGCTAAACGGAGATGTACCACTAATAGGTTTTTCTGGCAGTCCATGGACTTTAGCGACTTATATGGTTGAAGGCGGATCAAGCAAAGACTTCCGTCACATTAAAGCCATGATGTACCAATCTCCGGAAACTCTTCATGCCCTATTAAATAAATTGGCTGAATCTGTAACAGCCTACCTAAATGGACAGATTTTAGCTGGCGCACAAGCTCTACAAATATTTGATACTTGGGGCGGTGTTTTGAGTGGCCCAATGTATCAGCAGTTCTCATTACTCTACATGAAACAAATCCTAGATGGCCTTATCCGTGAGCATAACGGACAAAAGATTCCGGTTATCCTGTTCACTAAAAATGGCGGTCAATGGTTAGAAAACATGGCAGCCACTGGTCCAGATGCATTAGGTTTAGATTGGACAACAGACATTTCTGAAGCCCGCGCTCGCGTTGGTGATAAAGTGGCATTACAAGGAAATATCGACCCTAGCGTGCTTTATGCAGATCAGACTGTCATCGAGCGTGAAGTGGAAAACGTACTATCAGGATTTGGTCATGGTACTGGCCATGTATTCAACCTTGGTCATGGCATACATCAATTCGTAAACCCTGATCACCCAAAATATCTAATTGATGCTGTGCATAAATTAGGTGAAAAGTACCATCAGCCTGAGTTTGATGATCTAGACGCGATGAATGGGCTTTAGTAAATAACACTAGAAAGAAGCCTCATAAACATCAAGGGTGTAGCGACTTTAATAAGAGAGTGCTATTTTAAATCCAAAGAATACTTTTTATTCCTATGGAGAACAGAAATGAAATTAGTTACAGCCATTATTAAACCCTTCAAACTAGATGAAGTACGTGAGGCATTATCCGAAATAGGAATTAATGGCATCACAGTAACAGAAGTGAAAGGTTTTGGTCGTCAACGAGGACACACTGAACTTTATCGTGGGGCTGAGTATGTGGTTGATTTTTTACCAAAGGTTAAACTAGAACTTGCTATAGAAAGCGACCAAGTTGAGCACGCGATCGAAGCAATACAAAACAATGCAAATACAGGAAAAATTGGCGACGGTAAAATTTTCGTTACCACTCTTGAGCAAGTTATTCGAATCCGTACAGGCGAAACTGGAAACGAAGCGATTTAATACTTTCGTTCCTGAGCTAAAAGCACGACTAGAATCACAATAAAAAAGAGGCTTATGCCTCTTTTTTATTGATGCGAACCCACTCTCAAAAAAAACAGTCTCACATTAACCCTTATCAGGAACCTTAATAGATAAAGTCCCTAGGTAACGGTTTTGGCGTAACTCGATTTGACGGAAAATCGCAATAACGACAATACTAATCAACAAATATATGCCACCAGCCGCTAGGAAAATTTCCATCGGCGTATAAGTTCTTGCGATGATGGTTCTTGCCATTCCAGTCAAATCTAAAATGGTAATGGTACTTGCCAACGCACTGCCCTTCAGCATCAAGATAATCTCGTTACCGTAAGCTGGTAAGACAATGCCAAATGCACGAGGCAAAAGAATACGACGGTACATTTGTACTTTCGTCATACCGACTACTTTACAAGCCTCAACTTCACCTTGAGGAATGGCTTGAATCGCGCCTCTGAAAATCTCTGCCGTATAAGCAGACGTATTCAAAGTAAAAGCAATAATGGCGCACCAAAAAGGTTCTCTTAGAATAGGCCAAAAGATACTCTCTCGTACTACATCAAATTGCGACGCACCGTAATAAACCAAGAAAATCTGCACCAGCAAAGGTGTACCACGGAAGAAGAAGATATAAGCAAAAGGAAATACTCTTATCCAAGCAACAGGGGAGATTCTCGCTAAAGCAATTGGCAAAGCCAATATTCCACCTAATACAACAGATAAAACCACCAACTGTAAACTAACCCAAGCGCCACTTAACAAACGGGGAAAGTATTCAACAACAACTGAAAAGTCCATTCACTATCCCCTTGTTAAGCCGCGACTGGCTCGTTTTTCCAAGTAAGAAACCAAAACCATAGAAACAATGGTTAAAGCCAAGTACATGAAAGCGGCAACCAAATAAAATAAAAACGCTTCTTTCGTACTGCTAACAGCAATATTGGCTTTACGCATGATGTCATCAAGACCAACTACAGAAACAAGCGCGGTGTCCTTCAGCAAGACTAGAAATAAATTACCGATACCAGGTAAAGCAATACGCCAAACCTGCGGTAAAATAATGCGATAAAACTTACGAACAGGCCCCATGCCTAAAGCAATTGCCGCTTCGTGCTGACCTTTAGGGATTGACTGTAAAGCGCCTCGAAAAACTTCTGTCGCATAAGCACCAAAAGTTAAACCAAGTGCTGTAACACCCGCGGCAAACGCGCCTACCTCAATGTATTCGTCATAGCCAAATACGCTGGCAATAGCCATCAAAACACTGGTGGCGCCAAAATAAATGATAAGAACCGTTAATAGTTCAGGAATACCACGAATAATGGTCGTGTAGCCATGAGCAATCCATCGGAAGAGTTTAATTGAGGACAATTTGGCGGAAGCACCCAACAACCCAAGAATTAAACCGACAAACAGAGAAGATAATGCTAGCTCTAAGGTAACGACAGCACCTTGCAGCAACTGGTCACCGAATCCATGAAGATCAATCATAGTTTTCTCTCAGAGTAAGCGAAAAGAGGTTCCTCGACTTTTAAACATCGAGGAACTTTCTATGGAGATTTAAATTAACAAGTTACCCTTAGTAGATAGAGAATGGGAAGTAACGAGCATTAATTTTCTCGTAAGTGCCATCAGCAATTAGCTCATCAAGCGCTTTGTTCAATTTCTCTTTTAGCTTAGTGTCGCCTTTACGAACAGCAATACCAATTTCGTCATTTTTCATGAAAGAGTTGCCTTTGAACTCAAACTGAGACGCGCCTTCTGCTGTTTTCAACCAGTTGTAAGTTGGTAGTTCATCAGACAAAACGATGTCTAAACGACCAGAAAGAAGATCTAGATAAACGTTATCTTGGTTATCATAGAATTTCAGGTCCGCTTTACCGGTGAAGTTGTCTTCTAGATATTGAGCACCCAAAGTTGCACGCTGTGCACCAATTGTTTTGCCAGATAGATCGCTTAAATCAAATGCCTCACCAACACGCCCCATGAAACGCAACCCTCCAGAGTAGTATTTGTTAGTAAAATCAACGACTTTCAAGCGATCTTCAGTGATAGACATAGATGCAATAATGGCATCAAATTTACGTACTTTTAAACCAGGAATTAGACCATCCCAGTCTTGAGTAAGAATTTCACAATCCGCTTCCATTCTTGAACATAAGGCACGCGCAATATCAACATCAAAACCTTGTGGCATGCCAGCAGAATCAATAAAGTTGAACGGCGCCCAAGCACCTTCGGTCACAAAGCGTACTTTATCTGCTGCTTGAGCAGAAATAGTAGACATTGCTGCAGTTACTAATAAAGCAGAACCTAAGACAATTTTTTTAAGTTTCATAACACTACCTTTTTGATTATTAAATTATTCACGATAACAAGAGTTAAGTTTGTCCTTCTAACCCTGCTACTTCTTAAAATGCACTAGACAAAAATGCTTTGCAACGCTCTGATTTAGGCGAGCCAAACACTTCGTCAGGAGTTCCTTTTTCTTCAACAACGCCTTTATGTAAAAAGACAACATCACTTGACACTTCACGTGCGAAATTCATTTCATGGGTAACAATAAGCATTGTGCGCCCCTCTTCAGCTAGATTACGCATAACACCTAACACTTCCCCAACCAATTCAGGATCAAGTGCAGAAGTTGGCTCATCAAATAAAATAAGCTGAGGGTCCATAGCTAATGTTCTGGCAATCGCAACACGCTGTTGTTGCCCACCAGATAATTGATTCGGGTACATATTTTTCTTTTCTGCTATTCCTACTTTGCGTAACAAATGCTCAGCATATTCAGCAACTTCTTGCTTCGGTCGCTTTAGAACATTCAAAGGGCCTTCCATTACATTCTGCAAAATAGTCATATGAGGCCAAAGATTAAAGCTCTGGAAAACAAACCCGATTTGCTGGCGCATCTTGGTAAGCTGCCTCATATTATTGGCAACAAGGTCTGTCTCACCTTGTACCAAGTCCAATTTACCGCCATTGAAGATTATTTCACCTTGCGTTGGGTTCTCAAGTAAGTTGATACAACGTAAAAACGTGCTTTTACCAGAACCACTAGAGCCAAGAATTGAGATAACATCACCATCATAAGCCTTCAAAGAAATACCTTTAAGTACTTCAACATCGCCAAATGTCTTATGAATATCAATGAGTTCTAACGCTGGGGCTTTCGACATGGTTTTTTACCTTATTTTATTAGCAGCTAACTGTCTCTAACGAGACGTAAAAACACATACGCCTCTTTGTAACTCCATTTATACTGTCGCGAAGAGCATAAAAATCATGCCAAAAACAGTCTTGACCAGTAGTTTAAATTATTTTTTCCAAAGTTGCCTTTTTTTCCGGTCACTCTGTAACGGAATTGAAACATTGTTATGGTTTTTCTTACGCTCTTCTCTTGGCGTCACGCCAAAAAAGCTTTTATACGTCGTACTAAAATGGGACGCTGTAGAAAACCCACACTCATTACCAATATCATTAATAGCTTTATCTGTTTGACTTAACAACTTTTTAGCATGCTGCAAGCGCAATTCTAAATAGTAGCGAGAAGGCACAATGTCTAAATTACTTTTAAACAATCTTTCCAAGTGCCGCCTAGAAACGCCAACGTGGTAAGCAATATCATCAGAAGAAAGCGGCTCTTGGATATTGGCTTCCATTAATTGAACAGCCTCAACCAGTTTTGGTTGTCCGGTGCCTATACGCGCTTGCAAAGGAATCCTTTGCGGGTCATCGTGGGTACGGATTCGTTCACATACAAACTGCTCAGAAATACTGCTAGCCAAACTCATACCATGCTGTTTCCCTATTAAAAACAACATCATATCCATGGCTGCTGTGCCGCCACTACAGGTGTAGCGATCTCTATCCACTTCAAACAAATGATTAGACACAATCGTCTGCGGAAACTCATCACGGAGATTAGCAATACTCCACCAATGAATCGTCGCTCGATAGCCATCTAACAGCCCAGCCTTGGCTAATAAATGACTTCCAGTGCAAACACCACCAAGTCCAATATTTCTTTTTGCTTGTTTTTTTAACCAATTTTCTAAAGTTTGATTTTCGTTTTTTGACACAGGCGAAGACCCGCACACAAAAATAGCATCTAAATCATTCGGTGCATCACAAGTTAAGTAGTCTGAGACCGCTACCCCCCCCGTATTTGAAGACATTTCCCTTTCACCGTAACTAATAGTACAAAAAGAATAGAGCTCTTTTCCTGTTACCCAATTCGCCATATGCAAGGTTTCGATTGCAGAAGAAAAACCCAGCATAGAATAATTTGGCAACAGCAAAAAACCGTATTTCAAGGGCTTTTTGCTTGCCTGCATGATTTCTCTTGATGCGAATTCACTCTTGTACAAAATATTATCCTGCGAACTATAGGCAAAAAAGAAGTTTATTTCGTTTAAAATGGATAACAAAGGTTTTTTACTTCTTTCACAAGATGTAAAAGGCCTTGAAAACCACACTTGGAAACAATATGTCGCTATTAAGAAAGTTACTAACTATTAAAGGTTTGGTTTTTTCATAATAATCTTATGCAGAGTCTAAGCCAAATACTTTCGCAAAATCGCATTTACAACTAGTTTTATTATGAACACCACTCAAAAGGGATGAGTTCTAATGACTGACCACAAAAAAAATGAATTAATCGAACGCGTTGAAGTAGAAATAAACGAAAACTTTAGTGATGCTGAAGCAAGCAACATCATTCAGCTCGCGCACCTTTATTTCCAAGACTCTCTAATAGAAGATTTGGCAGCCGAATCCATTGAAAACCTATATGGCACAATTATTTGCCTATGGGATTTCTTGAAAAATCGCACTCCAGACCAACCTAAAATCCGCGTTTACAACCCGAATTATGAAGAACATAGCTGGCAATCAACACACACTGTCGTTGAAATCTTAACGCAGGATATGCCTTTCTTAGTCTCATCATTCAGCATGACGCTTGTTCGCTTGGGCTACACAATACACATGACAGTACATCCGCTTGTGCCTATCGAGCGAGACAAGAAAGGCGAACTTATCAAAATAGGATCGTCGGCCAACACAAACGACTCATTAATGCGTTTTGAAATTAGTCGCTTATCCGATACCAATGTTTTAGATCAAATCAAAGACGAGCTCACTAAAACATTCAGCGACATCACCAAAGCCGTGAATGATTGGCCTACTATGCAAACCAAGCTTAATGACATCATCACTGAGTCAGAAGGCATTGCGCATCTAAAAGACAACACAGAACACCAAGAAAACTTAGATTTTCTTCGCTGGATTGCCAACAACCATTTCACTTTTGTCGGCTTCCGCTCATACGACTTAGTTGTAGAAAACGCTGAAACGCATCTGAAGCTTGTTGATGGTTCAGGACTAGGCACATTCCGCGACCTGAGTGACAAGAAAGTAAAACGTGACATTGTTTTGCACGATCATCTTGCCAAGCTGGCAGTCGATAATACAAATATGTTGATTTTGACTAAATCAACGGCGATCTCGACCATCCATCGCCCTGTCCATTTGGACTATTTAGGCATCAAACGCTTTGATAAGAAAGGCAACGTGATTGGCGAATGGCGTTTCTTCGGTTTGTATTCATCTACCGCTTACATCGCTCGCCTACAAGATATTCCATTGCTGCGTAAAAAGCTGGAATTGATCATTGAAAAATCGAATGTGGATCCAAACAGCCACAAAGGCAAAAATCTCAAACACATTCTAAATAGCTATCCTCGTGATGAAATGTTGCAAGCACCAGCGGAATATCTTTTCAACGCGATTGAAAGCATTTTGGCAATCCAAGAACGCCGCCAATTACGTGTTTTCTTACGTAAAGACATCTATGGCCGCTTCCTAAATGCATTAGTCTATGTACCAAGAGACCGCTACAACACTGAATTTCGTATTAAAATGCAAGAGATTTTGATGAATGCATGCAACGGAACCAGTTCAGAATTCAATGTACAATTTTCTCAATTAATCTTGGCTCGCGTCAATTTCACAATCCAAATTGCAGATCCGAAGCAAAGCCCAAAAATTGATGCAGAAGAAATCCAAAGCCGTATGCAAGATGCAATGACATCTTGGGAAGATAAGCTTCTCAATGCATTGTACAAAAATCACGGTGAAGAAAGTGGCAACAAGCTATACAACACTTACACGCCTTATTTACCTGTGGCTTACCGAGAAGACTTCTCCCCTAATGCTGCAGTATTAGATATTGAACGTTTAAGCCTACTTGGAGGTGAAGGCGATATATCCACGCACCTTTACCGTCAAGTTGGCCAAGCGCAAAACAATCACTTCTTTAAAGTCTATGGCGCAGGTACAACACTGGTTCTATCTGATGTATTGCCAATTTTAGAATGCATGGGATTGCGCGTTTTGGAAGCTCGCCCTTACGAGCTAGACCAAAACGGCGATGGCAAAGCCGACACATGGGTTGTTGAATTCGCCATCTGTGTTGATGCTGATGTAAACCTTGAGAAGCCAGCACAGCGCGAGGCCTTCCAAGATGCTTTCAACCAAGTATTTAGCCGTCGAGTTGAAAACGATCGCTTCAATGCTTTAGTACTTAACGCTTCTTTAACGTGGCGCCAAATTACTATGCTACGCGCCTTAACCAAATACTTGATGCAACTTCAGGTGCCTTTCTCTGGGCAATACATGCAACAAACGCTAGAGAAAAACACAAGCATTACACGTCTGCTTGTGCAGCTTTTCGAACAACGCTTTGACCCTAATCAAACAACCAAGCGCGCTGAAAAAGTACAAAAGCTACTTGAGAAAATTGATCTTGAATTAGACCAAGTTGCAAATCTCGATGAAGACAGAATCCTGAAACATTACTTGTCCGTTCTTCAAGCAATGCTACGAACTAACTTCTATCAAGCCGATGCAGAAGGCGGAATCAAAGATTATGTATCTTTCAAGTTAGATCCTTCTCTGATTCCAGCAGTTCCTTTACCACGCCCTAAATTTGAAATTTTCGTCTATGCTCCTTGGGTAGAAGGCGTGCACATGCGCGGCGGAAAAGTGGCTCGTGGTGGACTCCGTTGGTCTGACCGCATGGAAGACTTTAGAACCGAGGTTCTTGGTCTTGTTAAAGCACAAATGGTTAAGAATGCCGTCATTGTTCCTGCTGGCGCAAAAGGTGGTTTCGTTGCGAAGCAATTGAAAAAGAACGCTTCCCGCGAAGAAGTTCAAGCGGAAGTGGTTCATTGTTACACCACCTTTATTAGTGGCTTGTTAGACATCACTGACAACCTAGTACAGAACGAAGTCGTTGCTCCACTTTCTGTTGAGCGTTATGACGAAGATGATCCGTACTTAGTCGTCGCAGCAGACAAAGGTACAGCAACTTTCTCTGATTTAGCCAACAGCATTTCAGAAAAATATGGTTTCTGGCTAGGAGATGCATTCGCGTCTGGCGGCTCAAATGGTTACGACCATAAGAAAATGGGCATCACGGCTCGTGGCGCATGGGAATCTGTGAAACGCCAATTTAAAGAAATTGGTATTGATTGCCAAACAACCGATTTTACCGCCGTGGGCGTAGGTGATATGGCCGGTGACGTTTTTGGTAACGGCATGCTGTTATCAAAACATACTCGCTTAGTGGCTGCCTTTAATCACATGCACATTTTTATTGATCCGACGCCAGATGCAGCGTCATCCTTCTCTGAACGTGAACGCATGTTTGAATTGCCTCGTTCATCTTGGGAAGATTACAACAAAGAACTCATTTCAAAAGGCGGCGGCATCTTTAACCGCTCGGCGAAGTCGATTCCGATTAATGCGGACATTCGTAAAGCATTAGGTATCGAAGGTAATGTTAAATCCATGGCGCCGATTGATTTAATCAACGCAATTCTTAAAGCGCCAGTTGATCTACTTTGGAACGGCGGCATCGGTACTTACGTTAAATCTGAAGATGAGTCTCACGCCGATGCTGGCGACAGTGCAAACAATGGGTTGCGTGTAAACGGTAAAGAGTTACGCTGCAAAATTGTTGGCGAAGGCGGCAACTTAGGTCTTACTCAATTAGGTCGTATTGAGTTCGCTCAAAACAACGGCTTGATTAGCACAGATGCTATAGATAACTCAGCCGGTGTGGACAGCTCAGATCACGAAGTAAACATTAAGATCTTGCTGAACCGTGTTGTTGAAAACGGTGATATGACCGAAAAACAACGCAATAGTTTGTTAGCGGAAATGACCGACGAAGTCGGTAATCTGGTTTTACGACATAACCTTGGTCAAAGCCATGTGTTATCGCTTGCTAATACGCAAGCACCAGAACGTTTAGCTGATCATTGGCGTTTGATTCAGTCTCTTGTTCGTGAAGGTCGATTGAACCGTGAGATCGAGTTCTTGCCAAGTGATGCTCAAATTAAACAACGCTTAAACAAAGGCTTAGGACTTACTCGTCCTGAAATATCCGTCTTATTGGCTTACTCGAAAATTAAACTCTCTGAGCAGTTAGTCATCGATGGTATTGGCAAAGATTCGGATTTAACGACTCAAATCAATGAGTACTTCCCGACTCAATTGACGAAGCGTTTTGGTAACCAAATGTCTTCACACCCATTGATTCAGGAAATCATTGCTGGACATGTAACAAACAATCTTGGCAACCGTATGGGGCCGACCTTTACAACATACATGCAGGAAGAAACAGGTGCATCATCGCTGAATGTTGTTCGAGCTTACATGGCGGCAGAAGATATCTTCGGTATTGCAGCACTGTGGGATGCAATCAATGATTTGGACTTTGTTGCTTCCAATGCAGTGTTGAATGATTTATTGATCCAAATTCAAGGACTCATCGAACGCGCAACATTGTGGTTGCTACGCAACACCCGCGAAAGCTTGTCTATCCAGCGTTTAAAAGACACTTACAAGCCTGGTATCGATATTATTCGAGCCAACATGCAAGCGATTTTAACGGAATCAAGCAAAGCGCACTTAGCGGATATTTCTACCGACCTCGTTAGCAAGAATATTCCAGTGGAACTGGCAGATACACTGTCTTCTCTTCAAGCGCTATTCTACGGCTTAGACATCATTCGTGTTGCTGCTAATACAGACACAGAAGTACTTGATGTTGCTCAAACCTATTTCGCTTTAGAAATGGACTTAGAGCTGCATTGGTTACGCCATAAAGCAAGCGAACTGCCTGCTGACGATATGTGGCAACAACGGGCGAAAGCAGGATTGGGCGATGAAGTTGACAGCAGTCTAAGAACATTAACTCAAGCCGTGATTCAATCCAGCATTGATATCAAGAAATTGGAGGAACGCTTAACTCATTGGCGTGAGTCAAATAGCGAAAATATAAACCATTACCGCGCGACTTTCGGTGAGATCAAAGCTGAAAGCGAATTAACGCTTCCAATGGTAACCGTCGCTATTCGAGAGTTAAGAAATCTGATATAAACTTAACGGTGGCCGTTACCTCGGCCACCTATTTTTTAAGAGGAATAAACAAGTGACATTACAAGTAACGAGAGCAACCTTTGATGAAGTAATGGTTCCTAACTACGCACCTTCGGCAATTATTCCAGTGCGCGGCGAAGGCTCTCACGTGTGGGACAAAGAAGGCAAAGAATACATCGATTTTGCAGGCGGTATTGCTGTTACTGCATTAGGTCATTCCCACCCAACTCTAGTCAATGTCATGCGCGAACAAGCTGGACAACTTTGGCACCTAGCCAATGTTATGACCAACGAGCCAGCATTACGATTAGCTAAAAAACTGACTGACAAAACTTTTGCAGATCGCGTCTTTTTTGCAAACAGTGGCGCAGAAGCAAATGAAGCTGCATTTAAGCTAGCACGTCGTTACGCATTTGATCATTTCGGTCCTGAAAAGCACGAAATCATTGCTTTCAACAAGTCTTTCCATGGCCGTACTTTGTTTACTGTTTCTGTTGGTGGGCAAGCAAAATACAAAGAAGGTTTTGAGCCGACTCCTGGTGGCATCAAACATTGTGACTACAATGACATTGAGCAACTAAAGGCCATCATCAGTGACAAAACTTGCGCAGTTGTAATCGAGCCAATCCAAGGTGAAGGCGGTGTGATTCCTGCTGATAAAGAATTCGCTAAACAAGTTCGTGAGCTATGTAACCAACACAACGCTTTGCTTGTCTTTGATGAAGTTCAATCAGGTGTTGGTCGTACTGGCACTTTATATGCCTACGAGCAACTAGGTGTGAAACCAGATGTACTAACGACGGCAAAAGCACTAGGCAATGGCTTCCCTGTTGGCGCTATGCTGGCAACAGAAGAAACAGCGAAGAGCTTAGCCTTCGGTACTCATGGTAGTACTTATGGTGGCAACCCAATGGCCTGCTCCATTGCTGAAGCTGTAATTGATATCGTTGATACTCCTGAAGTTTTAAGTGGCATTCAAGAACGCCATGATATTTTTGTTGCAGGTCTAAAAGCCATCAATGAAAAACTTAATGTGTTTAAAGACATTCGTGGCATGGGTCTTTTGATTGGCGCTGAAGTGGTTGATTCTCTTGCTGGGAAAGCAGGAACTTTCGTAACAGCGGCCGCCGCAGAAGGCCTATTTGTTTTAGTGGCTGGACCAAATGTTTTGCGTTTAGCGCCTTCTTTGGTTATCCCAAAAGAAGATATTGCAGAAGGCCTTTCTCGCTTAGAAAAAGCCATTGAAAAAGCGATCGCTAACGCATAAGACACTTAATAAAAGTGACTTAGACATAAAAAAATCGAGCCTAGGCTCGATTTTTTTATGTCTAAGTCTGAATAAGGCTAAAAACAGGGAAATTTGTTCCTATTGTCGTCTTTTTTGCAGATTCCTTAAAAGCCGGCTGATTGTGCTTATTCATGGACTGGTTTAAGCTCCTATAAAGCGCCATTATACATTTTCGAGTAAATCAATGGCTTACGCATTATTCACCAATATAGAGAAGCTAAACTGTGTTTCAATCTTTCTTTCCCAAACCTAAGCTCTTTTTTATAAGTTTCGCCCTTTGGGCAATTGCATGTGTTCTAGGCTGGTATCTTATTGCTCAAAATCTTGGAGCCAGTTTAAGTTTAGGCTCACTGTTCGGCATTAATTTCCCCGAAGCACTAGCAGAAGGCGCTAATGCCGAAACTCAAGCCGCTTTTGCAAGCACACAAAGAACCGCGCTAGATATCTGGCTATATCAATACATGATTCTTTGTTATGGATTATTTGTCGGTGCTTGGACTATCTACGGCGGGCAAAAGTGGGCGAAATGGTCTGTTTCTGGATCCGCGTTAATTGTTTTCATCACTTGGTTTCAAGTACAAGTGAGCGTCATGCTTAACGAATGGTACGGCAGCTTTTATGACCTTATTCAAAAGGCATTAGGCGAGCCAAATAGCATTCCTTTGGCTGATTATTATGCCGAGCTATCCACTGTAGCAGTAATCATTTTAGTTGCTATCACAGTGTCTGTATTAAGTAACTTCTTCATTAGTCATTACGTTTTCCGCTGGCGTACTGCGATGACAAGCTATTATTCGTCAAAATGGGATAAAGTCCGTCACATCGAAGGTGCATCTCAGCGTATACAAGAAGACACCATGCGCTTTGCCTCTATTGTTGAAGGCTTAGGTGTTAGTTTACTCAGATCCGTTATGACCTTGATTGCCTTTTTGCCTATTTTGTGGGGATTATCTGGCTACGTTAAAGAGTTACCATTGATTGGTGAAGTCCCTCAAGCGTTGGTCTTCACCGCAATTATGTGGTCTGTTTTCGGTACACTTTTACTTGCTCTTGCTGGTATCAAACTGCCAGGACTGGAGTTCAAAAACCAGCGAGTTGAAGCCGCTTACCGAAAAGAGCTAGTTTATGGGGAAGATCATGCTGACCGAGCAGATCCGATCACTTTAAACGAGCTATTCGACAACGTGCGTAAAAACTACTTCCGCCTGTATGCCAATTACCTCTATTTTAATATCGTGCGGTACGGCTACTTAAACGTAGGTCAGTTTGTACCATTAATTGTGCTTGCACCTTCCATCATCGCTGGCGCTTTCACCCTCGGCGTGATGCAGCGAGTCATGAATGCTTTTAACCAGGTAGAAAACTCTTTCCAATATTTGATTAACTCTTGGACAACAATCGTTGAACTACTGTCTATTTATAAACGTTTAAAAGCGTTTGAAATGGCCATAAATGAAAACGAAGCCAAGATAGATTTGGACTCTTCAAGCACACATTAATCATCAAGATTAAAGATACAAAAAATCCCTGCTATGTTTAACCATGGCAGGGATTTTTTAATACATTTTGCATTCTTTACACTTAACTCTTTAGGTGAATAATCAAACGTTGATATTGATATTCTGCCCTAAGTTATCTGTGGTTGTATGTGATCCGCTACTTGCTGCTGGCGTTATCGACTCAACAGCTCGTTCCAACAATTCAAGGTTTTGGCTGCCTTCCTGTTGTTGAGCTCGTTTCGCTAAGCTCGCGCTGTATACTTCGCTCGCATAATCCATTCCTGGGCCACCGCTTACACCGTTTACTTCCATTTTCATCTCCTATTCTCTCGAAGCCATCAGCTTACTTATGTTAGAGAAAAGATTTATATCCGAATTTAACTGTCCAATAAATCACCAATTTAAAACAGTATAGCTTTGTAGCGTATGATTTACGACCATTTTTTGTAACTAAACCGTTTTATTGTCAAGATAGTCAACCGCTCTTTTTAGACTGAATCATCTGTTACAAAGGCCTCCCAATATTGACTCATCAGAGTTTGCCTTTGCACTAAGGTATCATCTTGGATAACTCGCCCTTGTTGTTGGAGGTTTAATCGATGCGCTCTCGCCCTGTAAAGAGTGTAAGTCTCTATCATCTTTTCTACTTTGTCTGAATTCAACAAGCCCACTTGTAAAGCCGCTTCCAATTGACGAACATTATCCGAGAAGCGCATAAGCTCTGGATATTTGTGAGACCAAGCCAACACCAGATACTGAACCATAAATTCAATATCAATAATGCCACCAGCACCTTGTTTCAGATCGAAGCCTTTGTCTTTACCACCAGTGTCTAAATGAGTACGCATTTTTTCGCGCATTTTAATCACTTCAACTTTGAGCTCCTGCCTATCTCTTACCGTAGAAATAACCTCTTTACGACAAGCTTCAAACTGAGCCAGCAAACTAGATTCTCCTGCTAGTCCTCTCGCTCGGGTCACAGCTTGATGCTCCCAAACCCAAGCTTCTTTTTGCTGGTATTCACGAAAAGCGTCCAAAGTTGAAACTAACAAACCAGAATTACCAGAAGGTCGTAAGCGCATATCCACCTCGTATAAGCGACCTGCCGCAGTAAAACTGGTGATCATGTGGATTAATCTCTGCCCTAGTCGTGTATAAAAGGTTAAATTATCCACACTTCGGTCACCATTACTGCTACCCGTTGATTCAGCTCCGTGGATAAATACCAAATCCAAGTCAGAATCATAACCTAGCTCCCACCCGCCAGATTTACCATAACCAATAATTGCCAATTGAGGAGTATGAGACACTTCCCCACGGCTGACAGGATAGCCATATTTTTTTGT
Organism: Marinomonas sp. 5E14-1; assembly: GCF_039939215.1. Lineage (NCBI taxonomy): Bacteria > Pseudomonadati > Pseudomonadota > Gammaproteobacteria > Oceanospirillales > Oceanospirillaceae > Marinomonas > Marinomonas sp. 5E14-1. The sequence continues at coordinate 33,488 of NZ_JBDXMW010000013.1, read as the reverse complement.
CATGCTATACCATGATTGCTGCAATACTTGTTCTAGTAGCACTTCAGCCAACCAAGTTAAGTGATCGCTCACTTTCATAATGGGCAATATATCCGTGATATCGCAAGCGGCAATACGCAAGATAATGGAACGTCTAAACCGACGCATAGCATCCATTTGAGCTTCTTCATCATCTTCCGGTAAACGCAATAAGATCTGCTGTAATTCTTCCACTAGCATTGCTTTATCAGGCGGTGAAAAAAGAGTGTTTGCATCCAGCAATTCATCCAGCAAAGCAGGTGTTGTTGAAATGGCTTCGGTAAACCAAACACTTTCTCGACATAAACGAATCAAGTGCGTCATGGCCGTCTGGCTTTCGCACAACAAAACCAAATAAGCAGTACGACGAAGTACAGCTTCTAAAATTGGAAAAACACGCTCCAGCACCAAATCAGGCTTATCCTCATTTGCCAGCTGAGACATAAAAGACGCCAAAAATACCGCTAACCTTTCATGTCCAATTGGCTGCATAAAAACAACCGTTCGCGACACTAAGAGCTGAGCAATACGTTTAACAGCAACGTTTTTATCTTGCCAAACAATGTGTTCTATCGCGTCTATAATGGCTTCTGAATCTTCAGGGTGTTTTATAAGTAGGCGCCACGTTTCTTGGTGTTTAACTTCTTCTGTGCTGTCCTCACCGTCATCGATGAGATCCACAAAGCAAGCATGAACTTTTTTACGTACTTCCCATAAACGTTCATCTAATGCTTGCCAAGATGAATAACCTACCATCAACGCAATACGCAAACGGGCTTTATCACTGTCTGGTAGTAGCTGAGTTTGTTCGTCATTGACTGCTTGTAAAGCATGTTCTGTTCGCCTTAGTAATAAATACGCCTCTTGGAGCATACTCACTTCTTCAGCAGACAAATAATCTTGCTGAGCAAGATAAGGCAGCACTTTTAACAAAGAAGGGGTTTGTAAACCTTGGTCGCGACCGCCATGCAGAATTTGTAATGCTTGAGCAACAAACTCCACCTCGCGAATGCCCCCCTCACCAAGCTTGATATTGTGCTCAATGCCTTTACGACGAACTTCTTTGGCAATCATTTGCTTTAAGTCTCGCAATGCTCCTATCGCACCAAAATCAAGGTATTTACGGTAAACAAATGGTTTTCGTAAGGCTTCGAACTCGCGCATATCCAATTCATTGCCAGACATCACTCTGGCCTTAATCATGGCGTATCTTTCCCAATCTCGACCTTGATCTTGGTAATAGTTTTCAAGGGAATCCATATTCAACACAAGCGCCCCTGATTGCCCGAACGGACGCAGACGCATATCGACACGGAAGACAAAACCGTCAGCCGTAACTTGATCCAAATGCTGAATCAATTTCTGCCCTAGCTTTGTAAAGTACTCTTGATGAGAAAGGCTTTTCTTACCACCTTGTGTATCACCATGTTCTCGGAAGGCAAAAATGAGGTCGATATCCGAAGACAAGTTCAGCTCATGACCACCTAATTTTCCCATACCAATAACGATTAAAGATTGCGGTAAACCATTGCTGTCTAACGCTCTACCATACAAGGAAAGATAGTTTTGCTCTGCCCATGCCAAGCTGGCGTTCACACAAGCATCTGCCAAACCACTAAGGCGGCGAGTCAATTCTGCTAATGGCAAGCGTTGCTGCATATCCAAGACAATAAGGCGCACCATCCACCAATGTCGATATAGGCGCAAACGCTTTAAGAGCGAGGCTTCATCAAAATGCTCAAATTCACCTTCGGGACATACTTCTGGTTCGAGTGCAAAAGACGCTTCCCCTGCCATTAATGCCGCTTGAGAAGGCAACTCAGGCAAGGTTTTAAGAACCAATAAATCATCAAGCCAATGGGGAAAACGGACGCATTGTTGATGTACATAATTACTCAACAGCCAAAGCGGCTCCAAAACCTTAATTTGCTCTTGGTCTAACGGTGCTAAACGCACTCTTTCTCGCGCATCCTGAATATGTTCCAGCAAGAGCTGGGAATCGCTTTGTTCGTGAAAAAATGCGTAACTTGAATTCAAATCAGGTGATATCAAAAGGCCGCCCTCAGAAAATAGATCTTTCTCAAGTGAATAGTTATTGTTTTATTGATCGACGTTTAGTCTGTATGAACTTGTTTATTTAGCCATTGCCCAACTTCCAACATAGCAACACCAACCGATGTCATGCTCATCAATTTTTTAATCGTAAGCAGTTCTTCTTCCATAAAGCATTCGTCCATTTGTCCATCTAAGCTTATTAATTGCTTTTGAAACTCGACAGGTAGATATTTGCCAAGCTCTTCGATCGAGTGACGTACTGGTTGAAGTAACGCTTCATCTTGCATAAAGTGTATGGCCTCCCAATATACGAGCCAGACTTCATACCAGTAGGAAGCCAACTCCAATGTAGACGCCATATTCAGAGGCTTTTCTGGAAATTCAATCTGTCCATATTTTAAACGTACACCTTTTTGGGCCTTTGAAACTGTACTCACTTGCACAGGGACTTGTTGCGCAAGCTCAAGAGCAAAGTGGTATAAGCCTGCTTCACTTCCATCTTTCAGTTCTAGCTCCAACTCACAAATAGAATCCTCACCATAAGGCGATATCACTAAGCCATGATCGCAAACTACTTCCATTGTTGAGCCTTGGGCTCCTATGTTCCAAACCTGTCGCTCAAAGTCTGTCCGATAAACCTCTACAAGCTTATTCGTCCAAGACATGTCTTTTAGTTCATCAGAAAGCGGCACTTCTGCCAATAATGAAAAATCCAGCTTGTCAGAAGGAACCAGCCATTCCCATTCACCACGAGCATGCATACCAACACGGCTGCTACCGCGTGTTTTTACCGTTTGAATGAATTTGTTATTCACAGCACGAATTCGCATTGCGACCCCTGCTTTCATTAAATCTGCCTCTTCTGTATCAAAATAAGCATTCATTAACGACAAGGTAGGTTGACGACTTTGCTTTTCATTCTCAGAAAATGTACAAATTTCATCAAGAAAATCGCTGGCAGACTTGAGATACTCAGACTGAACCATTAACTTAAGTTCTAGCTCGGTAGCCATAATAGATAAACCTCTAAGCACTTCATTGTTTATTAAACAACAAAGAAAAATATTGTTGTTGTAAGTGTACCAGATGCCTAGCTTCCAGTAGTAATATTAGGGAATCTCTCGGATTCAAGGAAATCCTTATGCCAGCACTTCCATCGCTTATCAGTATGATGTCACAATTGATTGCGTCGCCTTCTATCAGCTGTAGTCAAGCAAGTTGGGATCAGTCGAATAAAGGTGTGATTCAGTTGCTCGAAAGTTGGCTTACTTCGCTGGGGTTTGCATGCGAAATTATGCCTTTGCCAGACCAGCCAAATAAATTTAACTTAATTGCGACGCTTGGCAGTGGTGATGGTGGTTTGGTGCTATCAGGCCACACAGACACAGTACCTTACGATGAAGGTCGCTGGAAATCCGACCCTTTTGCCTTAGAAGAAAGAAACCAAAAATTATACGGTCTGGGTTCTTGCGACATGAAAGGCTTTTTCGCCATTGTGTTGGACACAGTTCAGCAAATGCAGCTTAGCGACTTGAAGCAACCGCTCATCATTCTAGCGACCGCAGACGAAGAAAGCTCCATGTCTGGCGCACGAGTTCTAGCAGAGCAAGGCTCCGTTAAAGCTCGCTACGCCTTGATTGGCGAGCCGACTTCCTTAACGCCAATTCATGCCCACAAAGGCATCATGATGGAACGCATTCAAGTAACAGGGCAAGCTGGCCATTCATCTAATCCAGCATTAGGTAATAATGCGATGGATGCCATGCATTCCGTAATGTCTGAGCTGATGACATTTCGTAAACAGCTTAAAAAACAATACCGTGACGCTAACTTCGTGATTGACTATCCGACCATGAACTTTGGCTGCATTCATGGTGGCGACAATCCAAACCGAATCTGTGGTCGTTGCGAATTAGAATTTGACCTAAGAGCTTTACCTGGCATGAGCAATCAGTCTCTCATGGCAGAAATCGCACAAATATTGCCAAGCATTGAAGAGCAAACAGGTACTACAATTCAGCTAAATAGCCTATTCCCAGATGTGCCCTCTTTTTATACTCCAATTGAATCGGATATCATAAAAGCATGTGAAGCACTCACTAAACGCCAAGCCAGCACCGTTGCCTTTGCAACAGAAGGGCCTTTCTTAAATCAAATGGGAATGGAAACTCTAATACTTGGGCCTGGCTCTATTGACCAAGCCCACCAACCAAACGAATTCATGGCGTTGGATCAAATTCAACCTATGCAACAGGTAATACGTGGTCTAATCGAACGTTTTTGCCTTCAATCACACGAGCAGAAAAAATGAGGAACAGCGTGCCTGACGAACTCAACTATGTAGATTGGTTCCGCCATTCATCCCCCTATATCAACGCCCATAGAGGGAAAACTTTTGTCATCTTGATTCCTGGTGAAGCGGTTGAATGCGCTCACTTCTCAAGCATTATCCATGACCTAGCCTTGCTAGATTCGCTTGGTATTCGCTTGGTTCTAGTACAAGGCGCACGCCCACAAATCAGTCGAGTACTTACTAACCGTCACTTAACAAGCAAAGTAGAAGAAGACTATCGCGTCACACCACAAGATCAGCTCCTTGATGTCATCCAAGCTTCGGCTGCTGTTCGAGTGCAACTTGAAGCTCAACTATCAATGGGACTTTCCAATACACCTATGGACGGCGCTCGCCTCAAAGTGTGCAGTGGTAATTATGTGATTGCGAGGCCTTTGGGCGTGGTTGATGGCATTGATTACGGCCACACAGGAGAAGTTCGTCGAATTGATACCGAAGCGATCTTTCGCCTTCTGGAAGATGACAACATGGTGCTACTGCCACACCTTGGTTTTTCACCAACAGGTGAAGTATTTAACCTAAAAAGTGAAGACGTTGCACTTCAAGCTGCAGTTCAGTTAAAAGCCGATAAATTGGTAATTTTCTCAGAAGAAGAAGGCATATTTAAAGAAGGTGGCGAACTTTACTCAGAGTTACTCACCAAAGATGCTGATCTAATTCTCAAAGAAAGAAAGCTAAACGATGTGACTCACGCTTCTTTAGAAGCTTGTGTTCAAGCCGTTCGCCAAGGCCTGCCAAGAGCACATTTGATTTCATACAATGAAAACGGTGGGTTACTAAGAGAACTTTTCACTCGCGAAGGCTCTGGCACCATGATAGATGAAGACAGTTACGAGCAATTACGTCCCGCCCAAATTAATGATGTTGGCGGCATGATGGCATTACTTGCACCACTCGAAGAAAAAGGTGTATTGGTTAGACGCTCCAGAGAATTGCTTGAAAATGAAGTCGATCGCTTCATTGTCATTGAGCGAGATGGAGCTATTGTCGCTTGCGCAGCGCTTTATCCTTTTGAGCAAGAGTACGCTGGAGAATTGGCATGCTTAGCGGTTTCACCAGATTATAGAGGCTCCAACCGAGGTGAACGCTTACTTAAAGGCATTGAGAAAGCAGCTAAAGCATTGAACTTGTCGACGCTATTCTTATTAACCACAAGAACCGCTCATTGGTTTATCGAACGTGGATTCAGTGAGACGACATTGGCGACTTTGCCGACCAAAAAACAAGCGCTATACAATTATCAGCGTAACTCAAAGATTTTCTCCAAAGCGCTTTAGTTTTTGAGCTTTAATTAAAAAGGAGATCCAATTGGATCTCCTTTTTATTCGCTGGTTTATTGCTTTGTTACTCGATTATTTTAAACGGAATAAACATTGGGTAACCCTGCCTAATAACTCGCATTGGAACAGAGCGACTATTCGGAATGTCTTTCGCTGTAGCAGTAAAGTCAGATACTCCTTCAACGCGTTTACCATTTAACATAGTAATCACATCTCCTTGTTGAAGACCATTTCGAGCCGCTGTTCCACCTATAATCTGTTCGATCACAACACCACCTTCGATATCAAACTCTTTGGCCATATCAGCAGGCACTTCGCCCACTATCATGCCAAGTCGATTTTGATCCTGTTGTGATTGCGCCAATACTTTAGGGTCACTTGGGCGCTCATCTAATGACACGCTAATAGTTTGCTCTTTACCGTCTCGGTAAACTTTCGCATCAACTTTATCGCCAGCTTTTAGCTGCCCAACCACATAAGGCAGTTCACCAGAATGCTCAATGTTTTCTCCATTAAACATCATAATGATATCGCCAGGTTTCAGCCCTGCTTTTTCCGCAGGAGAATCAGGCAATACACGACTAATCAAGGCACCGTTTGATCGATCCAAACCGAAAGATTCTGCTAAGTCATTACTGACGTCTTGAATCAACACACCCAACCAAGCTCTAGACACTTTGCCTTCATTTTTAAGCTGGTCAGCCACGGACATAGCGACTTTAGATGGAATAGCAAAAGACACCCCCATAAAACCGCCAGAGCGAGTGTAGATTTGCGAGTTAATTCCGATCACTTCACCATCTAAGTTGAATAAAGGACCACCAGAGTTACCTGGGTTAATAGCAACGTCTGTTTGGATAAATGGCACGTAGCTATCGGAAGGTAAATTACGACCAGTCGCACTGACAATACCCGCCGTCACTGTGTAATCAAAACCAAATGGCGAACCAATAGCCAAAACCCATTGCCCCGGTTTCAACTTGTCAGAATCACCCATTTTTACAATAGGAAGATCTTCTGCATCTATCTTCAACAAAGCCAAATCGGTTCTAGGGTCAGTACCAACCAACTCAGCCAAGTATTCACGGCGGTCACTTAAACGAACATGAATCACGTCTGCGCCATCGATAACATGGTTATTCGTTAGAACATAACCGTCATGAGAAATAATAAAACCAGAGCCTAAAGAGCTTCTTTGCCCTTGTTGAGGTGCTTGCTGACCAAACGGCTGTTGACCAAAAAAGTGCTTAAAGAACTCGTTGAGTTCTTCACTGTTTGGACCAAACTGCTGACCTTTTTGATTGGCTGTTTTAGTCGTGACTGTTTGCTCTGTGCTGATATTCACAACAGCCGGGGAAGCCTCGTCCACCAACTCTGTGAAGTCAGGTAGTGAAGCCGCGTGGGAAAGCATAGAAACCATCATAAAAGTACTGATGACAACCATACCAAGGTGTTTAAGCAATCTGTTCATTGATTGGTCTCCTTAAGACATACCAAGTTCATTACAGTGCCAGGTGAAGATGATTCATCACTTATGACGTTATAACCAAAGGGATTTGGTGATTTTCTTGTGATGCAATTCTGAGGATCTTTGGGTAGTAATCAAGGTTACTTTCTTCCTGTTTGGACTTACGCCTTGCTAATAACAAACCACCCGCAAAACCAATAACCGATAAAATAACTGCGACACCAGATCCTCCTCCCCATATCGAGGGCAGCACAGCGCCACTAACTAAGCCAAGCAATGGGATCAAATACATCCAGACAGATGCTTGTAATAAGGTGTCTTCAGGAATGCCGACAACAACTTCCTGACCGACTTCTACCATGAACGGATCAACCGCTCGCATTCTCATACGGTTAGCCGACGACACTTGTGCAATTGCATGATGGCCACACCCGTGACGAGCGCGACAAGAAGTACAGCTGCTGGTACGTATGGTTTCTACGTCAGCAAATCCATTCTCTATTGATAGGACTTTCCCAGTTTCTTCAATCATGACCTTGCCTTGGCATAAATACAGACATTAACTTTTCTATGGTTGCTTGTGGAACTTCACCAACCATAGTTAATAGATACAACTGATCTTTTATTGTAAAGCTACGTTCCCCTGCAATAGTTGCACCAGTGCGGAAAATCGACATTTCTTTCTCTTTCGTTGCTGGTTCCACGAAAACAGATACGGTTGCCATTCCATCCGATAAAAGCAGCATACTTGTACCATGATTCAGCGCTCTTGCTTCAGGCCAAACCAAAGAAAATCCTGCTGGCAACCAATCAAAACGCCATAAGTTTTTTACTCGTCTAGGCGCAGCTTTTACAACAGGTTCAGAATAACTCCCTTGTTTTGGGGCAAAGTCTTCCCGTTTCAAGTCAGGAGAAAAGTTCACTGAGGTAAACTGAATTCTTTCCAGCAATTTTCCATCTTCTTTCATCATGTCGTGTTTCAGTAGAAAATGGTTTTCCTCATCTAACCAAAGCTCATGACCATAACGGTATTCATCTTTAGGTATCAATTTCACAACAACAGCGTCACGCCCTGCAATCCGGCTGACATCTTGCCCAACATGCATTTCATAGCCCTTTATTAAACGACCACTTTCCACGTCTTTAAAACGCTTAAAAGGTGGCATTAATGGCTGGTTCATATTCGCTACAAGCGCATTGGGATAAACACAAATGATTGTGTCATCAACTCGAAGAACTTCAACCTTATCGCCATCTAAATCCACTAAACTTTCATATTCGACGCCATCCATAACACCATGACGAACTCGCATACTGTTCATATTCATGGCTTCTAAATGGATAAAGACACCGTCGTATTTCAACCCTGAAAACGACTGAATCATATTGCTTAATAGTTCCAGCGCAGAGGAAGATGAAAGCCCTAGAGCATGGCTGTCTTTCGGCTCGTTATGATTATTTGAAGAAAGATCATTCAAAGGCAAACTGCTAGCGGATACAACGCCAGAAATCAGTATGCATGCCAGAAATAGGATAAAGCTTCGTAATTGCAACACCACCATAGTCACCTATTCTTCCACTGGATAGCTAACAACGCGCGCCATAGGAATCATCCCTTGCCCAACCGCCATCGCCGCTTGCTCTGCATGCTGGCGCAAGTAATGCTGCAGCCTAATATTATCTGCTGGTAAGGCTTCGTTTTTAAGCTCCTCCAAAGATGCTATGGCTGTGCCTGCCACAATCGAAGGCTCCTGAACGTCAGAAACCACCGTGGTTGTACTCGCTTCGGGAGTAAGTAGTAAATTACCACCCAAAATCACCACAAAAGTCACACTCGCCGCGACCGCCACATTAGAAAACATTGTTTTCCACGTAAATGGCATGACTTTCTGAGCAGATTCTTCATTGTCCAATAATTGGTCATTCGCAACGTCTAGGTCTTTCGTGATGCTTTCTGGCACTTTTTCCAAAGAAGTAAAGTGATGGCTGCTTGCATCAGACATATCTTCTTGCAATACCTCTTCAGCATCAATTTCTGCTCGAATGCGAGAAACTAAACTATCTTGCAATCCGATCGATACTTTGGACTCTTTATGCAAGGCCTGCTGGATCAAATGAAAACTCTCTAACTGTCGACTGATCTCAACGTGGCTTTCACTAAGCAAAGACTCAATATCTTGCTCTGTTGCTTCGCCATCAAACATTGCAGACAAACTAGAAGGTGAGGCTAGGGAATGATCGTTTGTCGTTGCCATGATTACTCTCCTGACCCCATCAAGGGGCGTATGTGTTTTTCAACGGCTTCTCGCGCGCGAAAAATACGTGATCGAACCGTCCCAACAGGACAGTCCATAATTAATGAAATATCTTCGTAACTTAGTCCATCAAACTCTCGCAGAGTTAGTGCACTACGCAATTCCTCTGGCAAATTTTTGATGGCTTGATGCACCGCCTTTTCAAGACGGTCAGTGTTTAAATTTGCTTCAGGTGTGTCGATATCCGCCAAGGCTTCATAGGTACAAAAAACTTCTTCATTATCAAGTTCAACATCAGATTCTGGAGGTCGACGGGAACGACTAACCAAATAGTTTTTTGCCGTGTTAACCGCTATTCGATATAACCAAGTATAAAATGCGCTTTCACCACGAAAGTTCCCAATGGCACGATAGGCCTTAATAAAACTTTCCTGAGCGACATCCAATGCTTCACTTCTATCTTGTACATAACGCCCAATCAGGCTTACAACTTTGTACTGATACTTAGCAACTAAAAGGTCAAATGCTCTATTGTCGCCCTGCTGTACTTTCTCAACTAACGCCTGATCGGAAGACGTTTCGTGCTGCATAGGCACCTCATATTAAACTCTTACTTTTCATGTGTGCCTCTTTGTTGAATATACAGACAACAAGGAGGCTTACGAGTTCCCAATGGGAACCGTCAATTCGGTCATTTATAACCAAATGCTTCATTTTTACAAAAACTATTTAGAATAATGAAAATGGAATAGACAGAAAGTATTCACTATTACTTATCAACAATAGTAACATTCATTCCTTAATCACAATATTAGATCAATACCATGAGTCGACATTATCAACACGACATCGTCATTATTGGCGCCGGCGCGGCTGGATTAACACTCGCTTTAGAACTTGCAGATAAACACAGCGTCGCCATTTTAACAAAAACTGACATACGTGAAGGTTCAACTTTATACGCTCAAGGTGGCGTGGCTGCGGTATTATCAGATACAGATACAATTGATTCACACATTAATGACACAATTGATGCCGGTGTTGAATTGGGCGACCCAGAAGCAATTCGCTTTACTGTTGAGCATTCTAAAGAAAGTATCGACTGGTTGGTTGATCAAGGGGTTCCTTTCACTCGCTATGGCGAGGGAGAGGAATACCATCTAACAAAGGAAGGTGGCCACAGCCACAGACGCATTATCCATAGTGCCGATGCGACAGGTCTAGCCATTTCAAAGACCTTAATTAAAAATGCGACGGATCACCCTAATATTGATTTTTATCCTGACCGTGTAGCCGTCGATATCGTCACCACAAAAAAACTAGGGCTTTCAGGTAAAAATCGTGCGGTTGGTGTTTATGCACTCAATCAAGAAGACGATGTCATTGAAGCCTTTCATGGCCAGTTCATATCCTTAGCTTGTGGCGGCAGCAGTAAAGTCTACTTATATACAAGCAACCCAGACACAGCATCTGGCGATGGTATTGCAATGGCTTGGCGAGCAGGCTGTCGGGTGGGCAATATGGAATTCAACCAATTCCACCCTACTTGTTTATATGACGCTAAAGCGAAAACCTTTTTAATCTCTGAAGCGGTTCGAGGAGAAGGCGGCAAGCTCTTACTCCCAGACGGCACCCGTTTTATGTCGAAATTCGACCCACGAGCGGAACTGGCTCCTCGCGACATCGTTGCTAGAGCAATCGACCATGAAATGAAGCGATTAGGCATCAATCACGTTTTATTGGACATTTCCCACAAAGACGAAGACTTCATTAAAGAGCATTTCCCAACCATCTATAAACGCTGCCTGGAATATGGCCACGATATGACAAAAGGCCCGATTCCTGTCGTCCCCGCGGCTCACTACACTTGTGGTGGCGTTGTCGTAGACAAACACAGCGCAACAGATATAGACAACCTCTACGCTATTGGTGAAACTGCTTACACTGGACTGCATGGAGCAAATCGACTAGCCAGTAATTCATTGTTAGAATGTATTGTGTTCGCTCGATCTGCAGCAAACCACATAGCCAAACATGACAACAAACACGAGACAGTAACCATTCCAGATTGGGATGAAAGCAAGGTCACTAACTCAGACGAAGATGTGGTGATCACACACAACTGGCAAGAACTAAGACGTTTCATGTGGGATTATGTGGGCATAGTAAGAACAGACAAGCGCTTATTGAGAGCCAAGCATAGAGTCGATCTATTACTTTCTGAGATTCAAGAATTTTACGCGAATTACAAGGTATCGAACGATTTGCTGGAACTGAGAAATCTTGCGATGGTAGCAGATCTGATTATTCGCTCAGCCATGTCTAGAAAGGAAAGTAGAGGGTTACACTTCACATTGGACTACCCTAACAAGCAAGAGCCTAGTTCTCCAACAATATTGTCACCTAACAAAGCAAGCTAATCCTTCGAGAAGTTTTTCTTTGCTTCTTCACTGCGGCTCAACAAAATTTGTTGCGCCGCAAAGGATTGCAGCATTCTGTACTTTTCTGCGCTCACACTATCACAATAAACCACATAAAATTGTGGCCAAAACCATCCCAATAACTTTGATTTTTGCTCTCGTTTAGCAATGAGCTGGAAACTATTTACTCTGACAAACAGTAACCTTACAACACGCCCCCGCTTACATAAAAAAGCGCCATCAGCATCAATGCCAATTTTCGCTTTGTTTTGTTTGTGTTGATAAAGCAAGAAAACAAAGCCTAACAAAAAAGCACCGAGCAGTAGACATGCCCGCAAGAAAGCAGGCATCCAGAAGAGTTGAAAAAGTGCCGCGTAGGAAAAGAACATGACGCCCCACAAACAGCAGCTGATTTTAGAAAGGTTTAGCTCAGTGGCTTTCAGGCTGTACACGGGTCACAATAATATCAACAATACGGGCCAAATCTGGATCCTGTGGCACGTCAGTTTGCATAAACCATAAGAATAAATCTTGGTCTTCACACTCAATCAGCTTATAAAAGCGCGCCTTATCTTCTTCATCTAGGGTTAAAAAAACCTCATCTAGAAAAGGCTCTAATAAAAGATCCAATTCCAACATGCCACGACGGCAATGCCATTTTAGGCGCTTAAAGCTTAATGAATCTGCAGTTTCCATCATAAAATCACCTTTCGAATACAAACTTTTGCATTATAGTCATTTCTCACACAAAAAAACGCAAACCCTTACTCTAATTAACTGAGACAAATCAGAAAAAACTCTACTATGACAAAAGATAAAATGGTCAAAGCCTCGAAAAACGCATATTAAATTGACTATATTTTGTCAGTAACAATTGAAATGAAACAAAATAATACATATATTGGCAATTTATGTATTAACGCGTCAATTGTGAGATGACCTATATTAGGCTCCACTTGGTGAGTACTCACTAAGAAATTAGGTCAAATTATATAAAAACAAAGAAACTCCAAACTGGGAGAAACCTATGAAAAGCCTTACTAAAAATACCTTAGCTTACGCAGTATCCATCTCTGCAGCCATGACGGCTGCCGGCACTACCTTCGCAGAAACTCAAATCACAGTGGCCACTGTAAACAACGGCCACATGATTGAAATGCAAAAACTTACTCCAGAATTCGAAAAAGCCAACCCAGATATCAAAGTGAAATGGGTGACTTTGGAAGAAAATGTATTGCGCCAAAACGTTACCCAAGACATCGCTAACAAAAGTGGTCTTTACGATGTAATGACAATCGGTATGTATGAAGCGCCTATTTGGGGTGATCGTGGTTGGTTAACTCCTATCGATGTTAGCGGCTCTTATGACGCACAAGATATCCTACCTTCTATCCGTCAAGGTTTATCTCACGAAGGCACTTTATACGGCGCACCATTCTATGGTGAAAGCTCTATGGTTATGTACCGTAAAGACCTAGTGAAGAATGCAGGCATGACAGTAAGTGATCGTGATAGCTGGGAACATATCCGTGATGTTGCAGCCGCTGTACACAACCCAAGCGAAGGCGTTTACGGTATTTGTTTACGTGGTAAAGCTGGTTGGGGTGACAATATGGCACTTATGACAACGATTGCTAACTCGTTTGGTGCTCGTTGGTTCGATGAGAACTGGAAACCACAGTTAGAATCAAAAGAATGGAAACAAGCCGTTTCTTTCTATGTTGATCTTTTGACTAAGTACGGCCCTCCAGGTTCAAGCAGCAACAGCTTCAACGAAAGTTTGGCGTTGTTCAACGAAGGCAAATGCGGTATGTGGATTGACGCAACAATCGCAGCGTCTTTCGTAACTGACCCATCACAAAGTAAAGTAGCTGATCAAGTAGGTTTCGCTCAGTCTCCTATCAGCGCAACAGACAAAGGCGCTAACTGGCTTTGGTCTTGGTCTCTAGCAATCCCAGCAGCGACTAAGAAAGCAGAAGCGGCTCAAACGTTTGTTCGTTGGGCAACATCTAAAGAGTACATCCAGCTAGTTGGTGAAACAAATGGTTGGGCTGCTGTACCTACAGGTACTCGTGCTAGTACTTATGCTAATCCTAAGTTCCAAGAAGCTGCAATTTTTGCAGACGCAGAATTGAAAGCAATCAATTCCGCTGATCCAACTGACAGCACATTGAAACCATCTCCTTACGTTGGTGTTCAATTTGCGGCGATTCCTGAGTTCCAAGCAATTGGTACAATAACAGGTCAAATGATTTCAGGTGCGCTATCTGGCTCTATGTCTGTAGATCAAGCCTTGAAATCTGCAAACACTTCAGCGGATCGCCAAATGCGTCGTGCACGTTACTACTAGTCTAGACTGACTAAGAAATAGGGCTTTTTAGCCCTATTTCTTTCTAATTCCGTCCGCTTTCAGGACGAGCTTTTCTGCTTATAATAAGAGACATATCACATGAAGCGTTCAATCACTCGCTTATTAATGGCGCCGTCTGTCATCTTGCTTTTAGCTTGGATGATCATACCTTTGTCCATGACCATTTACTTTTCGACTATCGAGTTTAGTGCGTATAATCCAGACCAAAATGACTTTGTCGGTTTGCTAAACTTTGAGTTTTTCATTACTGACCCAGCATTTTTACCCGCAGTAACGAACACCTTAATCCTACTGCTATCTGTTTTATTCATTACAGTGGTATTCGGTGTTATTTTATCAGCACTGATTGACAAACCTTTCTTTGGTCAAGGTATTGTCCGAGTCCTATTAATTTCGCCTTTCTTCATCATGCCAACGGTTAATGCCTTAATTTGGAAAAACATGATGATGAATCCTGTTTATGGTATTTTTGCTTGGATATCCACATCCTTAGGCTTAGAACCTATTGATTGGCTATCTACTTACCCACTTATGTCAATCATAATAATGGTTAGCTGGCAGTGGCTACCATTTGCTATTTTAGTTTTTGTTACCGCTCTTCAATCACAAGACACAGAACAAAAAGAAGCAGCACAAATGGATGGCGCAAATGGTTTTCATATATTCCGTTATCTAACCGTTCCTCACTTAGCACGCCCTATTGCGGTTGTTGTTATGATTGAGACTATTTTCTTATTAGCGGTATTCGCGGAAATCCTTGTTTCCACAAATGGTGGACCAGGTTATGACAGCACAAACCTAACCTATTTAATTTACAATCAAGCGCTTCTACAGTTTGATGTTGCAGCAGCTTCTGCTGGTGGCCTGCTAGCGGTTGTACTAGCAAATATCGTCGCCTTCTTCTTAATTCGTGCCGTTGGCAAA
The DNA here is from genome assembly GCF_039939215.1 of Marinomonas sp. 5E14-1. NCBI lineage: Bacteria > Pseudomonadati > Pseudomonadota > Gammaproteobacteria > Oceanospirillales > Oceanospirillaceae > Marinomonas > Marinomonas sp. 5E14-1. Next base: position 18,344 of record NZ_JBDXMW010000013.1, on the reverse strand, counting down.
AACCTAACGGTGTGAGGTAAATAACGATGACTCTTACTCAACAACGCAAATTAAAAACGATTATAACTGGGCTTTTCGCTTGGACTGTGGCATTGGTTTTATTCTTTCCAATATTCTGGATGTTTATCACTTCTTTTAAAACAGAACTTCAAGCGATCTCCACTCCTCCCTCATTGTTCTTTGAGCCTACTTTGCAAAACTTTGTAGAAGTACAGGAGCGCAGCAACTATTTCCACCACGCTCTTAATTCTGTCGTAACGGCATTTGGCTCAACGATTATCGCTCTGATAATTGCTATTCCAGCGGCGTATTCTATGGCGTTTTTTCCAGGAAAACGCACAAAAGACATTCTTTTATGGATGCTCTCAACCAAAATGCTGCCAGCAGTTGGCGTGTTAGTTCCTATTTACCTTCTTAGTAAAGATTATGGCTTATTAGATTCTCGTACTGGTTTAGTCATCATCTTCACTTTGATGAACCTACCTATTGTTGTTTGGATGTTGTTCTCCTACTTCAAAGATTTACCTAAAGAAATCTTAGAAGCCGCTCGAATGGATGGTGCAACACCTTGGGATGAAATGGTAAAAGTGGTTATGCCTTTATCGGTTGGTGCTATTTCATCCACTGCGCTTTTATCGATCGTTCTGTGCTGGAATGAAGCTTTTTGGTCTATCACCTTAACCGCGTCAGAAGCCGCACCATTAACAGCGATGATCGCATCCTATTCAAGCCCTGAAGGTTTGTTCTGGGCGAAACTATCCGCTGCTTCAACATTAGCATGCGCACCTATCGTGATATTCGGTTGGTTCTGTCAAAAACAATTAGTACAAGGCCTTACTTTCGGCGCCGTAAAATAATTATAAGGAAGCTTTCACATGTCATACTTAACTATTACAGATTTACAAAAACATTATGATAGCTACCATGCTTTGCGCGGTATCAATCTATCCATCACTGAAGGCGAATTTGTTGTCTTTGTTGGCCCATCTGGTTGTGGTAAATCAACACTACTTCGTACCATTGCAGGACTTGAATCAAGCTCTGGCGGCACGATTGAGCTAGATAATCGTGATATTACTGAACTGGCTTCATCTAAACGCGATCTAGCGATGGTATTCCAGTCATACGCTTTGTATCCACATATGACAGTGGCTGATAACTTGTCTTTCGCTTTGCGTCTTGCCAAGGTGTCTGATGAAGAAATTCAAGAAAAAGTACGCTCTGTATCTGCTTCATTGCAGTTAGATGCTTTATTGGATCGTAAACCTAAAGAATTATCTGGTGGTCAGCGCCAACGTGTCGCTATCGGCCGCGCCATTGTCCGTCAGCCAAAAGTATTCTTATTTGATGAACCTCTATCCAATTTGGATGCGGCACTTCGAGTACAAATGCGTCTTGAACTAGCACGACTACATAAAAAGCTTGGAACAACTATGATCTATGTAACGCATGATCAAGTTGAAGCCATGACACTGGCTGATCGTGTGGTTATCTTAAATGCAGGTCAAATTGAACAAGTTGGCACTCCGTTAGAATTATACCGTCAACCAAACAGCCGTTTCGTTGCCGAGTTCATTGGCACACCAAAGATGAACTTGATCCCTATGAATCAAGTAGAGCAACAAGGTGATAATTTAACGCTTGAACTATCAGGACATAAAATAAATTTCCCAACGAATCGTATTAAAGAAGCAATCCCAAGCTCAGTTATTTTAGGTATTCGTCCTGAACACTTAACATTAGTTGAAAAAGATGAAGACGGTGATTTCTCTGGTTTTGTTGAGCTTGTTGAACACCTAGGTTCTGAAGCATACGCCCATATTCAACTTCCAAACAATCAGACAATCATTGCAAAAGCTTCTGCCCGCAGCTCTATTGCAGATGGTCAAGAAGTTCATCTTAAAGTTGACATCGCTGAAGCCATTTTATTCAACAATGAAGATCGTGTAATTTCAGTGATTCCTGAGGAAGCCTAACATGTCAAATTATCTTCAAGCTTCACTTAATCAAGACCAACTTTCTGTTCAAAACTATCAGAAAGATGCTGTTCAGGCTGGAGTCGTACATTTGGGCGTGGGTGCATTTCACCGCGCTCATCAAGCAGTCTATTTTGATCGTCTTCTAGCAAATGAAGGAGAACAAAACTGGGGAATCATTGGCGTTAATATTCGCCCACAAGACAGCCAAGCTTTTTCACGCTTCATTGAACAAGATGGTGAGTATGTTTTAAAAACCATGGCGGCTGATGGCCAAACACAATATGAGCATATTCGCTCTTTGGTTCAACAAATTGATGGAGCGCAAGCTCCAGACGATGTTGACAGTGCGCTTGCAAATGCCAGTATTCAGCTTGTTACATCAACAGTAACAGAAGGCGGCTATTATCTTGATGAAAACCGCAAGTTAATGCTCGACCACCCTGCAATTGAAGGAGACATAGGAGGTGCTAGAAACACTCTTTATGCTTTCCTATATGCTGGTCTGAAGAAACGCAGCGAAACATCCAAAGCAAAAATCACACTATTATGCTGTGACAACCTTCGCCACAACGGTGAATTATTACAAGCTGGATTAATGCAGTTCCTAGACGCCAAGCAAGACATTGAACTGGCTAACTGGATCAAGCAAAACGTATCTTTCCCTTGTTCTATGGTAGACCGTATCACACCAAAACCAAGTCAGCAGCATGTTGATGATGTTCAGTCTCGCTTCGGTGTTGATGACAAAATGACGGTTATGGGTGAAGACTTTATCCAATGGGTAGTTGAAGACAATTTTGCAGGCAAAAAGCCATCTCTTGATGAAGTTGGTGTTCAATTTGTTCAAGACGTTGTGCCATTCGAAGAAGCTAAGATTCGTATTTTAAATGCAGGCCACACTTGTGTCACTTACCAAGCGGCACTAAAAGGTCTGACTTACTTTGATGAAGCAATGCGTGATGAAGAGCTACACCAGTACTTCAAAGACTTCATTTTACAGGATTCAATTCCAGCCATTGGTGACTCTGTCGTGGATTTACCGGCTTACTTAGACATCATTGCAAAACGCTTTAGCAACGCCAATATTGGTGACACTGTTGAACGTATCTGTAGTGATGGTTATGCCAAATTTCCAATTTTTGTTTTCCCGACATTGGAAGGCACGTACCGTAAAGGTAGAACGCCAAGTAAAACAATTCAAGGCATCGCTAGCTGGTTTACATTCATTCAGTTAACGAATGAAGGTAAAATAAAGACTCAATATCATGAACCAAGCAAAGTCGAAGTAGCTGCTTTTACTAACACTGCAGAAGGAATCAACGCTTTTGTCACAGACAGTTTTTTGTGGGGCAATGTACCGACAGAATTCCCTGAGTTTGTAACTCAATTGACTCAAGCTATTCACGCCAATATGGAAAAGTACGCTTAGGTAGCTACTACCTAGCTCAAGAAGCAAAAGCCTATGTTTCATAGGCTTTTGTTTCTTGAGCCTCTTAATTAAAAATAAGAAAAAATGGCAAGGTAAAAATAGAGTCACCACTCTGTATCTTGCTTTGTTAATACGGGAAAGTACTATGACCACTACAGCCAAACGCCTCACACCAGAATATGAGCTTGTCGACGACAACGAAACCATTCGCTATCAAGAACATGGATATCCATGCGATCTGATTCGCTGGCACGCGCATGACGATTACGAGCTTCATTTTATTTTGGCGACATCAGGTAAGGTATTTATTGGTGACTTTATTGGTAACTACTCTCCCGGGCAACTGATCTTAACAGGGCCAAGACTCCCACATAATTGGATCTGCCAAAACGATCAAGAAAGCGTCGAAACCCGCGATATGCTGATTCGTTTTGACCACGAATCTTTTTCAAATGGCATGAAAATTATCCCTGAGCTGGCTGAAATTCTTCCTATGCTCGCCAAGGCAAAATCAGGTATCGAGTTTTTTGACCTAGACCCAGAGTATCTAAAAGATATTTTCAGAAAAGTACGTGATACCAATGGCTTATCTCGATTAATTGTAACGTTACCCTTACTACAAAAACTGGCAAAAACACCAAATTATCGCTTACTTTCTACAGTACAAATTGATTTAAAATCTAATGAAACATTGCAACGTAAAATCAATACTGTTGTGGACTATGTCACACAAAACTACAGCCAAGACATCACGCTATCCAGTGTCGCAAGTTTAATTGGTATGTCAGACAGCCATTTTTCACGCTTCTTCAAGAAAGCGACAGGCAACCGTTTTATTGAATTTGTAAATCGCGTTCGAATCAGCCGTGCATGCAGCCTGCTAACAGAAACAGACCAACAAATTGCGACCATCTGCTTCCAAGTAGGCTTTAATAATGTGGCCAATTTCAATCGACGCTTTCATGAACTGAAAGGTGTCACACCAAGAGACTTCCGCTCTCAAAGCAACATTCGTATCGATGGCTTAGAAAACATTAAGCATTGATTTTAAAACAATTTTTCATAAAATCATTAAAGGAGGCGTTAAACAGAAGATAACGCCATGAGCTCCACATTAAGCATGTGAGTCGATTGATAAAGCTTTTGGAATAAAACGTACTTCTTCTGATAATACTCAGCCATTGTTGCATCAGGTTCGTGAGTTTCTAGAACTTCTGGCATAGTGCAGTATTCTTTAATAAGCCACTCGATATCTTTCCCTTGGCTTTGTTGCTCGCCCAATGATGCCAACCTCGCGGCTCCCAAACCAGGACCAACATCACCACCATCACGGTAAATTAATCGCTTCTCAAGAACATTCGCTATAATTTGACGCCACATAGCAGAACGCGCACCTCCTCCAATGAGTGATAACTCATTCACTTTACTGCCCGCACTCATTAATGCATTTTGGCAATCCAGCAAGGAAAACGCCACACCTTCTAAAATCGCTAACGTCATTTCCTCTCTACTTGAGGAGTTAACAAGTCCAACAAATTGACCGTTTGCCAGAGGATCATTATGAGGCGTACGCTCACCATTTAGATAAGGAAGAAACACAACATTGGTTTTCTGCACATCAGACTCTTCTAAAGAATCTAACAACTCAGGAACAGTTTTATTCACCAGCTTGGCAAACCAAGCCAATGAATTCGCCGCACTTAACGTCACGCCCATTTGGTGCCAACGATTCGGCAAAGCATGGCAAAACGCATGCACTGTGTTTTGAGGGTTGGCTTTATGAGATTCACTTACTGTGAAATAGACGCCAGATGTCCCTAGAGAGATAAAACCTTGCTCTGGGTTCGTTACACCCATACCAACGGCTCCAGCTGCATTATCTCCAGCCCCAGCAACCAGAGGTAACTTAGGCAAACCTAATTCATTGGCGACATTAGTGGATAACTCTCCTACAAGAGCACAACCTTCATAAACCTTTGGCATGTTGCTTTGAGACAAACCTGTTGCTGCTAACAACACATCATCCCATTGACGAGTCTCTGGATTGAGCCATAAGGTACCTGAGGCGTCCGAGCAATCAGAAGACATAAAGCCGGTTAGTCGATACGCAATGTAATCTTTAGGTAACAATACAAACGCAAGCTTTTCAAAAATATCTGGCTCATTCTCTTGCACCCAACGTATCTTAGGTGCTGTAAAGCCGGACATAGCAAGATTTCCAGAGCGTTCAATTAAATCTGGGTATTCTTCCATTAAAGCCTGACATTGTGTCTGGCTTCGACCGTCGTTCCACAAGATACAAGGGCGCAAAACATTGCCACCTTTATCCAATAAAGTGGCACCATGCATTTGTCCAGATAAACCTACTGCTTTCAGCTTAGCCAAATCAAAGCGCTGCTGTAATTGCGCAATAACATCAACACACGCTTGCCACCAAGATAAAGGGTCTTGCTCTGACCAAGTTGGAAAAGGTGAGCTAGTTGATAAAGAAGCAGACTCCTGCGCTAATACATTTCCTTTTTCGTCAATAATGACGCCTTTTAAACCCGAAGTTCCAAGATCAAGACCTAAATACATACCTATACTCATCTCATTAAAGATACCAAGTAAAACTGACGCAACAACTGGGCTGTGGATATTCGACCAGTAAGCGTGCCATCATAATGAAATCATTCTTTCATACCTATTGAAAATACAGAAATAGCCATTACTGATACATTACCGAATTAATCTGCTGCGACTCTACTTTTGGAAATCATGATATGACTTCATTTAACGACACAATGACATCCCTATTACAAAATAAAGAGGTTATTGCTCAACAAAAGATTGGAGTGCTTAAAGCAGCGGGACCAGATACAAAGAAATTCTTACAAGGTCAAATTACCTGCGACATCAATAAGCTCACTCAAACTGATGCACTCTATGGTGCAATATGCAGCATCAAAGGACGAATTATTACCAACTTCTATCTCGTCCAAAACAACGACGATGTGCTGATGCTAATGAGTGCGGATCTAGTAGAAAAGACATTACTACACTTAAAAAAGTACGCTGTTTTCTTTAAAGCTGAGTTGTCAGATGAAAGTGAACATTTTCACCTGTATTCAAAATTAACAAAGACTTCTGTTGAATCCGCACCAGAAACACTTAAAGAGAAACTGCCCGCTATTACAAGTAATAATGGAATCAATCTAACGGTTAGCCAGTATCCAATTACCGTTCAATGGCTACTAACCGACTCAAGCGACAAAATAGAAGAGCAAAACCAAGAACTCGCAGCGCTCGAAATACTGTCTGCCCGTCCAGTGATCAACCTAGAACAAAGTGAAACCATCTTGCCACAATGGTTGAACATGCAAAGAACCGGCGGCATTAGCTTCACAAAGGGTTGTTATACAGGACAAGAAATTGTGGCGAGAATGCAATATAGAGGAAAATCCAAAAAGCAACTCGCACTCTTTCAGTCAGAAACCCCAATGGAAACAAACCAAGACATTCTAGATAAAGAAGGCAAAAACGTTGGGCAAGTCATCAAAGCCGCGGGGTTATCAAATGGGCATTTGGCACAAGCTATCATTAACACTGACCCAAGTGAAATCGATGGTTTCTTAATAGATAACCAAACCATCAATCACCTATCTTTACCTTATTCCATCGACAGCGCCAACTAATCAAAAAGGCAGCTCGACCTGCCCTGTTTCAGCCAATTCAACCGATTTTAAAGACCATTGGATTGGTGCTTTTCCTTGCCCACTTAAATAATGATTCGCCTTAGAAAAGTGCTGACACCCGAAGAAGCCACGATAAGCCGATAAAGGCGAAGGATGAACCGTTTCCAAAACACAATGTTTATCACGATCAATTTCTTTGCCTTTTTTCTGTGCGTAAGCTCCCCACAACATAAACACCACACCTTGATGCTGTTCATTAATCAAAGCAATGATTTTATCCGTAAAGGCTTCCCAACCTTTATTCTGGTGGGAACCCGCTTTGCCCGCTTCGACTGTCAAAACGCTGTTTAACAGCAAAACTCCTTGCTCTGCCCATTGCTCCAAATAACCATGAGTTGCAGGTGAAATACCTAAGTCCGTTTCAAGCTCTTTGTACATATTCATCAAAGAAGGCGGCACCTTAACGCCTGGTTTAACAGAGAAAGATAAACCGTGAGCCTGCCCTTCGCCATGATAAGGATCTTGACCAAGTATCACGACTTTTACTTTGTGAAAAGACGTTGACTTTAACGCAGAGAAGTATTGGTTCTCATCAGGGTAAATCGTGCAAGTGGCTTTCTTTGCTGATAAAAAAGCCAATAAGGATTGCATATAATCCTGATTTAACTCGTCTGCCAAGTCTTCATGCCAGCTTTTTACTATTGCTGTGTTCTCATTCATTTAATCTGCTTCATTTTTCTTAGAGGTGAAAAGTGTTTAGTTCTGGCGACGTCTTAAATTCAAAGTACTGCTTCAATGCTATTTTATCTTCTGAATCAATTAAGTGCTTTAAAAACAGCCAAGCCATTTCTCGTAAAGCGTAACACTGCTTATAGGTATGAATGGCTAATCTTGCTTCTTGCAAGGGCAAACTCGCCTGATACGTCGACAACAGAATTTCCATTTGCTCATCGTTTAAATTATGGGATTTCGCAACAACAGAAAGGTCGAACAAAGGGTCGCCAACTCCAGTATATTCCCAATCAATCAACCACAAGACATCATCATCCATTAAAATATTTTTAGGGTTTAAATCATTATGACAGAGCACAAAAGGCAACAAAGACTGAGGCTGGGTTAATCCCTGAAAACAATCCAAAAGATATTCATATTCACAATTAAGTAACTCGTCATCTAAGACAAAAGCCTGAATTTGCTTCAAGTAATGATCAATCACATCAAACACACTGTATTTATGATCAACAGCAGGCAGCTTATGTGCTTTAGCAAGTGCCAGAGCAATACGTTTCACATCCTCATTTTTATGATTTACCGTCCAACCCATTGTCGATTGTGAGACAAACTCGCAAACAATCCCTCCTTTATCATTTGTCCATACAATTTCTGGTGATAACCCCACAGAAGCAGCTTGTTTAAATGTACTGATTTCAACCTTACGATTCACAAAAAAAGCATCACAGTCGATGCACGGAATGCGTAATACAAAGCGAGGAACCTGCTCCACTCTCAGTAAATACACCTTATTTGAAAAGCCTTCAGTCAATAAAGTGGCTTCGACCTTAGAAAGGTTTGGCAATAGCTTGCCCATTTCCACAAAATATTCAGATAGTACGTTCATTTATAATGATTTTATTGCCAGAATTGTATGCGGCTGTCAGAATGAACAACTGAACCATTCGAGTCAATAGACAAAATTGAAGCAGATAGATGAATAAACACGAAGACATTATTCGTAAGATACAAGAACGCCTAAGCACCTTGAGCAAATCTGAGCGAAAAGTAGCTGAAGCGATTCTTGCCGACCCAAAAACCACTATACATTCTAGTATCGCAAAACTTGCAGCACGCGCTGAAGTCAGTGAACCGACAGTGAATCGATTTTGTCGTAGTTTGATTGGTAGCGGCTTCCCTGATTTCAAAGTATCCCTTGCTCAAAGCTTGGCAACGGGTACGCCTTACGTCAATTTAAACGTAGAGCCAGATGACGCTCCTGGTGCGGTCACCACCAAAATTTTTGAGGCGGCAAAGAATAATCTAACTCGCGCTCAAGAAATTCTACCTGAATCTTTAATTAGTCGCGCTGTCGACGTACTTGCTCAAGCTCGTCGAATTGAGTTTTACGGCTTAGGAGCTTCTGGACCTGTTGCTCAAGATGCTCACCACAAGTTTTTCCGCTTAAACATGCCAGTTGTTGCTTACACAGACATTTTAGTACAACGCATGGCAGCCGCAGGCACTCACCCGGGTGATGCAGTTGTTATTATTTCTTATACAGGCCGGACCTTGCCATTGATTGAAACAGCACGCGTTGCAAGAGAAACTGGCGCATCTGTTATCGGCATTACCAATCCAAATTCTCCTCTTACAGAACACTGCTCTATTGTGTTGCCAATCGAGGAAACAGAAGACACGGATATTTATACACCAATGAGTTCTCGTATTGTCTATCTTACTCTGATAGATGCACTCGCAACTGGTGTTCTATTGAAACGTGGCCCTGAATTTAACGCGCACTTGAAAAAGCTTAAACAAAGTGTTCAAGACACTCGCTCGCCAAAGATAGACAACAAATAACCCTCTCAAATGATGGTCAAACAAAAAGGAAGAGCGCTCTACATTCTTCCTTTTTTTCGTCATGGACAAATATTTTTGGTTGCTTATCTTGTTCGATTTAAAGAACTTTTCGAGCATCACATACAACTCAAAGCAATTCACAGTTTTTACAAGGCAATGATGATTTAAACATTAAAAATCAATGGCTTTTAGAATAAAGATAACGCCATACCACTCTTCCTTGCATTAAATCCTGAAAGCTCAGTTCTTGGCCTTGTTTCTTACACTTAGACTGGCTTTGGTGCGGCATTTGACACTGCTATTTTACTAAGCCTATTCTGGTGCAATATGAACAGAAATGGCGCACTTGCCGGTATTATCATTGGCGGTGTTACTGTTGTTGTACGGAAGTAACTATCTGGCGGTCTTTTCGATTTATACGAAACCCTTCTAGGCTTTGTCTTATCAAGCCTTGCAATAATCATTGTTAGTATTGCTACTGGCGCACCAGAAGAGCCAGTGACAGAAACATTTAAGGCAATGGATTAATCTATTTTCCTAAGACAATGAATCTGCTATTTAGATTCAAAAGCTCGAACCAAAAAATTGGTTCGAGCTTTTTTATAGGCAAAAAAAGGGGGCTTAAATAAGCCCCAAAACACCAGTTTACTAACAAGACGTTAGTAATCAGAGGAAACATTAATCATTAAATAAGCTACACGCACCTTGCTCAGCGCCGCTCACTAAAATACGTTGCGCACTAAATAACTCACGCCCCATACCTTGATGGGAATCAGACAAATCCTGTGTTGCTACAGCACGGGTATGCAATTCCTCATCGGAAATCAAAACAGACAACAAACCTTTATTGGCATCTAAACGAACCAGATCACCATCTTGAATCTTAGCGATCAAACCGCCAGCTAACGCTTCTGGCGTTAAATGAATTGCCGCTGGTACTTTACCGGAAGCGCCTGACATTCGGCCATCAGTCACTAACGCAACTTTGTAGCCTTGGTCTTGTAAATTCCCTAAGAAAGGCGTCAATTTATGCAATTCTGGCATACCCAACGCTTTCGGGCCTTGGAAACGTACAACAGCCACACAATCACGTTTTAGCTGACCACTGCCAATCGCTTCTGCCAATTCGTTTTGACTATGAAAAACAGCCGCTGGCGCTTCAATTACTCGGTTCTCTTCTTTAACCGCAGAAACTTTAATAACTGAGCGACCAAGATTCCCTTTCAATAAAGACAAACCACCTTCTGCACTAAATGGATTTTCAATAGGTCGAATAACGTCTTCATCTAAGCTACTTTCAGGGCCTTCACGCCACACTAGCTCTTCGCCATCTAAGAACGGCTCTTTGGTATAATGAGACAAGCCTTTACCCACAATAGTATTCACATCTTCATGCAACAACCCACCTTTCAAAAGCTGTTTTACTAGATAAGCCATACCACCGGCTGCATGAAAATGGTTAATATCCGCTAAGCCATTAGGATAAATACGCGTCATTAATGGGACGACTTTTGACAATGCAGAGAAATCATCCCAAGTAACAATAATTCCTGCTGCACGAGCATAGGCAACAATATGCATTGTATGATTCGTCGAACCGCCTGTTGCTAGTAAACCAACAATTGAATTCACAATACTGCGCTCATCAATGATTTCATACAAAGGACGGTAATCTCGACCTAATGCCGTAATCTTAGTTGAAAGCTGCGAAGCATATTTTGTCAGAGCAGGACGCAGAGAGTTATCTGGGTTCACAAAAGAAGAACCAGGCAGTTGTAGCCCCATCATTTCAACAAGCAACTGATTCGAGTTCGCTGTACCGTAAAAAGTACAAGTACCTGCACTGTGATAAGAAGAAGACTCGGCTTCTAGTAGCTCATCTCTCGTCGCCTGACCTTGAGCGTATCTTTGACGAACTGCCGCTTTTTCAGCATTGGTAATACCAGATGGCATTGGGCCTGCAGGAACAAATAAAGAAGGAAGATGACCAAAACGCAAAGCGGCAATTAATAAGCCAGGAACAATTTTGTCACAAATACCTAAATACACAGCAGCATCAAACATATTATGAGACAGAGCAATAGCAGCACCCTGGGCAATGTTGTCGCGACTAAAAAGACTCAACTCCATACCATCTTGCCCTTGAGTCACACCATCACACATAGCTGGAACACCACCAGCGAACTGCGCAATTGACCCCATTTCTTGAACGGCAGCTTTAATCTGATTTGGATAAGCTTCATAAGGCTGATGAGCGGACAACATGTCATTATATGAAGAAACAATGCCTATATTAGCCGCTTCCATTAATGTTAATTTCTGCTTTTCCTGAGGCTGACACGCTGCAAAGCCATGAGCCAAATTACCGCATGACAATTTTCCACGATGCGGACCTTGCTCTTCGGCCTTTTTCATGTCTGTAAGATATTGTTTACGCAGTGTTTTACTTCGCTCAATGATGTCGTTCGTTACCTTAGCAACAATCGGATTCATGCCTCTCTCCGTTTTTGAATTCATTTATTTTTGTGATTATTTGCCCTGATCAATTTCGTAATATTACTACATTTATAGCAATATTTATCTATAAATTTATCAAAAAACCAGATTTAAATGAAAAATATGTAATTTTTTTACATAAACAGATCTAATAGTCGTTATTTCAACTAAAATATCTCAGCAATTGCAATGCTTTTGTAATACAATTAAAGGTAATATGGTTAACAAGCCATAGTATGATTAAAATATAGTCAAGCTGAGAAGGATTTGTTACTAATCCTTGCGTAAAAATTTACTTCTGTAGTATTTTTACATCAAAGAACAAGATCAAACACTGAACGCTCAAGTTTGAATATTCAGTAATTTCCGCACTATTTTAGAGGTAAGTATGACAATTAAGGTAGCTATCAACGGTTATGGCCGTATCGGACGCAACACTCTTCGAGCTTTATATGAGTCTGGTAAACGTGATCAAATTGAGATTGTTGCGATCAACGATCTTGGCGATTCAAAAACCAATGCTCACCTGACAAAATACGACACAGTTCATGGCCGTTTTAGCGAAGAAGTTACTTTTGACGACGAAGCTTTGTATGTAAACAAAGATAAAATCCGCACATTCTCTGAGCGTAATCCTGCAGACCTTCCTTGGGCTGAGTTGGGTGTTGATGTTGTATACGAATGTACTGGTTTCTTTACAACGAAAGAAAAAGCAAGCGCTCACATCAGCGCTGGTGCTAAAAAAGTTATCATTTCAGCACCAGGTAAAGAAGTTGACGCTACGGTTGTGTACGGTGTTAACCAAAATGTACTAACATCTGACATGACTGTTATTTCTAACGCTTCTTGTACTACAAATTGTCTAGCACCTGTTGCTAAGCCACTAAGCGACAAACTAGGTATTGAAAGCGGTTTAATGACAACTATTCACGCTTACACAAACGATCAGCGTCTATCTGACGTATATCACGAAGACCTTTACCGTGCTCGTGCTGCTGCAATGAACATGATTCCAAGTAAAACAGGTGCTGCTGCCGCTGTAGGTCTTGTTGTTCCTGAGCTAGTTGGTAAATTCGACGGTATGGCTGTACGCGTTCCAACAATTAACGTATCTCTTGTTGATTTAACTTTCTTGGCACCACGCGAAACGTCTGTAGAAGAAGTAAACGGCATCATTGAAGATGCAATCAAAGCGGATTCAGTTCTTGCTCAAGTATTGCAAGTTAATCACGATCCTCTTGTTTCTTCTGATTTCAACCACAGTACCTTCACTTCAAACTTTGACGCGACACAAACTCGCGTTCAAGGCAAACTAGTGAAAATCATGGCTTGGTATGACAACGAATGGGGTTTCTCAAACCGCATGCTAGACAATACTATTGCATTAATGAATGCAAAATAAGGAAATACCACACAAAGGCTGCATTGCAGCCTTTGTCGTCTTGAATACATCAAACCTCATCTAGCACTTTAATCTTTGGTAACTAAAATGACTCGCAGAACAAAAATTGTTGCAACCTTAGGCCCAGCTTCTACTTCTCCTGAAATGATTGAAAGTTTAATTTTGGCAGGCGCAAATGTTTTCCGTCTTAACTTTTCACATGGTCAACCTGAAGACCACATAGAAAGAGCGAATGTTGTTCGCGCGATGGCGGCAAAACACAATCGTCACATAGCTATTCTTGGTGATTTACAAGGGCCAAAAATACGTATCGCACGCTTCAAAAACACTAAAGTTGAACTGAAAGATGGCGACCAATTTATTCTAGACGTAGGTTTCGATAAAGACGCAGGTGATGAAAAACGTGTTGGTATTGACTACCCACAACTTGCTTCAGACTCTGAGCCTGGCAACGTATTACTTCTTGATGATGGACGAGTTGTACTTGAAGTACTTGAAGTAAAAGGCCAAGAAGTTATCACTAAAGTCCTTGTTGGCGGACCACTGTCAAACAATAAAGGTATTAACCGTCAAGGTGGTGGCCTTTCTGCTGCAGCACTAACACCAAAAGATAAAGAAGACATCAAAACAGCCGCTGCTCTAAAGGCGGATTATCTTGCCGTATCATTCCCTCGCAGCGCTGAGGATCTTAATGAAGCGCGCGCTCTAGCAGAAGCAGCAGGCCTAAAAGCTGGCATCGTATCTAAAGTAGAACGTGCTGAAGCCGTTGCAAACAACGAAACATTGGATGCAATCATTTTAGCGTCTGACGCCGTTATGGTTGCACGTGGGGACTTAGGTGTTGAAATCGGTGATGCTGAACTTATCGGCGTACAAAAACACATGATCAAACGCTGCCGTCAATTGAACCGTCCCGTAATCACAGCAACGCAAATGATGGAAACTATGATTACAAGCGCAATGCCTACACGTGCTGAAGTATTTGACGTAGCCAATGCTGTTCTTGATGGTACTGACGCCGTTATGTTGTCCGCAGAAACTGCAGCTGGCGCATATCCAGTCGAAGTAATACAAACAATGAATCGCGTTTGTTTAGGTGCTGAAAAGCAACCTGAAATCAGCCGCTCTAGCCATCGTCTAGATGTTACTTTTACAAATGTTGATGAAACAATTGCAATGTCTGCTATGTATGCAGCTAATCATTTAGAAGGCGTAAAAGCCATTATCAGCTTAACTGAATCTGGTACAACTCCGCTTCTAATGTCTCGCATTAGTTCTGGCTTGCCTATTTATGCACTTTCTCCAAACCAAGAAACATTAAATAAAGTAAACCTTTATCGTGGTGTAACGCCTGTATCTTTCTCTTCTCAAGAGTTTAACGTAGATACTATCGTTGCAGGTTTGGTTGACCATGTTAAATCGCTGAACTTGATTAAAGACGGAGACCTGGTTATCGTGACAAAAGGCGATCACCTAGTTAGCTACGGTACAACTAATATGATGAAAATCGTGAAAGTTGGTGATGTAAAAGAATAATCAAGTGAAGGGTTAAACAGTGCAATTGCAACAAAAAACCATCACAACACCAGAGTGTAAAAACGTCGCTCTGGTGGCTCATGATAATATGAAATCAGCACTCATTGATTGGGCAGAAAAACATAAAGATAAGCTAATCAAACATAACCTATTAGCGACAGGCACCACCGGAAACTTAATGCAAAAGCAATTAAAGGTTCCTGTTCAATCTCTTATTAGCGGCCCTCTTGGTGGGGATCAGCAATTAGGAGGCTTGATAGCTGAAGGGAAAATTGATGTGTTGATTTTCTTTTGGGATCCTTTCGAACCAATGCCTCATGACCCAGATATTAAAGCCTTACTTCGAGTTGCTGCGGTTTGGAATATTCCAATTGCATGTAGTGTAGCTTCAGCTAACTTTCTTGTATCTTCACCTCTATTCAAAAGTAAGTTTGAACGACAAATTCCTGATTATGATACATATCTTCAAGAGCGGCTTTAAGTCGCTCTTCTTTTTTATACCCTCCTCAATACTCGCGATTTGACTCAAAATCGGCTATATTAGCAGTCATTATTATTTGCTACTCTGCGATGAGATTTTCATCTAAAGACAAATAAATTCACTCATAAATTCAACGTACCTCCCTTCTCAAACACCACGTTGGATACCATCGATAGGAGAAATATTTTGCAAGCTGAAGTTGCCCTTATAATGGGATCAAAAAGTGATTGGGCCACAATGGAAGGCGCCGCTGAGATCATGGACCTTCTAGGCGTTAGTTATCATGTCGAAGTGGTTTCTGCTCACCGAACTCCTGCTAAACTTGCTGAATTTTCAGAAAATGCTATCAACAATGGCTTTAAAATCATCATTGGTGGTGCAGGCGGCGCAGCTCATTTACCTGGCATGGTTGCCGCACACACTAGTCTTCCAGTCTTAGGTGTACCAGTACAAAGCAAAGCTTTAAATGGTATGGACAGTCTACTATCTATAGCCCAAATGCCTAAAGGTGTTGCTGTAGGAACATTAGCAATTGGAAGCGCTGGAGCTTTCAATGCTGGCTTGCTGGCTTGTCAAATTCTCGCTACATCAAACCCTGAGTTATTAGCAAAAATAGAAAAATTCAGGGCAGATCAAACAAATACAGTTTTGGCGAACCCAGATCCAAGAGAGGCTTAATATATGTCAGTTTTATGGGTATTAGGAGCGGGTCAATTAGGTGCTATGTTAAAGCAAGCTGGCACCCCCCTTGGTGTCGATGTTCGCCCTGTAGATATTGAAGCAACAGAAACTCTACCTTTGCAAGCAAGTGATATAGTAACGGCAGAAAGAGAAGAATGGCCTGAAACCGTTGCCACGAAACAACTTGCAACGCATAGCAATTTTATTAACTTAACAACATTCCCTCAATTAGCAGATCGCTTAACACAAAAGCAATGGCTAGACCGTCTCGACCTTGCCACAGCCCCATGGTTTCCCGTGGAAAGCGATTCAACAGCTGAATATGCATATAAAACCCTTGGCGATAGAGTACTAATGAAGCAACGTCGTGGCGGATATGACGGTAAAGGGCAATATTGGTTAAAACAATCTGAGTCAGCGAAAATACCTGAAGATTGGAAAGGTTCTGCTATCGCAGAGCAGGCAATCAATTTTGATGAGGAAGTATCTATTGTTGGTGTAAGAGGAAAAAATGGAGAAAAGCATTTTTACCCTTTAACGCTTAACCTACATATTAATGGTATTTTATACGCTTCTATTTCTCCTCTAGAACGCCTAAAACCACTTCAAGCTAAAGCAGAAGAAATGCTAAGTAAACTAATGGATACATTAGATTATGTAGGCGTAATGGCAATGGAATGTTTTCGTGTTGGAGATAAATTACTCATCAATGAGCTTGCACCTAGAGTTCATAACAGTGGACATTGGACTCAAGCGGGAGCAAGTGTTAACCAGTTTGAAAACCACGTTAGAGCAGTTACAGGCTTGCCTCTGGCCCAAGCAGAAATAAAAAGCCAAAGTATGATGGTTAATTTAATCGGTGTAGACCTTAACTATGACTGGTTAAAAATAAAAAGCTTAGAACTTTACTGGTATAAAAAAGAGGTAAGACCTGGTCGAAAAGTCGGACACTTGAACTTCTGCTCCAATGAACTCGCTGTTTTACGTGGCGCTCTAACAGGGTTAAATCTACCTTCCCCTTACCCTGAAGCAATCTCATGGCTTAAAGATAATCTGCCTAAATAAATATTAGCTGCTGATGCAATCATCGGCGGCTTTTTTATGTTTAATGAAAGGAATTACCCAAAATATTGTAGGTTACAGACGAAAAAGACATAAAAGAGGAAAAAATAATGATTTTAAACTTGTTAAGTTTATAAAAGGCCTTATCCTAAATGTATTAGCTGAAAACAGCATAACAACAATAATACAGTTAAATAAGGCATCATCAATGAATCATATTGAACTCGACAGTTATGATTGGCGATTACTTCAAGCCCTTCAGCAAAATGCTCGACTATCTAATGTCGCATTATCAGAGCAAGTTAACTTATCTCCTTCTCAATGTTCACGACGCCTGCAAAAATTAGAGCAGCACAACATAATCGAATCCTACTTTACTCAATTAAATGCCAATGAACTAGGCTATAAAGTTACCGCCTTTATCTATGTCACCTTAAATAAAAATATAAAAAACAGTGATATAGAATTTAAAAACACTATCACTAACATGTCACAAATACTTGAATGCTACTCAATAAGTGGAGATAGCGATTACTTGCTGAAAGTCATTAGTGAAGACTTACCCTCTTTATCCGTATTCTTAAACGAGTCGATATCCATATTATCAAGTGTCAAAGGTATCACTTCGACTGTAGTACTCGATAAAGTAAAACAAATTCCATCCATTCCTCTTCCTAATTAAATGCCGAAAATCCATAAGAGTATCGTCATAGCTGCTCTCTTTTACCCAAACTTAGAATGTATTTAATGCATAGCAATATATTGGGAGCGACCATTCGCACAACAAGAGGCTCTCGATCAAACTTTCCATTTCTTACAGACAAAAAAGCTCCAACAGCTCAGCTATCAGGGTTTATTAATTAGAAGCTTGACGATGCTTATCCCCTTTGCGGGACGACTCACAATGATCTAAAGCGATACTTTATCCCGCTTCGCAGCGCCATTCGGCGTCCTGAGCTGGTTCCTTCGGAACATCGCTCAGTCACATGGATCCAAAAGTAGTGTAGAGATAGGTGACGTGGTTCCAAAA
>NZ_JBDXMW010000012.1:0-114349 GCF_039939215.1 Marinomonas sp. 5E14-1 | reverse complement strand
TCGTAAGACTTCAATTTTTTTGACCAAATACACACTAAAAATAGCAATGCAATGGTCTTCTGAAGTCTCCAGCGAGCGCCCACACAAATTATCTGTTTAAATTCTTAAAGAGCAAAATCAGGCACATCTCCTGACCGAGGAACGTATGATACAGATTAAATATTATGATGCAACACTTTCTCTAGCGAAAAACAAAAAAAGGCCACATTTTATATTGCAGCCTTCTTAGATCATTTCTTCCAGCAAATTTGCTTATTTAATTTCCAGGGCTTGCTCTTCTATGCGAGCTTTCCATTCCGCTGGGCCTGTAATGTGAACTGATGTTCCTTCAGAATCAACAGCAACAGTTACTGGCATATCCACAACGTCGAATTCGTAAATAGCCTCCATCCCAAGTTCTGGGAAAGCAATCACATCTGCTTTTTTGATTGCTTTTGAAACCAAATACGCAGCACCACCAACAGCCATCAGATAAACAGCACCGAACTCTTTAATCGCTTCTATAGCAATTGGCCCACGCTCAGATTTGCCTATCATACCAAGTAAGCCTGTTTCATCTAAAATGGTACGAGTAAACTTATCCATACGAGTCGCCGTTGTTGGACCGGCTGGACCAACGGCTTCATCTCTAACTGGATCCACAGGACCAACGTAATAAATAAAACGTCCTTTTAGATCAACTGGTAGCTCTTCACCATTCGCCAGCATTTCTACCATTTTCTTATGCGCGGCATCGCGACCAGTTAGCATTTTGCCATTCAGTAGAATGGTTTCACCTGGTTGCCATTCCTTTACTTGCTCTGGGGTAATTTCGTTTAAATTGACTCGACGAACACTTTCACCCACTTCCCAAGTAATTTCTGGCCAATCATCCAATGATGGTGGAACTAAGTCTGCAGGGCCGGAACCATCCAATACAAAATGCGCATGACGTGTTGCTGCACAGTTAGGGATCATAGCCACTGGCAAAGACGCTGCGTGTGTTGGGTAATCCATGATTTTGACATCTAACACCGTGGTTAAACCACCAAGACCCTGCGCGCCAATCCCTAAATTATTCACTTCTTCAAAGATCGCTAAACGCAACTCTTCTACTCGATTTTGCGGCCCACGTTCTTTCAGTTCATGAATATCAATAGGCTCCATCAGAGATTCTTTTGCCATGACCATGGCTTTCTCTGCCGTTCCACCAATACCGATACCTAACATACCTGGTGGACACCAGCCCGCGCCCATTATTGGTACTGTTTTTTTAACCCATTCAACGATGTCATCAGATGGGTTCAACATAGCAAGTTTAGATTTGTTCTCTGAACCGCCACCTTTTGCAGCCACATGCACCTCTACGGTGTCACCAGGAACAATCTCCATATGAATCACCGCTGGGGTATTGTCTTTGGTATTTTTACGGCCACCAGCAGGATCATCTAAGATTGAGGCGCGCAACACATTATCAGGATGAAGATAAGCACGACGTACACCTTCGTTAATCATGTCAGTAACACTTTTGCTACTTTCCCATTGAACATTCATGCCGACTTTAACAAAAACAGTCACGATACCCGTATCCTGGCAAATAGGGCGTTTACCTTCGGCACACATTCTTGAGTTGATGAGAATTTGCGCCATAGCATCCTTGGCTGCTTTACTCTCCTCTCTTTCATATGCGTCATGTACGGCATTAACGAAGTCTAGCGGATGGTAATATGAAATAAATTGCAGTGCGTCTGCGACACTATCAATCAAATCATTCTCTTTAATAATGCTCATGCTTCTCTCCTGCTGAGGATTATGATTATCTTGAATAGGAAATGGTAAAAGATGCAAGCAAGCAAAGGAAGTATTAAGGTGATTTTTAACAAAATATACCCCCTATCAATCAAATGAATAGGAGGCATATAGGAAAAAGAAATGATTTGATTAAGTATTAGCGGCTCATTTTTTGCTCATGGCTATCAGATTTAGGCTTCTGCACAGAATGCTGAATATACTCTTCCAAAATTTCAGCTGTAAACTTTTCTCGCTCAGACAAAGATGAAATACGCTCCGCCTCCCAATTAATTAGACGAATAAAAACAGAGTATTTTTTAATAAAGCCGTAGCCAATATCTCTGACACCAACTCCATTCGAATCCATCAAATAAATAACCTGCTCTAAACTCTTCTGAGTTTCAAACTGCCCACCCTCACTCGCAGCAATAAGCAATCGCTGAATTCGTTGAATTGGGTTTTCAGATGGTCTAGCATCTTTTTTCGATGAGCTGGACACCAAAAACTTATCTAGCATCTTCTCTGTGTGCTCTTCACGCTCCAGTACATCCTCGATAAGCGCCGACTCTCTCTCCAGCAACCGAATAAACAAACTTTTGTTTTTAATATCGGAGAATTCCAAGTCTTTAAGAGAAAGACCATTTTCACCCATGATATTAATTACTTTCTCATAAGAAGACATAGCTTCATCACCAACAGAAACAGCCAACGCCAACTCTCGACGCAGTTCATGCATAATTTTCGCCGCACGATAATCCTCTTTACGCTGCAAATGCTGCTGAAGTGACTCTTTCGCTTTTTCTAAATCTTGAGTGATCGCATCATAACCCTGAACTGCTTCTTGCTCATCTCGCAAGCAAGCCATACGAACACTAGTACAGCGCGTCTCCCACGCTTCATATGATTTTGCTCTTGCTTGAAACGCTCTTTCTATTGCCTCTTCAAAACTCTGTTCAATCCTTGCTCGCTCAGCCCTCTCTTGAACTTCATCCTGCTCATGCTCATACCGCTTCTGTTTTTTAGATTGTAGATTCTCTTGAGCCAGAGAACGCTGAGTATCAAGCGACTCAATATAAGATTGAACTTTCACCTCATCAAAGCCAGCAAGCTTCTCATAAACCTTGGACCAGTAACCATCCTCCACAAAGGGGATATTCGGATCGCTAGCAGCGTATTGTGTTTTTAAGGTTTCTGTGAATTCAGCATTATTTGAACGAAAAACACCTGTTGCATTAATGACATTATCACCAGATGACGAATAATTTATCGTATCAGCCTCATCACCGGTTTCTGCCGCACATTCACTTACAACTTCTTCGTCGTCCAAAACCGCTTCATTCCCCACACTTTCACTACTCGTCAAGTCCACTTCAGAATTCACACCTAACTCACTCTCTATTTCTGAATCGCCTAATTCGCTTTCAA
This sequence comes from Marinomonas sp. 5E14-1, assembly GCF_039939215.1. Taxonomy (NCBI): domain Bacteria; kingdom Pseudomonadati; phylum Pseudomonadota; class Gammaproteobacteria; order Oceanospirillales; family Oceanospirillaceae; genus Marinomonas; species Marinomonas sp. 5E14-1. The sequence goes on along the minus strand of NZ_JBDXMW010000012.1, from coordinate 111,154 downwards.
ATAAATCATCAACACTTTCTTCAAGATCATCGAGCTCTTCAAGATCATCGAGAATCGTTCGAGCAGATTCATAAGCTCGACTTGGATCATTATTTTTTTCACTAAAGCGGCGCTGGTAAACAGAAGGTTCGCAAGGAGTCTGCACGGAAGCTTGCTTAGCGAATCGAGGAGCTGCGCCCCCCCAACTAACACGATAAAGCATAGAACTGTCGCACAGTTGAAGAATCGGCAACTCTCGCTGAGCTATTTGATATTGCCTGATTAAAGACTCTGCGTGACGTAGCGCCACAGTAGATTCACTCGAGTTGGTCGACGTTGCTAAATTCAGCAATTTAACAACCTTCTGTATAGCCTTCTTCCTTCTGCGTACGCTCATAAAACAGACTTTCCAAATTGACTAAATATCATCCTAATAGAATACCAATCTTAAGCTTATTTCAATAGTAAAGATCAGCGCCGTCACCTAATGAAACCAAATCATCATTGAGTAATGATCGAACCTCATGCAAAGTCTTGGCCAAGTTTTCTTCCGTATACTCAACAGCAGGCAACTTACCCCACATAGGCCCTGGCCAACACAAATCAGTTGAGTAACGCACTATATGATGAAGATGTAATTGAGGCACCTGATTGCCGAGGGCGGCAACATTTAGCTTAGTCGCAGAAAAAGCATCATGCAAAACTTCTGAAAGCAAACAACTCTCAGCCATTAATCGCTGACGATCTTCCTCAACAAGCTGATAAATCTCAGTAATGCGGTTACGCTGGGGAATTAAAATAAACCAAGGGAACTGAGCATCATTCATCAACCTCAACTGGCACAATGGAAAACACCCAACCAACACAGAATCGCGCTTTAAAACTGGATCTAACTCAAACATCTTTATACATTCTCACTTTACAAAAAAGGCTTTCATAAGCACTATAGCACCCTCAATTTAAAAATCACTGAGAGACTTGGAGCTCGCATGACAACAATGCAATGTGTCTTGGATGCACAAGCGAAATTAGCTGAATGCCCACGCTGGGACGAAACAACTCAAACTCTATATTTTGTTGATATCGATTCCTTTAAGCTACATGCCTACAACATTCAATCAGAAACATTGAAATCACGCACCTTTGATGAAGAAATAGGCTGTTTCTCTTTGAGCAAAAATGGTGGGTTTATTGCTGCATTCCGATCAGGTGTTTACACATTCTCCGCCTTCGAAGCCCCATTAGAAACTTACTGGCTCGCTACATACAACCAAAAAACAACACGCTTTAATGACGGCCGTTGTGACGCGAAAGGTCGCTTTCTTGCCGGAACAATGTATTCACCAAAAGATGCATTTAAAGGCGCGCTACATCAGTTCAACCAAGGCCAAGAAAGGCTTATTGACCAAGCCGCCTGGACCTCAAACGGACTCGCTTTCTCTCCAGATAATAAAACCATGTACTATTCCGATACGCCGAATCACGTGGTTTATCAATTTGATTACGACCTTGAAACAGGCTCAGCAACAAATAAACGAGTCTTCATTGAATTTCCTCGCGGCAATGGTCGCCCAGATGGTGCCGCAGTGGATGCTGAAGGAAACTACTGGTCTGCTTTATACCAAGGTCAACGCGTCGTAAAAATAAGCCCTGAAGGAAATATTTTAGAAGAATATCCCGTACCTGCGACCTACCCAACTATGGTAGCATTTGGCGGCAAAGACATGAGCACCTTATTTGTAACCACATGTCGATCAGCCCAAACAGAAGAAGAATTAAAAGAATTCCCCAAAGCTGGCGGAATCTTTGCCATTACTGTTAATACCAAAGGTCAACACGAAGAAAAATTCGCTGGCTAATCATACAACCTAAAAAATAGACTACACTATCATGCGCGCAAGCAATTATTTATTTTCCACCCTACGTGATGCTCCAACCGATGCCGTCGTAACCAGTCACCAGCTTATGGTTCGTGCCGGCATGATTCGCCAGCTTTCCAAAGGCTTATACACTTGGCTACCAACAGGACTAAAAGTACTTCGTAAAGTCGAGAACATTGTCCGTGAAGAAATGGAAAAAGCAGGCTCACTTGAAGTCATGATGCCAGGTGTTCAACCAGCTGAATTATGGCAAGAGACTGGCCGCTGGCAGAAATACGGCGCAGAATTACTCCGTCTGCAGGATCGTCATGGTCGCGATTATTGCCTTGGACCAACTCACGAAGAAGTCATCACAGATCTTGCTCGCAATGAACTGACTAGCTACAAGCAACTACCAATGAACTTCTTCCAGATTCAAACAAAGTTCCGCGATGAAGTTCGCCCACGTTTTGGCGTTATGCGCTCTCGCGAGTTCTGCATGAAAGACGCTTATTCATTCCATGTTAATGAAGAGTCATTGCATGAGACCTACGAGGTAATGCATAAAGCCTATTGCAACGTATTCGATCGAATCGGTCTAGACTACCGTCCAGTACTTGCAGATACAGGCAGCATCGGCGGCGCGTACTCACATGAATTCCATGTACTTGCAGACTCTGGTGAAGATGACATTGCATTTAGTGATGCTTCTGATTTCGCAGCCAACGTAGAACTTGCAGAGGCAGTTTGCTTAAAATCAAAAGCCGACATACCAACACAAGAATTGACCGAAGTCTTAACACCGGACTGCAAGACAATCCAGCAAGTTGCTGAATTCCTTAAACTAGATGTCACTCAAACAGTGAAAACCATGCTAGTGAAAGGTCTAGATGAAAACGAGCAAGCAACCATTGTTGCTCTTGTATTGCGCGGCGACCACAACATCAATGAATTGAAAGTAGAAAAGCTTGAAGGCATTGTTTCTCCTTTTGAATTTGCCGATGAAGCTGACATCATCAACAAGATTGGTTGCGCACCTGGCTCAATTGGCCCTAAAGACTTAAAAGAGAAAGGTATCCGCATCATTGCTGACCGCTCAGCAGCCGTTATGTCTGACTTCTGTGCCGGCGCAAATAAAGATGACTATCACTTAACTGGTTTAAATTGGGAAAGAGACTGCCCAGATTTTGAAACAGCCGATTTGCGAAACGTTGTCGAAGGTGATCCATCTCCAGATGGCAAAGGTACAATCGTCATCAAACGCGGCATCGAAGTCGGTCACATTTTCCAATTAGGCCAACAGTATGCAGAAGCCTTAAAAGCAACCGTGCTAGATGAAAACGGTAAAGCTCAAGTAATGCACATGGGATGCTACGGAATCGGTGTTTCTCGCATTGTTGCTGCAGCCATTGAGCAAAATTTTGATGAGAAAGGTATCTTGTGGCCAGAAAGCATCACGCCTTTTGATGTTGTGATTGTTGCCATGAATTACGATAAATCCGAAGCAGTCCGCAACGAATGTGATCGCCTATATTCTGAGCTAAAAGCAAAAGGCTTCGATGTATTACTTGATGACCGCAAAGAACGTCCTGGTGTGAAATTCGCTGATTGCGAGCTGCTTGGTATTCCACATCGCCTTGTTGTCGGCGATAAAGGCTTAGCTAACGGCACACTCGAATACAAAAACCGTGCTCAAGGTGAAAACGAAGACGTTACGATTGCTAACTCTATCGACTTCATCTTAAACAAAAAATAAGCAGCACTATTTTACTCGAGCCACCTCATAAATTGAGGCTGGCTTGAGCAAATTTCTATAACGCTCATTTATTCCCTTCGTAAGCGGACAAAGCCACAATAAATAGGAAGCCAATATGACCACTATTTACCATAACCCGCGATGCTCTAAATCCCGTCAAACTCTACAACTATTAGAAGAGCACAACATTCAACCTGATGTTCGCCTCTATCTTCAAGAACCACCAAGTGTTGACGAACTTAAATGCATTCTAAATTTGCTTGATATGTCGCCTCTAGAGTTAATGAGAACAAAAGAAGCCCTCTACAAAGAACTTGGACTCAGCAAAGACTCCAGCGACGAAGAACAACTTCAAGCCATGCACCAGAACCCAAAACTGATTGAGCGCCCTATTGTCATTCATAATGATCAAGCCAAACTCGGCCGACCTCCAGAAAATGTTTTGGAATTATTCAAATGAGTGAATCACCTTACGTATTGATTTTATTCTATAGTCGCCATGGTTCCATTGCCGAAATGGCCAAACACATTGCCAGAGGCGCCAATAAAGTAAGCAATATAGAAGTAAAAATTCGCCAAGTTTCTGATGTCGCCGAAACAACTCAGACTGCACAACCAGAACTACCAGACGAAGGCGCTCCATACTGCACATTAGAGGAACTATCTAACTGCTCTGGCCTTGCCATCGGCTCTCCATCTTACTTTGGTAGCATGGCTGCGCCTTTGAAGCATTTCATCGACCAAACCTCAACACTGTGGCTTACAGGACAACTGATAGACAAACCTGCCTGCGGTTTTACCAGCGCAAGCACCATGCATGGTGGTCAAGAACAATGCCTACATAGCATGATGACACCTCTCTTGCATCATGGCATGGTTTGGGTCGGACTACCCTATAAGCATAAAGAACTGATTAGCACCACCACAGGTGGAACGCCTTATGGTGCAAGCCATTTAGCAAATGGCACCAGTGAAGTTGGTCTTTCAGAAGAAGAAAAAGCCTTATGCAAAGCTCAAGGTCAACGCATTGCAGAAATGGCACTTAAACTTAAGAAATAATTCTTTTTTCTCGAATAAAACTACGATCCTTTTGGACTCGTAGTTTTTATTCACCAATATCTTGAAGTTAAATAGCGATAAAACGCTTAGTATCTAGGCAACTCAATATCTTTAAACAATAACTCAACATCATGACGATTAGGCGCTTCCATTGCTGCCACAACTAAGTCTTTTGTTAGATGAGGTGCGAAAGATTCAATAAACTTGTACATGTAGCCACGGATAAAAGTGTTATTCCGAATCCCTATCTTCGTACAGCTGTCCTCAAATAAATGCGATGCATCTAAGGCAACTAAATCTGAATCTTGCTCTTTATCATAAGCCATAGAAGCAACAATACCGACACCTAGCCCCAGACGAACATAGGTTTTGATCACATCAGAATCGGCAGCAGTGAAAACCACGTTAGGGTTTAAGTCAGCATCCTGGAAGGCTTGATCCAACTGTGAACGCCCCGTAAAACCAAATACATAAGTCACTATCGGATATTCAGCCAAAGCTTCTAGAGTGAGTTTTTCCGTTTTCGCCAAAGGGTGATTTTTTGGCACAACTACAGATCGATTCCACGTATAGCAAGGCAACATAACCAAATTACCAAACTGCTCTAGCGCTTCAGTGGCAATCGCAAAATCCACAACACCATCATTCGACATTTCTGCAATTTGCATCGGCGTACCTTGATGCATGTGCAAAGTCACATCTGGATAACCTTCAATAAACTGGTTTATTACTTTAGGTAAAGCATATCTCGCTTGAGTGTGAGTGGTGGCGATATCAAGAGAACCTTTGCGCTCATCGCTAAACTCTTTTGCAACACGCTTAATGTTTTGCGTTTGATTCAACACTTCACCAGCCAACTCAATGATTTTTTCACCCGCTGGTGTTATATGCGTTAAATGCTTTCCACTACGCGCAAAGACCTCAACACCCAATTCATCTTCCAACAGACGAACCTGCTTACTAACACCTGGTTGCGAGGTGTATAAGCTTTGCGCTGTCGCCGAGACATTTAAATCGTGACGCGCGACTTCCCATATATACCTAAGCTGTTGTAGTTTCATCGTCTGCCTTATTCTAAAAAGAGTTAAAAACATAATAAAATATTACTTTATAGAATAGTAAAAAACCTCTAATGTTGCCAGCTTAAATAACTTCTATATGGTTTTCGAATGGATTTTCTTTGGTACATTTTTGCTGGTGCAGCTGTCGGTTTAGCAGTGGGCATTACTGGTGTTGGAGGTGGCTCTTTGATGACGCCCCTACTTTTGCTATTCGGCTTTCCTCCTCATATCGCCATCGGTACAGATTTAATGTATGCAGGCATAGCTAAAAGCACAGGCGTTGTTATGCACGCTAAACGAGGCAATGTAAATTGGAGAATTGTCTTTGCAATGGCTGCAGGAAGCATTCCGGCATCTTTTATTACCATATGGGCTTTGTCAAAATTTGAGAAGCCAGATCACTATCAAGAAATATTAACTGGCCTTTTAGGGTTAATGCTTGTCATGACTGCCATTGTGATCTTGTTTCGATCCAAGCTCACTAAAACACTGAACTTTGACTTCAGCACACAACAAAGCTCAAAAATCATTTTTGTATGCGGTATCGCTCTAGGTGCTTTAGTAACACTTACTTCTGTCGGTGCTGGCGCATTAGGCACAGCCATTATGATGATTTTATTCCCCGTGATGCGAGCAAAAAACATTGTCGGAACTGACCTAGCTCACGCCGTTCCTCTTACGCTGGTTGCTGGTATAGGGCATCTGTTCTTAGGCAATGTGGATTACACTCTGCTTGCTGCTTTATTGATTGGATCTATACCTACTATTTATGTAGGAACACGTATTGCGAGCTATGTGTCGAACCGTATTTTACAACCCGTACTTGCAACTACCCTTTTTGCTTTTGGTGTTAAGTATCTTTTTTTCTAAAAAGCCAAAAAACTGACCAATTACGGTTCATTCACAGCGAAAAACACGATATTGTAAGCCGCTACAAATAAAAGCGATAAACAGGAAAAACCTCAATGAGTAACGCACGTCTTGAAGACTTAAATATTGCCTCTTTTACTTCCTTGGTTACACCAAGTGACTTGAAAGCTGAGCTGCCCGTTAGCGATAGCATTAGCAGCCATGTTGCAGAATCCCGTGAGATAATCAAAAACATCATGGATGGCAAAGATCACCGCCTAGCAATTGTTATTGGCCCATGCTCTATCCATGACCCGGCAGCAGCACTTGATTATGCAAAACGCCTAAAAAAATTGGCGGTTGAATTAGACGATACTCTTTATATTATTATGCGCGCTTACTTTGAGAAGCCTCGTACTACTGTTGGTTGGAAAGGTTTGATCAACGATCCAAACCTAGACGGTACATTCGATATTGATAAAGGCATTCGCGTTGGCCGCAAATTATTGATTGATTTAGCTGAGCTTGGCCTTCCTTTAGCAACAGAAGCCTTGGATCCAATTTCACCACAATACATTCAGGACTTAATCAGCTGGTCTGCCATTGGCGCCCGTACAACTGAATCACAAACTCACCGTGAAATGGCTTCTGGCCTTTCTGGTCCTGTCGGATTCAAAAACGGCACAGATGGCTCAATGACAGTTGCTGTTAATGCCATGCAATCTGTTTCTCACCCTCACTCTTTCCTTGGTATTAATGAAGTTGGTCAAGTCAGCATCGTTAACACAAAAGGAAATGCATACGGTCATCTTGTTCTACGTGGTGGCAATGGCTTACCAAACTATGACGCCGCTAACATTGCATTAAGTGAAAAAGCATTAACCGCAGCAAACTTGAAGCACAACATCATGGTCGATTGCTCTCACGAAAACTCGAACAAGAAACCAGAAAAACAAGTCACTGTCGCAGAAGATTCAACACAGCAAATTCTTGATGGCAACAACTCTATCATGGGCTTAATGATTGAAAGCAACATTGGCTGGGGCAACCAAAAAGTACCAGCCAATCTGAAAGACTTGGAATATGGTGTGTCTATCACTGATGCTTGCATTGACTGGGAAGCAACTGAGAAGTCATTGACTACTATGGCGAACGCCTTACGTGACGTCCTTCCAAAACGTCAACGTTCATAAACCTTCTATTTTCAATAAAAAAGGGTAATCGAGAAATCGATCACCCTTTTTTTTACTTCAACCATGCAATGTATAGCCAGATATTACATGAAAGCGTTATCTGTCACGGTATGATCAGTAGAATCTTTAACAGCCGTAAGGCCTGGCACTTTCTCAATTAGCGTTTTCTCAACACCTTCTTTCAAAGTCAAATCAACGGCACTACAACCTTGGCAACCACCGCCAAATTTCAGTACTGCGACTTCGCCATCAACCACCTCAACCAAACTTACTTCGCCACCGTGCGCAGCCAAGCCTGGGTTAATTTCTGAATACAATACATAGTTAATTTGATCTTCAATTGGGCTATCCGCTGTTACCTTAGGCATCTTAGCATTTGGGGCCTTAATGGTTAGCTGACCACCCATTTTTTCTGTTGCATAATCAACGAAAGCTTCATCTAAGAAGTTTACAGACATTTTTTCTATATAAACTTTCAGCTTAGGTAAATTTAAAATTTCATCTGTTTCATTTACTTCATCAGGTCTGCAATAAGCAAGACAAGTTTCAGCGTAAGGCGTACCCGGTTGCTGAATAAAGATTCGCACAGCAATCCCTTCTACTCCTTGCTTTTCTAGTAATGAAGACAAATATTCTTGGGCACCATCCGTAATTGTAATATTCATAATAACCCTTTCTAAATCTATATAACGATTGATACCTATATATTACCGCAGATGCCCAATAATTCCAAAGACCAAGTAAAAAACTAAGGTATTTTTCCTTTATTTAAAAAGCCAATTGATAACTCTTCACCTCAATAAGCCTTATTAGAAAAACCGCTAAAGATATAGGTAAATATTCATTTTTAGTATAAAGGATGTTTGCTAATATACTCCCATCAAAATTTATCAATCACGGTTCCTAACTATGTATCAATATGACGCCATAGACCAACAGCTTGTTGAAGAACGTGTCGCTCAATTTCGCGACCAAACACGTCGTTATCTTGCGAAAGAATTAAGTGAAGAAGCATTTTTGCCTTTGCGCCTTCAAAATGGATTGTATGTTCAGCGCTACGCACCAATGTTACGTATCGCTATTCCTTATGGCATGCTTTCTAGCACCCAATTACGCAAACTAGCTGACATCAGCTGCCGATATGACAGATCATACGGTCACTTTAGTACACGTCAGAATTTGCAATTGAACTGGCCTAAACTAGAAGATGTGCCAGATATCCTAGCAGAGCTAGCTGAAGTACAAATGCATGCCGTACAAACCAGTGGTAACTGTATTCGTAACACCACAACTGACCAATATGCTGGCGTGATTGCTGATGAAGTAGTTGACCCTCGCCCTTACTGTGAGCTAATTCGCCAATGGTCTACATTCCATCCAGAATTTGCTTTCTTACCGCGTAAATTCAAAATCGCTGTGAACGCAACAGAATCTGCGGACCGAGCTGCAACACAAGTTCACGACATTGGTTTGCACATTAAGAAAAACGACGCGGGTGAAATTGGTTTCAAAGTAATCGTTGGTGGTGGCTTAGGCCGTACACCAATGGTTGGTGTAACGATTTGCGAATTTATACCTCGCCAAGACTTATTGACTTACCTAGACGCCATCCTTCGTGTTTATAATCAAACAGGAAACCGTCAAAACAAGTACAAAGCTCGCATTAAAATCTTAGTGAAAGCATTGGGTATTGATGAATTCCGTAAGCGTGTCGATGCTGAATGGGCCCACCTAAAAGGAACAGAAAGCACGGTTCCTATGGCTGAGTTCGATCGTTTAGCAAGCTTCTTCTCTGAACCTGCATACGAAAACTTAGAAAACAACCCTTCCAGCCTAACAAGCAAGCTATCTAACAGTGCTGGTTATGCTCGCTGGTATGAACGCAATACTTTTGCTCATAAAAAAGCAGGCTATCGTATTGTTACTCTCACACTAAAAAAAGTAGGCCAAGCACCAGGCGATGCAACAGCAGATCAAATGCAAAAAGCTGCGGATCTTGCTGATAAGTTTAGCTTCGGTGAACTAAGAGTCAGTCATGAACAAAACTTAGTGCTATCGGATGTTCGTCAAGATCAACTTGCCGAATTGTGGGATGCTGCGAAAGAAGCAGGCTTCGCAACTCCGACCTTAGGCTTGTTAACTGACATGATTTGTTGCCCTGGCGGCGACTTCTGTGCTCTTGCTAATGCGAAGTCCATCCCGGTTGCAGCACAAATCCAAGACACGTTTAACGATTTAGATTACCTTTATGACCTAGGTGAAATTGACCTTAATATTTCAGGCTGTATGAATGCTTGTGGTCACCATCACGTTGGTAATCTAGGCATCCTGGGGGTGGATAAAAAAGGCGAAGAGTTCTACCAAGTTTCAATTGGTGGTGCTTCTGGGCACGATGCCAGTATAGGTAAAATTTTAGGACCTTCATTTGCTCAAGAAGAAATTAGCGATGTTATTCAAAAGCTAATGGATGTTTATGTCAGTAACCGTTCAGAAGACGAGCGCTTCATCGACACTTATCGCCGTATTGGCATCACACCATTTAAAGAGGCCGCTTATGCCAAAGCTAATTAAAAACGGTGAAATCATCGACAATGCTTATGTTTGGTTAGATAGCAATGAACAAGAAGTGGTATCAAACGGTATCGTTTCTGTGCAAAAATGGCTAGCTGAAAAAGACACAATTGGCTCAATTTCAGGCATTTGGCTTGACGCTGGCGACGGCGTGGAATGCTTAAGCGACATCAATCTAGATCAATTTGAAGTAATTGGCATCAATTTTCCAGCGTTTGCGGATGGCCGCGGCTTCAGCTACGCACGCCTTTTAAAAGAGAGATTGAATTACCAAGGTGAGATTAGAGCCTTAGGTAACTTCATCCCGGATCAACTTGGTTATCTTTTAAGAGTTGGGTTCAACAGCTTCCAGTTTAACGAAGGTGTAGATTTAGAAAAGGCGTTAGATTTACATCGCCCTTTCTCTGTCGCTTACCAAGGCGACGTTGCTGATCCACGACCTATTTTCTTGCGTCGATAAGCAATTTACTCCGATCCACAAAGCAAAAGCTTTACAATAAAATATCCATAAAAGGCCATTACAATGGCCTTTTTCTATTGCGTATTGCATCACTCCTGATTATCGTTACTGAATAACTCAAAGTGATTGATTTACTGAAGGAACTTAATGTGTCTAGAAAATGTGTCACTAGCCTATTAGCTGGCCTACTACTCTCTACCTCTATTTACGCTGAAACTACATATGTCTCTGACATTCAATTTGTTGCCATTCGAGAAGGGCTCGATAACAGCACAAGAGCAGTAGAAAGAGGATTAAGAAGTGGAACACCATTAGAAATTCTCGAAAGAAGCGAAGGCTACAGTAAAGTTCGCACCCCTAGTGGCAAGGAAGGCTGGGTAGCAGATTACTTCCTTAGTGAAGATACAGCAACTAGAGATAAAATGAGCGCCCTAGAGAGCCAAGTTAATCAAATTACGGAAAGCAGAAACGACATTGCAAACACGCTCAAAGCAAGTCAACAAAAAATTCAAGAGCTCATCCAAGAGAACACCCAACTAAAAAGTGACAGCAGCGCATTGGAAAAAGAACTCAGAGACCTTGCAGATATCTCAGAAAAAGCAAAAGAGATTGTATCTAAAAATGAAACCATTAGGTACGAAATGGCCAGCCTAAAACAACGTACTGATGCTGCAGTGGCACAAGCAAATCAACTACAAAAATCCAATGATCAAAAATGGTTTATTATTGGCGCTGGAACACTCTTTGGCGGACTATTCTTAGGTATCTTATTACCATCCTTACGCCGCAAAAAAGCTAGTACAGGCTCTTGGTAAGAAGAACGCACATAATGTAAGCTTAAATCTCTTTAATTATAAATAATCCAATAATTAAAGAGATTCAAGCTCTCCCTTAAACCCAACCTTCTTTATTCACCTAAAAAACGAGTGCACCACTAGAAAAAACACTCAATACAAAAAGTTTTAGCCTTTCATTTGCTCTGTTTTTGACACCAAAAAAACATTTATGCGTTATTTCTAGAATGCTTTTCACAGCCCCCTTTCTTTAATCCTATAAAATATAATAGAATAGCGCGAAATACTTGGCCAAAAATGTAAAAAGCCTTGTATAATAGCGCGCAAATTTCGTCCTCAATTATTTAGAGTAATGTAATGGCTGACTTATCAAAATACAGAAACATCGGTATTTTTGCTCACGTTGACGCGGGTAAAACTACTACTACAGAACGTATTCTTAAACTAACCGGTATTATCCACAAAATCGGTGAAGTACATGAAGGTGAATCTACAACAGACTTCATGGAACAAGAAGCTGAACGTGGTATTACCATCCAGTCTGCAGCAGTAAGTTGTTTCTGGAAAGATCATCGCTTCAACGTTATAGACACACCAGGACACGTTGACTTCACAGTAGAAGTATACCGTTCCCTTAAAGTTCTTGACGGTGGTGTTGGTGTATTCTGTGGTTCTGGTGGTGTTGAGCCACAATCAGAAACTAACTGGCGCTACGCAAACGAATCTGGCGTTGCTCGTCTGATCTTCGTAAATAAACTAGACCGTCTAGGTGCTAGCTTCTACCGTGTAACTAAGCAAGTTGAAGATGTACTAGGTGCTACTCCTCTTATCATGGTATTACCTATCGGCACTGAAGATGAGTTCGTTGGCGTTGTAGACCTACTAAGCCGCAAAGCTTATGTATGGGATGATTCTGGCCAACCAGAAAACTACAAAATTGAAGATGTTCCAGCAGACATGGTTGATCAGGTAGAAGAATACCGTGAGAAACTGGTTGAAACTGCTGTTGAGCAAGACGACGACCTAATGATGGCATACATGGAAGGTGAAGAGCCTTCTATCGAAGATATCAAACGTTGTATCCGTACTGGTACTCGTGATCTTGCTTTCTTCCCAACATATTGTGGTTCGGCTTTCAAAAACAAAGGTATGCAGCTTCTTCTTGACGCTGTAGTTGATTACCTACCAAGCCCAACTGATGTTATCCCACAGGATCTTACTGACGAAGAAGGTAATCCAAACGGCGAGAAAGCAATCGTTGACGCTAGCGAGCCATTCCGTGCCCTTGCATTTAAAATCATGGATGACCGTTTCGGTGCTTTGACTTTCGTACGCGTTTACTCTGGTAAGATCAACAAAGGTGACACTATCCTTAACAGCTTCACAGGTAAAACTGAGCGTGTTGGCCGTATGGTTGAGATGCAAGCTGATGACCGTAAAGAAATCAACTCTGCTCAAGCTGGTGACATCTTAGCAATCGTTGGCATGAAAAACGTTCAAACAGGTCACACTCTTTGTGACACTAAGAACCCATGTACTCTTGAAGCAATGGTATTCCCAGAGCCTGTAATCTCTATTTCTGTTACACCTAAAGATAAAGGTGGTAACGAGAAAATGGGTATTGCTATCGGTAAAATGGTTGCAGAAGATCCAACATTCCGTGTTGAAACTGACCAAGATTCTGGCGAAACCATCCTTAAAGGTATGGGTGAGCTTCACCTAGATATCAAAGTAGATATCTTGAAGCGTACTTACGGTGTAGACCTTGTTGTAGGTCAGCCTCAGGTTGCTTACCGTGAAACGATCACGAAAGAAATCGAAGATACTTACACGCACAAGAAACAGTCTGGTGGTTCTGGTCAGTTCGGTAAAATCGACTACCGCATCAAACCAGGCGAGCCAGGTTCTGGTTTCACTTTCTCTTCTTCAGTTGTGGGTGGTAACGTACCAAAAGAATTCTTCCCTGCTGTTGAGAAAGGCTTTAAGTCTATGATGGACGAAGGTGTTCTTGCTGGCTTCCCAGTATTGGATGTAGAAGTTGAGTTGTTTGACGGTGGCTTCCACGCAGTTGACTCCTCTGCTGTTGCCTTTGAGATTGCAGCGAAAGGCGCATTCCGTCAGTCAATTCCAAAAGCAGGCGCTCAGCTAATCGAACCTATCATGAAGGTTGATGTGTTTACTCCTGATGATCACGTTGGTGATGTTATCGGTGACCTTAACCGTCGTCGTGGTATGATCAAAGACCAAGAAAAAGGCGTAACTGGCGTTCGCATTAAAGCAGACGTTCCTCTTTCTGAAATGTTTGGTTACATCAGTACACTACGTACAATGACATCCGGCCGTGGTCAGTTCTCAATGGAGTTCTCTCACTACCTACCATGTCCTTCCAATGTAGCAGAGACAGTAATTGCTGCAGTTAAAGAAAAGAAAGAATTAGAGAAAAAGTAATTTTTTAAACACTAATTTCTTTTAAAAGGCCTGATGCATGAGAATATATCGGGCCTTTTTATGTTTCAAATACATAAAAAAGGGCGCCCTCAAAGCACCCTTTCAAACAGACGAAAGCTGGTTAAAATGGGACCGGATATTCTCTAAAGATTGCCATAATATCTGACAGGACCACATCAGACAAAGCCAAGTCAAAAGCACTCATATCTTCTTTCAGCTGTTCCAATGAAGTCGCACCAATAATAGTTGAACTTACACCATCAACTTGATCACACCAAGCCAAAGCCATCTGAGCCGCACTCAAGCCATGTTTCTTAGCAACATCAACATATCCAGCAACCGCTCTCTCTACTTGTTGAGTATCGCGGAACAGCCCATTGCGCTGTGCAAAGCTCCAACGACTGCCTTCAGGGCGAGCCCCACCAAGATACTTCCCTGTTAGCGCACCCGCAGCTAAAGGTGACCAAGGTAAATAGGCAACGTCTTCATGAACGCAATTTTCAATCAAGTACGGCCAATCTTTCGCATGCAATAAGCTAAACTCATTTTGAATCGAAGCTACTCTTGGTAAGTCATATTTATCACTTAAACGAATGTATTCATTAATTCCCCAGGTACTATCATCAGACAAACCAAAATGGCGAATTTTACCTGCTTTAATGCACGTCTCAATAGCTTGCAAAATCTCAAGCATCTGAGCAGAATGCGCTTCTCTATCCACGTCGCTGAAAGAAATATGTCCAGGAAAATGCTTCGCAAAATGAGGCGATGTACGGTTCGGCCAATGTAATTGATACAAATCGATGTAATCTGTTTTCAACCGTTGTAACGATGTCTCCACCGCCGCAATCACAGATTCTCCTGTAATCGGGCCGCCGCCTCTAATATAAGGCAAACCTGGCCCAGCAATTTTCGTTGCCAGTATAAATTCTTCACGACGAGACGGATTACGAGATAGCCAGTCACCAATGATGGTTTCTGTTTTTCCATAGGATTCAGGAGTCGGTGGAACAGAATACATTTCGGCGGTATCAAAGAAATTAATACCGTTTGCTAAGGCATATTCAATTTGAACATCAGCATCAGCCTGATTATTTTGAGTACCCCATGTCATGGTGCCCAAACAAACTCGAGAAACCTCTAAGCCTGTCCGACCAAGTGGCGAATATTTCATCATTTATGTCCTTTATATTTAAGCAGCACATTAAAAGCACCACAAAATAAACCAAAGGATCAATGTAATAAAATTTTCGTCATCAAGCCAGTTTTATCAATGAAAACAATGAGGATCTTAGCTTTAAGGTTTCGATTCCAACAAAGGTTCGTAACGCTTGTCTGTTAATGTTTTCAAGAAAGCAACAATGGCATCCACTCTTTGATCTGGTAAAGCTGGACCCACTTCCAAATCTGCAAAGTCTATATTTTCCGCCACCTCAGGTTCACCCCACGGCTTACCCGTTTCAGGATTAATGGTACGAGTTGGATTGTTGTATTTATCGTAAAATAGAACAACTGTACGTAAATCCTGAAACACACCGTTATGCATGTAGGGCCCAGTGACCGCGACATTCCTCAAGGAAGGTACTTTGAACTTCCCTGCTTGAGATGGGTCTGTAATCTCTGGATGATCCAACAATCCTTGATCAATTAAACCATTATGGTGGGCAGTTAAAGACACATTGGCAGGCACACCTATGTTGCTATACTCAAAGTTTGTAAAGGTTTCTTGATCATAAAATGGTGAAGGGTTTAATTGATGACAAGCATTGCAATTCGTAAACTGCTGAGAGAAGAATAATGTCTTACCCAACTCTTCTTCTGGTGTAAATTTATCCTCGCCACGTAACACACGATCGTATTTTGAATCAAAAGGCATAAATAGAGCTGTTTTTTCAAAAGTAGCAAGCGCATCGGCAATGGCCACATAACCTTTCTCAGAATCTTCTAAAATTCCATCACCATATAAGTCATTAAACAATGACACATATCGCTGATTTTCTTTTACTCTATCAACAACAGCAGCGCCATTAGGCAGCGCCATTTCCAGTGGATTCAAAAACGGGCCTTGTGCTTGCTCCACTAAATCAGACGACCGGCCGTCTAAAAATTGACCACCACGATATTCACCATCTTTCATACGATGAAATGGTGGGGAAAAAGCCGCATAAGCTGCCGTCGGTGTATTACGAGTTCCTACCGATTGACCATCACTACCCAATGAAACCGCACCAGAAAAAACATCGTTTCTTTTATCGACAAAGCCATTCGCAATATCATGGCAGGTTGCACAAGATTGATTACGTTCCTTTGATAAGTTTGTATCAAAGAACAGTTGAGAACCCAATAATGCTTTAGGGTCTGTAAGTGGAATCGGAAGCTCGTGGGTAACCTTAGCTGCTTTAGGTTGAGAAGGAACCTGCTTAGGTTCACTGCATGCAGAAAGAAATAGAGAAACGGCAATCACACCAAGAAAAAAGCGTAGCATTGTATTTTAGCCATCAAATAAATAAGTCGTCGAATAATACACCCACGCTGAATATGAGTAAAACGCTGACAACTATTCTCATTAACTTAGACGTAAAAAAAGCACCTAACTAGATCCAAATCAAGAAAATAGTAAGGCGCTTTCTCAGTGCAAGACAAAAAATTTAATTTTGATCTGGCAAGGTAACATTTAACTCTAGCACCGAACAATCATCGGTATTATCAAGCTGTATTTGGACATCTTCACTGCCAATTTGCACGTACTTACGGATAACATCAATAATCTCTTGTTGCATCTGAGGTAAGTAATCAGGTTGATGTCGCTTAGTACGCTCGTGAGCCACAATGATTTGCAAACGGTCTTTTGCCACAGAAGCTGAACTAGGTGTATTTTTACTTTTAAAGTAATCAAAAATGCCCACTCTAACCTCCTAACAAACGTTTTATAAAACCTTTCTTCTGAACAGTCAAAAAGCGCAAAGGACGCTCTTCACCCATCAGACGGTCTACTGCATCCATATACGCTTGACCCGCTTCAGATTCTGTATCCAAAATAACAGGAGCACCTTGATTCGATGCCTTAAGCACGGCTTCCGATTCAGGAATCACACCTAACAAAGGAATCGCTAAAATATCTTCAACATCAGAAACGCTCAACATCTCACCTAGCTCAACACGCTCAGGATGATAACGAGTCAATAATAAGAACTCTTCGATTGGCTCAGCACCTTCTTCTGCTCGTTTAGACTTACTTTGCAAGATACCAAGAATACGGTCAGAGTCACGAACAGATGACACTTCAGGGTTTGTCACGACAATCGCTGCATCAGCAAAATACAAGGCCATTTGAGCACCTTTTTCGATTCCTGCTGGCGAATCACAGATGATGTAATCAAACTCTTTAGAAAGCTCTTCCAAGACTTCCTGAACACCTTCAATTGTTAAGGCATCTTTATCACGAGTCTGAGACGCCGGAAGGATATACAAATCCTTAGTGCGTTTATCCTTAATCAGAGCTTGCGTTAAAGTTGCTTCCTTGTTGATTACGTTTACAAAATCATAAACCACACGACGCTCACACCCCATGATTAAATCAAGGTTTCGCAAGCCTACATCAAAATCGATAATGACGGTTTTATGCCCTTTCAACGCAATACCAGTACCAATTGCTGCACTGGATGTTGTCTTGCCGACCCCCCCTTTTCCTGAGGTGACCACTATAATCTTTGCCAATGTTATATCCCCCGATAACCCCAAAAAGAGTACATCAAAATAATCTAATAAATACTAAAGCGGTGTAACTTCCAAGCTATCGTCAACTAATAGCACTTGAGCGCTATCTTTCCAAACAATATCTTGTAACGCATCGCTCAACATAAAATTGCCTGCGATTGAAACCAGTTCAGCCTCCATACTCTTACAAAAAATTCGCGCTTCTCTATCTCCTTTTACACCAGCCAAAGCTCGACCTCGCAATGGGCCATAAACATGAATGTTGCCATCAGCCAAAACCTCTGCCCCAGCACTGACTTGTGCTAAAATAATTAAATCACCTTCTGCATAAACTTGCTGACCAGAACGAATTGGCTTAGTAATGACCTTGGTCGCTTGAGGTACTAAACGCTCCTCCACAACTGTTTTTACAACAACATCTGGACTTACTTCTTCTTTTATCTCTGGCACTGTTTGTATCGCCCGCGCTTTACTGGCAGGCAATAATGGAATGCTAACTGAGCCTTTCCACACAGGTAAGCTTTCAGGATGACAACGCCAACCGATAACCCCAAGTCCAAGAGCACTCACCGAGCGAATTAAAGCTTCAAATTCGTCTAGGGTAATACCGCGCTTCATTTTCGAAATATCAATAATGATAGGCGCCTGATTAAAAAAGTGTGGCACCTGTTCAATTTTTTTCTTTAGCTGAAAAGTAATGTCATCTAGCGAAAATGTCTGAACTTCTAACAATATTGTCGTAACAACACTTCCTTTGAGTTGGAAGCATGAGTCTGTCATGTAAACAGTCCTTTTTTTAATTCTTTAGTACGGCTAATTCGTATAAAAGACACGAATCGTCTTGATAAGCATACAAAAATCTATTCTATCAAGCTGAATGATTAAAGAAAGATACCAAAACAGAGTTTTTACACTCTCTCAAATATTGCTCTTGCTCTCTAATAGTGCCAAGAATAACGTATAATGCTCAATAATAAACGTAACTTTAACCATTTGATTTATTTAATTTTTTACAACTTACTTACATACTTGTTCCCATTAATCTGGGGAAAACTTTTGCACCATAAAAAACCATTGTAAAAATGACGTCTACCCCTCTGAATGTACAATAAATTCAGGTGCTAAACGACTCACGCCTAAGCCACTTTGTTTCGTCAGCTTAATTTGCACAGGAATACGTTCTTTTAATGCACTAATATGGCTGATGATTCCAATGGTTTTCCCTGAAGAGTGTAAGTTATCCAAAGCATCTAAAGCAGACTCTAATGTTTCGCTGTCTAAAGTGCCAAACCCTTCATCCAAGAACAAAGAATCGATGCTGGTTTTATGGGAAACCAAATCAGAAAGAGCCAACGCTAACGCCAAGCTCACCAAGAAAGATTCTCCGCCAGACAAGGTTTTTGTGTCGCGGGATGCATTTGCTTGCCAAGTATCCACCACAGACAATGACAAAGCCTCTTCCTGCCTTTTCAGCTGATAACGACGATGTAACACATTCAGATGCTGATTTGCCAAATACACCAAATGATCCAAAGTCAGGCTTTGCGCAAAACGTCGGAATTTCGCACCATCCGCAGAACCTATCAAATGATTTAATCGTTCAAGATGAACCACTGCTTCCCGCAAAATTCGCAATTCTTCTACAGACGCTTTTGCTTGCTCTCGACGTTGCTTTTCCTCTTCAATTTTATTCGCCACTTCCCCCCAATTGCGATTGAGCAATTGTCGTTGATTTTCTAATTGCTCAACCAGCACAGATAACTCTTCAAGAGAGTTTGTGTCTATTACATCACTTATGGATTTGTTATTAATGTGTGACGCTATAGAAATTTCCGCCTGCTTTAACAATGCAGCTTGTCGCGTGTTTACATCTTTTAACTCACTATAAGTCTGCTGCAAAGTAATAAGCTCATCGTGAGATAAACACGCCATCTTCCAGGATGAAACACCCTCAAAACCTTTCTCTTTAAGCACACCTTGCCAAGCAGACTCTGCCATTTCCAATTCAGCTTTTAGAGCTTGCAACGATTTATCAAGCGCTTTCAAAGTCGCTTCTGATGCAGCCAATGTTTTCTGAATCTGTTCGTACTGCTTTGAAATAGACTCTAATGCTGATCGACTGGACTCTAAAGACGCCTGAGCGTCAGAACGATATTGAGTAAGTGTTTTCTCTCCTAATTTTTCAAAAAGACTCGTATCAATCGTTGCCAGTTCATTTTTCAAATCCGTTAATTGAACTTGTATTTGCTCTAGCTCTGCAGAATTGTCACTCACACGTGATTCTAACGACGTGGTTTCATAACCTAACTGGTCAACGTGCTGGCGCTGAACATCAAGATTGTTCTTGGCCATTCTCCATGACTGCAAAGAAGTCTGTAATGCCAACAAAGAATCACTCAAAGGTGATACGAGATATTTTTCTGGAACACCAGCAGATTGAATGGAAGCCATTAAGGATTGAGCAACTCGATCTTTTTCTTGAGTGATTTTGTGCTGCTCATCCAACTTGCTCTCAAAAGTCTGACGAAGCAATCGGCCTTGAGATTCTTGCTGCTGAAGTTGTAATTCTATCTTCTGCAACTCCGCTGTCGCATTATTAAACTCTTCTTCTAAAACCAAGCGCTGCTGATGCTTTTCCAAAACAACCTTGTTGGTTTCAGTCACTTGAGTCCAATCTTTTTGCACTGTTTCCATTGTCGCTTTGATGGTTGTTTCTTCAAGCACTTCGCCCGCATCAATTGCCAAATGATTTAATAACGCAAACAGAGAAGCTTCTAAATCTGCCAAGGCTGCCATTAAGGATTGTCTTTGTTCGAGACGCATTTCTTTTTCGCTATCGGATACTTTCTGGTCAGACTTTAACGCCAAACCAGATTGCTTAAGCACTTCCAA
The DNA here is from genome assembly GCF_039939215.1 of Marinomonas sp. 5E14-1. Taxonomy (NCBI): domain Bacteria; kingdom Pseudomonadati; phylum Pseudomonadota; class Gammaproteobacteria; order Oceanospirillales; family Oceanospirillaceae; genus Marinomonas; species Marinomonas sp. 5E14-1. The sequence goes on along the minus strand of NZ_JBDXMW010000012.1, from coordinate 90,516 downwards.
TTCCGCTTGTAGAGCGTCCAATCTTTGCTGATTTTCAACATTAGTTGCTTGATGCAAGGCATGATCTAAATCGTGCTCGATAGAGCCACACAAAGGACAATAATCTTGCTCAGTTAAACTTTCTCTTAATGTATTTAGTGCAATAATATGGCGCTCAGCATCCACCAGTTTGGCAAGATCTAAACAATGATGGCTTTTCTCTTTATAGGCTTTTCGCTGTTGTAAAAGCTGCTCTTCTTGTTGAAGAACTTTATTTTCTAACGCTTGAATCGCGCTATTAAGATTACCAAGTTCAATTTGCTTCGCTTGATACACTTGATATTGTTGAACAAGCTCTTGCACTTTTTGTTGCCTTGAATCCCGTTCACGAACATATTCTTGCCATTCATTCAATTCACGGCCGGAGGAAAGACGTAAATAATCTTCAAGGATATTTTTCCGCTGTTGATCCAAATTAGCGACAAGGTTGCTCTGTTGTTCTTTTTGATCTTTACTGGCAGCAAAGCTTTTCAGTGCAGCGTCTAATGCGTTTTTTGATGCCCCAATATCAGCCGCCAAACTCGTTAGAACTTGATCTTGCGCCTGAATAGAATCTTGTTGGTATTGCCAGTTCGATAACTGTGCTTCAATTTGCTCAGGTGCTTGCCATTCTGACAAGCTAGCTTCACTTTTCTGACAGAGTAATTGACCCTGTTTAAGCTTTCCTTTTAAAACTTCCAATTCTTTTGAACTAGATTGATGCTTTTGATTAAGCTCTTCGTGACGTTTGCTAACGCCAATTAACTGCTCATTAATATTTTCACGGCGAGAAACCAAAGGCTGAATAACATTAGTTACTTCGTTATTCAGCTTCTCCCATTGTTGAGTCTGCTCATCATACGCCAATTTAGAGGCTTTCATTTGCCCTTCAAGTGCCTCAGCAGTCGCGGCTTGCTCAGTTTTCTGTTGAAGCGCTGCTGCTTTTTCTTGTTCAAGCTCAGTTGTTCGCTTGACCATTTTCGTCAGTTCGTCATATTGAGACTGTAAATTATTGGCCGTTTCAGCTTTATTCAATAAAACCAATTTAGGCTGAAAGTTTTCTAGCGCAGCAATAGCATCCAAGCTTTGCTGTTTAGTTTGTGTCAATTGTTTCGTCAGATGAGATTCTGTTTGACGCCACTCTAAACTTTGCTGATGCTGCTTTAAGCTATGAGCAAGCGCTTTATCCTGCTCTTCATATTTTCTTTCTTGTTGAACCAAAGCATCAACTTCATCATTATTCAGTAACTTTCGCTGGGCATTAATGGCTTCTAATTGGGTGATTTTTACCTTTTCAGTTTTGTGCTTTTCAAAAACCCATTTAGAAACCTGTCCATAAATTTCTGTACCGGTAAGTTCTTCCAATAATTCTGCACGATCGTTCGCTGAAGCATTTAGGAAAGCAGAGAATCCACCTTGCGCCAGCAACATAGATTTAGTGAAACGAGAAAAATCCAAGCCTGTAATTTCTGCGATTCTATCGATTTTCTCATTGATTTTAGTAGTGATAATCGTGCCGTCACGCTCACACAATTCGCATGTCATTGGTTGCAATTTGCCATCGCTGCTGCCTCGCGCACGACGCTGTCCCCAAAAAGCTCGATAGCCTTTACCTTTTATTTCAAATTCCACTTCCGCAAGGCACTCTGCCGTATGACGCGTCATCAACTCATTTTGACTAGGCGAGACTTTCAATCGCGGTGTTTCATGATACAAAGCCAAACATATCGCATCGAGCAAGGTAGACTTACCAGCGCCTGTTGGCCCAACAATGGCAAACACACCAGCGTCATCAAAAGGCGCTTTGGTAAAATCAATTTCCCACTCACCTTTCAATGAATTTAGATTTTTGAGTCGAAGCTTACAAATTTTCATTCTTGCTCCTCTTCATGGCTTTCATCGTTTTCTTCACTGTTCTTGTTTGTTTTTTCTGAATGCGCGTTTTCAATCGCTTCGACATCGTCAGATAACCCATTTTGAGACTCTTCCATTTCAGCAAGACAAACATGAAATAGTTTTGTCAGAGTCTTCGCATCTTCCTGTTCAATGTCCAAATTAGTTTGCAGGCTTTTCTCAAAAACATCACCAACGGTTAACTCAGACAAAGTTTGGCGAGATTCAAAAACATCAGCCCTTTTTTCCAAAGTACTCTTTCGCATCACTCGCAGCAGTTCAATCGGTTTATCGTCGATCACTTCCATTATGCGCTTCTGCACATCACTCAAATAATCATCCGCAATGATAGTCACCTCTAACCAAAGCGTCTGACCTGGCTTTACGCCTTCTACAAGACCTTTTTCATTAAGCTGCTTTGTCACCTCTTTTAAACTTCCTTTAAGGCTCGCCATTGGCTGGAACATAGGAATATTCACTAATTTAATCGGCTCTATCTTGTTTTCTTCAGGCCCACTAGCGAAAAGGTCTCCCATTACAGGAAGTTCTTTCTCCTCCAACTCTTCTACAAATAAATCCGTATCAAGAATCACAAGCGTTTTTTCTCGCCCTAATTCGTCAAAACTTAATGGAATTGGCGAGCCACTATAGCGAAAGCGACCATCTTTGGTAATCGCCTGCGCTCGGTGAATATGCCCAAGGGCAAGATAATCAAAGGCAGGAAATACAGACGTCGGCAACGCTTCTAACGTTCCCACATAAAGGTCACGAACCGATTCACTGGCTTGCCCTCCCATCGCAGTAAGATGGCCCGTTCCGATAATCGGCACAGGCATTTTTAATGTTTTATTCTTCTCTCTAGCAAGCAGGTAAACTTGTTGATAAAAATCACTTATGTGTTGCATCAACCCGATTTTTTTATCTTGCTCTGATTGACCAGACAGACTCTTCATCACATCTTTAGGACGAAGGTAAGGCACAGCACAAACCCAAGCAGCGATTTCGCCTTGCTTGTTCATCAATGGAATAACATGGGCTTCAATATCATCAAGGTTAGCTTGGCTGGAAACCTGGGTATCTAGATAAGACAGGAGGCTTTTAGATTCATTGAGCATACTTACAGAATCATGATTTCCAGCCACAATGACTAGCTGACACGCTCGTGCCTTCATATCTAACACAAGCTGGTGATACATCTCACGGGCATAACTTGGTGGTGAGCCAGTATCAAAAATATCGCCAGCCACAATCACCGCATCAATATTTTCTTTGCCCACTAGCACCAACAACCAATCGATAAAAGCTCTATGCTCATCACGGCGGGACTTCCCCATAAAATGCTGACCAAGATGCCAATCTGAGGTGTGTAGGATTTTCATCAATACTCTCCAAAGCAGTATTTGTTATGCAAGCGCGGGCAAAAGCTAACGAACAAAATATAATTGTGAGGTTCGGATTCTAAAAGGACGAAGCGCTTGCTCCCAATCCTTTTCGGGTAGGTTTTGACCATGATAAATAATATGTAATGACGTGCCTGATTCAGCAACAATCTCATTTAGGAAAGTAATGAATACCTCATCTTCTAATGGGTGACCTAAACTTCCAGAAGTAAGTTTAAAAAACGCCTTTTTTTGAGTAGAAATTTCTCCCAGAACCTCACGCCAATAAGACTCAAACACACCATTATCAGAAGAAGACACAATCAAAACAGGAAAAGCACTCAAGTCCATTTCATAAAGCAGGCGCCCTTTTCTTACGCCTGATAAAGTCTGAACCCCTAATGAGTCATTAATGACCAGCGCTGTTATTTTTTGCCACTCATCCTTAGAAAACGCACCTTTCTGTAGAATCACTTTAAGCGGCGCACCGGCTTGATTTAATACCATGCATTCAACAAAATTTTGTGCTTTAGAGTCGTATTCTTGAGATGCAGATACGAACACTCGATCACCAAAGGAGTCATCACTTGGACCTAATAGCGTTATTTCAATATTAGAGTCATCCAGCGAATTCAAAGCCAAGACAGAAAATACAGCAGAAGCGGCTGGCGTTTGTGTACTTAACGCCATATCAGAGAATATCGATGTTTGGCAGGATAAAAGGGATTCACAGTTATTCAGATCATAAAGACGACATGCACCACAGGCCCCCGCTCGGCAGCCGTAACGGACATCCGCACCCTGAGACAACAGAGACGACAGCAAATTGTCTCCTGTTTCTGCAGCGAATACATCCGCATCTAATTTCACCGTCAATTCGTGAGAGCCCATTACCTCAACCTAATCAAATTATGATGTTGATATTATGCCATACTCTGATCATCGAGCCGCCTTTAAAACTACATTAGGATGTTTAAATTCAGGCTATAGATGATTACCATAGAGCACACTATTCAATGCATCTCTATTTAGAGTTTATTCACTTTCATCAAGGATTGTACGATGTCTAGCTATAACGAATCCCAAGAAGAAATATCTCAAGCCACTGAAGGCTATGTAATGCAACAAACCATGTTACGCATTAAAGATCCAGCAGTGTCATTAGAGTTTTATCAAAAAGTGTTAGGTATGAAGCTGTTGGGCAAATACGATTTTCCAGCGATGCAATTTACGCTTTACTTTTTAGGCTATGAAAACGAAATACCAGAAGGCGACGATAAAACTAAAACCGAATGGGTTTTCCGTCGTCCTGCCTTGATTGAGTTGACTCATAACTGGGGCAGCGAGAAAGACGACAATTTCCCAGGTTATCACAGTGGTAATGAAGACCCTCGTGGCTTTGGACATATCGGCATTAGCGTACCAGACGTGTATGCAGCCAGTGAACGCTTTGCCAAGTACGATGTGGAATTTGTGAAAAAACCAGACGATGGCTCAATGAAAGGATTGGCTTTTATCAAAGACCCAGACGGTTATTGGATTGAGATCCTATCTGCAGAAGGCATTACGGATATTATTCTCTCTCAATAACGACACCTAAGTAACAATAGAAAACATTAAAAAGGGAGCCATATTATCTGCTCCCTTTTTCATTGGATGCCATTGACAAACTTGTGATCAATGAACTCTAAACCGCCTTCGGTGTTGACGCCAGCAACGCCACGAGCAGTCGCCAGAAATCTCCTACAGAATCAATCTCCATACGTTCCGTCGGTGAATGCGCACCTCTGATGTTAGGGCCAAAAGACACCATTTCCATACCAGCGTATTTCGCTCCAATAATGCCGCACTCTAACCCTGCATGGATCACTTTCACATTGGCTTCTTGTCCCATCACGTCTTTATGAACATCAAGGAAATGCTTGAGCAACCCCGCATTTGGGTCTGGTCTCCACCCCGGATAACCATTTTCTAAATTCACATCCGCATGAATCAATGAAAAAGCCGATTTCGCCACATGAGCAAGATGTTCAATCGCAGAACCCACCAAAGAACGTACCAGTAAACAAGCGTCAAATACTTTCTCGCCTTCTTTGGAATTCTTAAGGTTAATCACGCCAAGGTTACAAGATGTCTCTGTCACACCGTCCAAATCTGCGCTCATTCTATGTACACCATGAGGTGCGCAGTAAATAGCATTCAACAGAGCCTCTTTAGCATCGGCTTCCAATTCAGAATCCACTTCTGAAGGGATAAGAGAAACCAGCAACTTAGGTTCAGTACTAACAAATTCAGTCTGAGTGCGTCTCTCAAATTCAGTAACAAAGGCAAATAACTTGCTTTCGTCCGCAGAATTTACATTAATAGTCGCGCTGGCATCACGAGAAATAGCATTACGCAAAGTACCACCAGCAAAACCACTCAGCCCAAAATCACACTCTTCTTTGAGCAGATTCAATAAACGGATCAACAAAACATTCGCGCTCGCACGGCCTTTGTGAATATCCAAGCCAGAATGACCACCACGCAAACCAGAAACAACAATCTTAAAGGCTGTTTTGTTACCCACCACAGGCAGCGCCTTGTAATGTTTTTCTATATTGATATCAACACCACCGGCACAACCTATGTATACATCGCCACGATCTTCGGAGTCTAAATTCAGTAAGATTTTCCCTTTTAATAGACCTTCTTCTAACTGTAAAGCACCACGTAAACTGGTTTCTTCCTCTATGGTAAAAAGCGCTTCAATAGCCCCGTGAGGCAAGTCGGTCGATTCCAATACCGCCATCGCTGCCGCAACACCGATACCATTGTCTGCGCCTAGCGTTGTGCCAGTCGCATGAACCCAACCATCGACAACCTGAGTCACGATTGGATCTTTGGTGAAATCATGATCCACATCGGCATCTTTTTGCGCCACCATATCCAAGTGGCCTTGCAGGACAACGGTTTCCCTGTCCTCCATGCCTTTCGATGCGGCTTTACGAATCAAAAGGTTTCCAGCGGGGTCAACATAGGTTTCTAACCCTAATGACGTCGCCCATTGAATAAGATGATCTCTCAACTGTGCCTCGTAATAAGACGGTCTTGGAGTATTGCATAGGGTTTGAAAATGTCGCCAAATCGCACTGGGTTGTAAGGTATTCAATACTTGGTTCATAGAACTCCCTTCAGATCGTTAAAACAATATGAAAACAACGGTAAAGAAGAACAAGGATTGAGGCAATCGAAATAAAGATAGGACTGATAGAGAAAACGTATCTCTTTGCTCTGAACGTAACAAACAAAAAGCAAACATCGCGATGTTAGGTTAGTATTATTGTTGAAATAAAAAGCAGCCTTATCCTAAAGAATTTAACCAGCTCTTCTTATTGAGAAGCTTGGCTCTTTAGATATTCAGTTAATAGCTTCCCTGCTTCTTCTATATGCTGCTGCAAAAAAATCAACGCCCCCTGTTTATCATTTTGTTCTATAAGCCATAACAACTCTTCGTGCTGCTGCTCACTTTCAACTCGGTATCCTAAAGGCCCATATTGAAAACCGAGATAACGAATAACTTTTTCATTTAACCCTTCAACAACCTGATGCAACGCCCCCCTGTTTGCCGCTTGATACAATACACTATGAAAATGCCAATTCATCTCTCCATACTGGATAAGAGATAAGCTTTCTTGGTTTAGCTCCGACAAAATAAGCCTAGCCGCTTTCAATTCCGTTTCACCAATGCGGTCAAAGGCCATTTCAAACAGAAGACATTCTAACCTTGACCTCATCAAATAAAGATCTTCCGCTTCTTCCCATCGAAACTCAGGAACCATAACGCCCGCTTTCCCATGAGCTGATAACCACCCTTCTGCCTTTAATGATAAAAGCGCATCACGAACCGGAATTCGACTCACCTTATATCGCTCTGACAACTCAACCTGACGCAGAGGAACACCTCTAGGTAATTGATTATTGAGTATGTCTTCTTTAATCGCCTCTTTAATATTCATAAGCAAACTGGCTACTTGGCCTTTATGTTTGAAATCAGCAAGCAAATAACACCAAACACAATCCCCCAAAACGCGGAAGCAATACCCAAAAATGAAACACCTGAAACTGTCACAAGAAATGCAATTAAAGCAGCTTCTCTGTTCCCATCATCCACCATTGCGTTTTTCAAATTCATACCTATCGTTCCAAGTAAAGCAATACCGGCTAAAGCCGCAACCATTGCCGCTGGAAAAATAGCAAACAAAGCGACAACAGAAGAGCTGGCCAATCCTGCAACTAGATAGAAAACACCTGCTGACAATCCTGCCACATAACGACGCTCTGGATCTTTGTGACATTCTTCACCAGAACAAATAGCCGCCGTAATGGCCGCTAAATTAAAGGCAAAACCACCCAATGGCGCTAAAACAATTGACGCCACGCCAGTCCAGCTAATCAAAGGCGAAACAGGAGTTTGATAACCACTACTGCGCATAACAGCAACGCCTGGAACATTTTGTGACGTCATGGTGACAATATACAAAGGCAAACCAATGCCAATTAACGCACTCACATTCCACTCAGGCCAAACCCAAACCAAGGCACCTAACTCAAAAGGAATATCAGCATAAAGACGACCATTTGATTCCGCTACAACAAATGACACACCTGCTGCTAAAACAAAAAGAACGGCATAACGAGGCATGAGTCGCTTACATACTAAATAAGTCATCAACATTATTCCGACCAGAAATACATGACTGCCCATAGCATCGAAAACAGACAACCCAAATTGAAACAACACTCCAGCCAACATGGCGCAAGCAATAGGAAGCGGCACTAAGCGCATCATTTTGTCAAAGAAGCCAGAGAGACCAGTCAATAAAGTGAGAACACCTGCAAACACAAAAACACCAAGTGCTTCGGCATAACTTATAGAACCTAAGCTTGTCGCCAATAAAGCAGCACCCGGCGTAGACCAAGCAGTAATAACAGGGGCGCGATACCACAAGGAAAGAAAGAGACAGGTGGCTCCCATACCAAAACCGAGTGCCATGATCCAAGAAACAATGACATTAGCATCTGCTCCTGCAGATTGGGCGGCTTGAAAGACAATCGCAACAGAACTCGCAAAACCTACAAGAACGGCAACAAAACCAGCGACTACCGCACTTAAACTACAATCATTAAGAATCCGTAACATAGTCACCTCTCGCTATCCATAACATGAAAAGGTGCATTGTATTTTAGATTGCGTATTTTTGTATACATTTTTATATGCTCACTGCATATTCACCATATAATTAATTGATATACATGTCAGATACTAGAAATATCTAGATCTATACTTGAAGGGGCATTAAGCAAACTCTGGGAAGTTACTTTTTCTTTCTCAAGTAACGAGCGTCACCACTTAGAATCCCTAGGCTTTTATGGCATACTTAAGCGATTATTTTTCAACTGTATTTTCGACTATAAAAGACCAATTTAATGACAGATAATAAAGTCATAGAAAACAACCCAACCCCTTTAAAATCAAGCGATTCTGTAGATAGACGCTTCTCCATTGCTCCGATGATGGATTGGACGACATCTGATTATCGCGTATTCGCTCGTACCTTAACTAAAAACACTCTCCTCTACTCTGAAATGGTGACGTCAGGTGCTTTGTTACATGGCAATCATCCAGAACGTTTTTTACGCTACGATGACTGTGAGCACCCTATTGCTTTGCAACTTGGCGGTTCTGATGCAAATGATCTGGGCAAGTGCGCAAAAATGGCCGAGCAAGCAGGTTTTGACGAAGTAAACTTAAATGCGGGTTGCCCAAGTGATCGAGTGCAAAACAGCTTGATTGGTGCTTGTTTGATGGCGCATCCTAATAAAGTCAAAGATGCCATGAAAGCCATGCAAGATGCTTGTGATTTACCAGTGACTATTAAGCATCGAATAGGTTTGGACGATGAAGAGTCTTATGATTTTGTCCGTGACTTTGTAGGTGAAATCGCCACAACAGGCGTGACAACTTTCATTGTTCATGCGCGCAATGCCATTTTGCAAGGTTTGAGCCCGAAGGAAAACCGAGAAGTACCACCGTTGAAGTATCATTATGTACATCAACTAAAACAGGACTTTCCAGACCTTGAAATCATTATAAATGGCGGCATAAAGACCATAGAAGAAAGCCAAGAACAATTAACCAAGATCGACGGCGTGATGGTTGGTCGCGAGGCTTACCATAACCCTTGGCTATTAAGCCAAGTTGATGAAGCGTTATTTCATGGTCAACCTTTGGTAACAGATCGCTACCAAGCGTTAGAAGCATTTGTTCCTTATGTGGAACGCAAACTGAACGAAGGCGAACGCCTTTTGCATCTGACTCGACATATTTTAGGCATTTTTCAAGGAATCGCTGGCGGAAAGCAATTTCGTCGATATTTGTCTGAAAAAGGTCATAAAGCTGATGCTACAATTAATGTATTATTAGAAGCCATTGATTTGGTCAAACATCATCAACACAAAGGATAAGACAATGAGTAATAAGTTATCTCAGTTAAAAGAATTCACGACCATTGTGGCCGATACAGGTGATATCACAGCAATCAAAGATTTTTTACCAGAAGATGCAACAACCAATCCATCTTTGATGTTGAAAGCGGCTCAAATCCCTGAATACGCTCCTTTTCTAGAGCAAGCCGTTGCTTGGGCAAAAACGCAAAGTAACGACAAAGAACAACAAATTCTAGACGCTGGCGACAAACTTGCCGTTATTGTTGGTACTGAAATCCTTAAATACGTACCAGGCCGTATTTCTACAGAAGTGGATGCTCGTTTATCTTTTGATAAAGACGCTACGTTGGCAAAAGCGCGTAAGCTGATCGCTTTGTATGAAGAAGCAGGCGTCTCGCGTGACCGTGTATTGATCAAAGCCGCTTCTACTTGGGAAGGCATCAAAGCCGCTGAAGAGCTGGAAAAAGAAGGCATCAACTGTAACCTAACGTTATTGTTCTCTTTCGCTCAAGCGCAAGCTTGTGCTGAAGCGGGTGTTTATCTTATCTCGCCTTTTGTTGGTCGTATTCTTGATTGGTACAAGAAATCCACTGGCGAAGAGTATACGGCTGAAACCGACCCAGGTGTGGTTTCTGTGACTGAGATTTACAACTACTACAAAGAACACGGCTACAATACAGTTGTTATGGGCGCGAGCTTCCGTAACATTGGTGAGATCGAACAACTTGCAGGTTGTGATCGTTTAACCATTAGCCCGAACTTACTTGAGGAATTGAAGAAAGACGAAGGCAAGCTAGAACGCAAACTGGTTCCTGCGACTGACATCAAACCAGCACCAGCGGCAATCACAGAAGCTGCCTTTCGTTGGGCAATGAATGAAGACGCGATGGCAACTGAGAAACTGTCTGAAGGTATTCGTAACTTTGCTGTTGATCAGCGTAAGTTAGAAGTGACTTTGGCTTCTATGTTATAAGCTTCGTTTGCATAATAAACAGGCTATTTAGAGAACGCGGTTCACTTAAAATGAACCGCGTTTTTTATTTGAGCTTTTTTACTTGAGAGTCTTATTTAAGCAATAGGAACTGACATGATTGAATTTGAAAAGATGGTTTCTGGCGAGCCTTTCAATGGCATCGACACCGACCTTCGTTTGCGCAGAGAAGCGGCTCGCCTTGCCTGTGCCAAATTTAACGCCCATCCCAGCAAAGGCAACTTACGCCATATCACAAGACTCTTCGCGCAATTTGGTAGCCTCGTTATAGAGCCAGGTTTCCAGTGTGATTATGGCTCTCAAATTCACCTTGGTGAGAATGTTTATATTAATTTTCATTGTGTCTTTTTAGACAGTGCTGATATTCATATTGGCGACAATGTTCTAATCGGCCCTGGCGTGCATTTTTATACTGTAGATCACCCAAGAGAAGCAGAACAACGTGTAACAGGCACTTGCTCCGCAAAACCGATTAACATTGGCAACAATGTTTGGATTGGTGGCGGCGCTAAAATTTTACCTGGCATCACCATACAAGATAATGCCATTATTGGTGCCAATGTCGTGGTCACGCGTGACGTTAAGCAAAATGAATGCTTTATAGGCTAAAAACAAACAGCAAATTTTTGCTTATTTGAGGCACTTCAGACCACCATCATGAACACTTCATTCAACTAGGTAAGCAATCTGCAATTGCAGAGGAAGTCTTTTACCACGCCCTATTTCCTATGTGTTTTTCGCTATACTAGACAAACATTCGCGGGAGAGGTCGCCATATGAAAATTTGGGTACTATTTTTAGCAAGCTTCATGGTGCTAAATGCTAACGCCTCAAATGCTGTCATTGTTGACGATTCACTGAATATTAAACAAGTAACGCAATTTGATGGCACGCCATGGGGTATTGCACTACTTAATGCTCAAGAAGCCATTATCACCATACAAAAAGGTGAGGCTTATCGAGTAAATTTAAGCACAGGCAATAAACAACGTCTTACGGGTCTACCAAGTGTTGATAATAAAGGTCAAGGAGGTTTATTAGATGTCGCTATATCGCCTGATTTTAACAATCAGGCTTGGTTGTATTTCACCTATGCTAAACCTTCTAACGAAGGCGCTCGAACAACATTAGCCAGAGCCATTTTATCGAACAATGGCTTAAGACAATGGGAAGATTTGCTGGTAACAGAATCCGCATCACCATTTACAAGGCATTACGGCGGCCGTATTGCTTTTGATGACAAAGGCCATGTGTTTTTCTCTATCGGTGACAGAGGCGTGCGAGAAAACGCACAAGACTTAACCAATCACGCTGGCGCTATTCTTCGTTTGAATTTAAATGGACAAGTACCGGCAGACAATCCATTTGTCTCTCATGCTAATATCAAAAATGAGATATGGAGCTATGGTCACAGAAACCCTCAAGGTTTATTTTATGACCAAAGCACACAAACTCTTTGGTCAAATGAGCATGGCCCGAAAGGCGGTGATGAAATAAACCTAATTCGTCCAGCGGCGAATTATGGTTGGCCAATAGTGTCTTATGGCAAGGAATATTCTAGCTCAGAGAGCATTGGTGAAGGCACAACAAAAGACGGCATAGACAATCCAGCTAAAGTGTTTATTCCTTCTATCGCACCAAGTAGTTTGCTTCGATACCAAGGCATGCTGTTTTCCAATTGGAATGGAGATTTTCTATCGACGGCGTTGGCATTAAGACATTTGAATAAAGTAAAAATTGCCGAAAATGGTGAAACGACAGAAACACGTTACTTAGAAAACTTAGCAGAGCGCCTTCGCTCTATTGCACAGGATTCTGAAGGTGCACTTTATATCGGAACAGATTCAGGGAAACTTTTAAAGATCACCTTAGCAAGTCATGCGTCTTTGAAGTAGCTTTTACTTAGAAAAGAACCCAAAACAAAAGAGCTAAAAGAGGCCTACTTTCATTATTGAGAGAAGGCCCTTTTTCACAATCAATTGCACCGCTTTGAAATTGGCTTACTCAGCCCAACTTCCACCAGCATCGTCTTCCCAAGAGTCATCGCCCCAGCTATCGTCTCCCCAACTATCATCAACGCTTTCATCCGTTGATTGGTTTTGCTTTGCTGGTACATTGCCGTCATACACTTCAAAAGCTCGGGTCTGTAAATACACATCTCGAATAAAGGTATATCGATCACCAAAAATTAATGACTCAGCACTTAGCAAACGTGCACGAGTTTGAACAACGTCTAACGCTAAAGTAGCAAGATATTCTTTATAAGTTAAATCTAAAAACAGCTCTTCACCGTCATCATAGGCCGTGTAATCCACTACTAAACCGGCGCCATCACGCAATGTTGAAGGCCCTAAGAATGGCAAAACCAAATAAGGTCCAGACGAAACACCCCAGTAACCTAAAGTCTGGCCAAAATCCTCATTGTATTCTTTCAAGCCTAGTTCGCTGGCCACATCAAAAATACCAAACCAGCCAGCCGTGCTATTAATCACAAAGCGCCAAGTAGAAGACGCTGTGCCATCCCATTTACCTTGCAACAAGTTATTAACGATATTGCTAATCTCTCCCAAATTCGAGAAGAAGTTCGTAATCCCTTTTTGGGCAGGCGTTGGCGTCACAGCCTTATAACCCTGTGCAACTGGCTTTAATATCGCACCATCAAGAGTATCGTTAAAGGTGAACATGGCACGGTTGAAGCCTTCCCATGGATCTTCTTCCGAAGCAGCAAAGTTCGGCTGACAAAACATCAACAAAAAACTCAAAAATACAGAACCTATTACTTTAAACATTCCACTGCCCTTAATTCATCATTTGCCACATAGCATCAGATTTGAAGTACTTCGCACTCAACAAATCAAACCAATTTTTTCACTTCTTGCCACTGCTTAGAAAGTCGCTTATCAGAAATAGGCTCTAATGTACCAACAGATTGAGCAAACAAAGAAATACGATATTCTTCTAGCATCCAACGGTACTTCACTAATTCTGGGTCGTATAGTGTTTTCTCGTCATGGGCTTTCTTCTGTCTTATATAGGCTTGCCAAAGGCCTTCTAATTCAGACACATAAGCGTTCTCTTTGTTCAAATGATTTTGAAAACGCTCTAAACGCACCTCAATTCCTTTGAAGTAGCGGGGCAATTGTCCAAGCCAAAAAATTGGCGTATTACCGATAAAACCGGGGTAAATCAGCTCACCTAGTTGAAGTTTGATGTCTCCGTAAATTCGAGTCCAAGGTAGTGGAATACTTCCCTTCATTTTCTTCGCCACACCTTGATAAGACGTCAACACACGATAAAGCTGCTCTGCCATCTCATTCGCTACGCTAATCAGGTTCGGTTTATGGGCCGAGACACTTTGCTCAAACTCAGCTTTTGTCCTCGGTAAAGCACGTCCATCTAAAAACACTTTGTCTAAAATGGCATTCAACAAGTCTTCTAATAAAAGTTCTTTCTTGCCGATGGGAGCAAAAATCAACATAGACTCTTTAAGGTGCGGCAGATTTTTTTGCAAATAACGCATTTCTTTATTAAGCGTTAACTTCAATAAAGTAATCACACCTTTTCTGTGGGTTTCGATGGCGGTATTTTGGTCATCAAACATTTTCAATGAAACCTTCTCACCATCCGCGACTAACGCTGGAAACGCCGTCACTTTAATGCCCGCTTGCTTAATTTCTTGACGCTCTGGGATGTCTTGATCTGGCCAAGCAGTTAAGTCTTCTTGCTCATGCTGCTTAGTACCAAACTTAGCAAAGCTCTCTTCAACCAGATCACTAAACTGATTCTGTAGTTGCCCAAGGTCTTTCCCCACACCAAGAATTTTCCCGCGCTCATCCACCACTTCTAAATTCAAAGTAAGATGGGAATCCAATTTCTCCGCATTCCATTCATTCAATGGAATATCAATCAAGGTTTCACGTTTAATTTGTAAGCTGAACTGTTCTAACAAATCCCCTTTGTCTTTAGAGAGGTTCGGGTAAACACGGTCAACAAACTGCGGAATCGGCACAAAACGACGGCGCAAAGCTTTCGGCAAGGAGCGCAACAAGGCTTCACATCTTTCTTTAATAAAACCAGGAACCGCCCAACCTAAATCTTCCAAACTTAGCTGTCTTAGCAAACCAACCGGCACTTTCAATGTCGCGCCATCGGTTGTTTTACCAGGGTCAAATTTATAATCAATCGGCAGCGCCACACCATTCAAACCAAAGGAGTCTGGAAACGCCACGTCATCAACATTCACATCTTGGTTGATTAAATCTTCCCGCGTCATCACTAAAGCGTCGGGAGACTTTTTAACAAAATATTCTAAGCTTTTTAGATTACGAACATCCGCTGGCAAACGCTTATCATAGAAGGCAAACACGACTTCATCATCAACTAAAATATCTCGCGTACGCAATTTGGCTTCTTGCGTTTCCAGTGTTTCCACCAAGGCTTTATTCTTGCGATAGAAAGCCAGTTTAGTCCGTAATTCGCCTTCCACCAGACCAGAACGAATGAATATTTCACGAGCTTCTTCTGGGTTAACATGGCCATAATCAATTCGGCGCTTAGCCACAATCACCAAACCATAAAGCGACACTTGCTCGCTCGCCATGATTCGACCTTGGTTACGCTCAAAATGCGGATCAAAGTATTGACGTTTCACAAAAGGCGCAGCGTATTCTTCGATCCAAGCCGGATCGATTCGTGCCGTGACTCGTGCATAAAGCTTACTGGTTTCTACTAATTCTGCCGCCATAATCCACTGAGGCGGCTTTTTGAACAGCATAGAACCGGGGAAGATAGATAGCTTACGAGAGCGACAGCCTAACATTTCTTTGCTGTCTTCCATTTTGTTCGCCACTTGCGTAAACAAACCTGCTAACAAAGATCGGTGAATCGCTTCATAGTGACGTTCTTCGTGCTGTACTTCTTTAAAGCCAAGTTGTTTGCAAGCAATCATGATTTGTCGATGAATGTCGCGCCATTCTCGCATTCGCATGAAATTCAAAAACTGCTTGCGGCAATATTGGCGAAGTTGATTCTGGGACAAAGCTTGACGCTGAGCCTCAAAACGCTCCCACAAATTCAAGAAAACCGCGAAATCCGAGTCTTCGTCTTTGTCTACGGCATGAGCTTGATCTGACTGGGTTTTCTTATCTTGCGGACGCTCCCTTGGGTCAGGAACCGATAAAGCACTGACAATAACCGCCACTTCTTTTAAAACACTGTGCTTTTCCGCTGCGATCAAGATCCGTCCTAATTTTGGGTCAATCGGCAACTTAGCAAGCTGGCGACCAATGGGCGTTAAACGATCTTTAAATAAAGCCCCCAATTCCGTCAAAGCACGATAACCATCGTTGATCATGCGTTTTTCTGGCATTTCAACAAAAGGAAATTTCTCAACAGCACCGAGTTTCAAGTTCGCCATTTGCAGAATAACCGACGCCAAATTAGTGCGGAATATTTCTGGGTCCGTAAATTCTGGTCGGCTTTCAAAATCCGCCTCATCATAAAGACGAATACAAATACCATCGGCAACACGACCACATCGCCCAGCCCTTTGGTTAGCACTGGCTTGACTGACTTTTTCAATCGGTAATTGCTGAACCTTTGAACGCACACTGTAGCGGCTAATTCGCGCCAAACCGGGATCAATCACATAACGAATGCCCGGAACCGTTAAAGAGGTTTCCGCGACGTTCGTTGATAAAACAATTCGGCGCCCGCCATGTGATTTAAAAATTCGTTGCTGCTCGCTGGTACTTAATCTTGCGTACAAAGGCAACACTTCAGTAGAACGCAATTCGGCTCGGCGTAAAATCTCGGCGGTTTCTCGAATCTCTCGTTCACCCGGCAAAAACACCAAAATATCACCCGCGCCGCGATAACCAGATTGTCGCTCTTCGGCTATCAAGAGCTCAACCGCATCAAGCACACCCTGCTCCATACTTTGGTCTTCATCTAACTCTTCGGAATCAGACTTACTCAATAAAGGCTGGTAACGGATTTCAACAGGGTAAGTTCGACCAGAAACCTCAATAATTGAGGCGTTATTAAAGTGTTCGGAAAAACGCTCAACGTCGATGGTTGCAGACGTCACAATCACCTTTAAATCAGGGCGAGCCGCCAATACTTGCTTTAAATACCCTAACAAGAAATCGATGTTTAAGCTGCGTTCGTGAGCTTCATCTATGATGATGGTGTCGTATTTGTATAAAAACTTATCTTGTTGAATTTCTGCGAGAAGAATACCGTCCGTCATTAATTTGATGAGCGTTTCTTCATTACTCTCATCATTAAAACGCACTTGAAAACCGACTTGTTCTCCAAGCTTCACTTGCAACTCGTCACTAATGCGCTCTGCCACACTGCGTGCAGCAATCCGTCTTGGTTGAGTATGACCAATTACACCTGCAATACCGCGCCCTGCTTGTAGACACATTTTAGGTAATTGAGTGGTTTTACCAGAACCTGTTTCACCCGCAATAATGACAACTTGGTTATCTTGAATCGCCTTGATAATTTCATCAGCACGAGCTGCAACCGGTAAACTTTCGTCATAAGTGACTTTCGGTAAACAAGTCAATCTGGCTTGATATAAAGCATTCGACTTTTCCGTCATAGCAGACAATTCATTCGCCATACGATCGCTGGGTAAACCGTCTTTTTGACGCTTCGCTAACTGGGCTTTTTTACGGACAATAAGATGACGATCACGAGTCATCACTGCATGATTTTCCATAGTATCTAAAAAGGTATCCTATCTAATTGGGCGCTTACGTCGCTGAGCACTTTCACTTATAAGTGCTGCGTTTTATACAAGCATGGCTTAATAACTTAGCGTCGCGCGTCGCTTCTATCTATATAGTTGGAAATTCTAACATTAATCCCCATCAAGAGGTTATAGTGAAACCAATATGCTGCGACCATCGGCAGCAATCATTCAACGACCAATAAAAAAGGAAGTGGTATGTCTAACCAAGTATTTGAAGATAACTCTCTTACCATTGGCAATACGCCTTTAGTACGTTTAAACCGCATCGGTAATGGCAACATCTGGGCGAAACTAGAATCGCGTAACCCAGCCTTTTCTGTGAAATGCCGTATCGGTGCAAACATGGTTTGGGACGCTGAAAAGAAAGGCATTTTAACCAAAGGCAAATCCATTGTTGAAGCATCAAGTGGTAACACAGGCATTGCCTTATGTTTCGTTGCTGCGTCTCGCGGTTACCCAATTACCATTACTATGCCATCTAGCATGAGTATTGAACGTCGCCAAGTCATGAAAGCACTTGGCGCCAATATTGTTTTGACTGAGCCAGCAAAAGGCATGAAAGGCGCTATTGCGAAAGCAGAAGAAATTGCTCAAGACGACAACTTCGTACACCTTCAGCAGTTTGAAAACGCAGCAAACCCAGAAATTCATGAAAAAACCACTGGTCCAGAAATTTGGAAGGACACAAATGGTGAAATTGATGTTTTAGTAGCTGGCGTAGGAACAGGCGGAACCATTACTGGCGTAAGTCGTTACATTAAAAACACACAAGGCAAAGCCATCACAAGTGTTGCGGTAGAACCAACCACCTCGCCTGTTATTACACAAACAATGAGTGGTGAAGATCCAACACCAGCGCCTCATAAAATCCAAGGCATAGGTGCAGGATTCATCCCTAAAAACCTAGATTTGTCTATCGTTGACCGTGTTGAACAAGTCTCCAATGAAGACGCTATCGCCATGGCAAAACGCTTGATGCGAGAAGAAGGTATCTTGTGCGGTATTTCTTGTGGTGCGGCGGTTGTTGCGGCAGAGCGTTTAAGCCAAGAAGCCGATTTTAAAGGTAAGAAAATCGTCGTCGTATTACCAGATTCAGGTGAACGCTATTTGTCTACTGCGCTTTTCGAAGGTGAGTTTACGGACAACGAACTGGTTCAGTAAAGCTTTTTATGACATACAAAAATCCCGCTTAGGCAAAAGCTTAAGCGGGATTTTTTGCTGTAAGCAAAAGAGTAAAAGCCTTTTGCTTAATGGATTTTCTTTGTACCGTAACGAACCATGTCTTTGCCGTTCTCGAATACTTCTTCTGTTACCCAACGCCCCAATACTAATTGCTGCTTATCATCTAAAACGGCAACAAACGGACGGCCATCGCTGTTACTTCTTGCTAAGGCAACACCTGCAACGTTTTCCAATCCTAAAGTGCCCATCTCAATGACACGTAAAAAAGCTTCAAGTTCTTCGAGTGTCAGTATCACATCGTTATCATTAATCATTCTATCTACTCTGTTACATCAATAATGGCGCTAGGATAACAGCAATCGAAGCGTGATAAAAACGACAAAAGCAACTTAATGAACTCAAAAGCTTGAACCTTCTTGCTTGAGAAATTCAACTTCTTCTGGTGTTGATAGCCGCCCTAAAATCGCATTTCGATGAGGGTAGCGACCGAACCTATCGATGATAACCTTGTGTTTGTGTTCAAATTCTAAATTACTTGCATTACCCAATGATTCAAACAGCGTCACGGCCTCCATATGAATCAATTTTGATTCACTGTGCATAAAGGGCATGTATAAGAAGCTCCGCTCCACTGTAGCCAACCCTGTATCAAAGCCTTTCGAGATAGCAAACTGAGCCAATGCCAAACCTAAAGCATCACATGCAAAGGACTCCGACTTATCCCGATAAATGTTTCGTGTAAATTGATCGAGAATAATGACTTCAGCAAGACTACCCAATGCTGTCTCTCGCCAACTAAAAAGCTCTCCGGCTTTGGCCTGCTCATGAAGTGAACCAAAACGACTTTGGATCATGTCATCAAATGCAGTGTCTTTTTGCCACCAGTGCTTTGGCTCCAGCTCAGAAAACCAGAAGTCTATGATGTCTTTGTACATTGATACTCTCCACTTATTATTCGCTTCAGGACTTCTTCACTCTTTAATATATAAGCATACTCACCTTGTAGATTCGAAAGGGACATATTGTGAACCGTTTCCGCTGTTTGTAATTGACCTCTAAAGTCTTTCATATCAAAAGTACAAGTAGCATCAGAAACAACAAAGGTTTCATAACCCAAATTACCTGACATTCTCGCGATCGCTTCGACAGAGTTATTTGTTATCACCTCCACAATGACGACCTCCGAGATGCTTCTCTCTTGCAGATAATCATCAAGGTTTGTTCGGATAAATGCGCTGTTCGTGCCTTTTTCTATAATACTTTCAGAGCCAAAAGGCATGACAACTTGTTTAAAATCGTTCCCTACAGGGGGGAGTTATAAATAAAGGCGGGAGTGTCATTGTCTTCTGCAATGTAGAATAAAGCCCTTCTTTTTATGAAGCAAAAAGAAGGGCTAAAAGCAGCTAGCTAGGCGCTCTTGCCACAGCATTTTTTGTATTTTTTACCGTTGCCGCAAATGCAAGGATCGTTACGGCCAATTTTTGGTTGGTCACGTTTAACAGGAGCAACAGGGGCGCAGCAACTAGAGTTACTGCAGCAGCTATCTTCAACTGAGTTAGAAGCGTCTACTGATTCATGATTGCTAGTCATAATTTGAAAATACCTTAAAAAATTTAAAACAGTCTATTTCATAATGAAGGACACAAATAAGCAGAACAATTCTCATTGATCCGATTTCGAAGAATTGTACCCTATTCTACCAATTACAATACGCAGGTGATTCTAAATAGATTCGCTCTTAATCGAGATGATCAATTCATTCATGAGCTTTGACCAACCTCGTCTTTATTTAAAAGAGGAAGCGCAGCTTATTTTCTACAGTTTGCACAAAATGGCTTCTTTAAATGGCACACATACGCGTTTACATATTTTCAAAACCGGAGTCTGACATTTTCCTAAATATTCCCTTTGAGAAATGGAAAAGGAGCAATCAAAGCTCCGCTTTAATCTGGCAGATAACTTCCCCGCCGTCGAAAACGCAAAGCTCCCCTTCTTCCATTTGTTCCCATTTTTCATCTTGGGTTAGAGGTTGTGTCGCAATGACAGTGACGACATCTTTGTCTGTAGTGACTTCTTTGAAGTCGATGATGACATCTTCGTCCGATAAGGTCGCTTTTTTAAAGGGTGCTCGGCGGGTAATCCAATGAAGTTTGGTGGTGCAGAAGCAATATAATTTGTCGCCATCGGACAGCATCATATTGAAGACGCCACGAGCTTTCAGTTGCAACGCGAGTTCAGATAAAGCACCAGAGAGCATTTCTAGAGAAGGTTCATTTTCACCAAATCGTGATTGCAGTTGCTCTATGATCCAGCAAAAAGCTCGCTCTGAATCTGTGCTGCCAAGCGGGTGATGTTGAGCGATTGGTAATGCGTCCGCATTTTCCAATTGTCCGTTATGAGCGTAAGACCATGT
Organism: Marinomonas sp. 5E14-1; assembly: GCF_039939215.1. Classification (NCBI taxonomy): domain Bacteria; kingdom Pseudomonadati; phylum Pseudomonadota; class Gammaproteobacteria; order Oceanospirillales; family Oceanospirillaceae; genus Marinomonas; species Marinomonas sp. 5E14-1. The sequence goes on along the minus strand of NZ_JBDXMW010000012.1, from coordinate 69,388 downwards.
TTTACCCCACAACAATCGACTAAACGGATGTGTATTCAGTAAGCAGACACCGCCAACATTGGCTTGACGGATGTGACTAATAACAATATCGCACTTTAATGAAGTGCTGCTTATGATTTCTGCCATGTCTGAATCAGCGCTTGGTCTTGGGTCGTGTACTGACCACACATCGCCATCACGATACATGGCCATTCCCCAGCCATCTTTATGCGGCCCTGTTCGGCCTCCTCGCGCGCGTAACCCTGAAAAACTAAAACATATATCCGTTGGCACATTCGCACTCATGCCTAATAACTCACACATTGTTTACTTCATCGCCTTTTTTTGATTTATTTTTCTTCGCGAGTCGGTACAAGAAAATACCGCCACCAATAATAACTATGGCACCTAAGTTCAAGGCAGCATACATCATCCACTCTGTTGTGGATAATCCACCAGCTTCTTCCTGCGTTAGTTCGCTTTCTAATTCTCCTGTGATCTCATTATTCGTATCTGGCAATGTTGGTTCTGTTTCGCCTTCCACTTTCACTTCATTCACAACAGTAATCTCAGGTGGAACAAGAATTGGCATAACATCTCGATTAGAAGACGGCACAGGCGTCACTAAAAGGCCTTGTAGCGCTTCGTCTCCTAATTGAACCGTCGCAGCGTTTTCTCCTTCTCGGTCAAAATGCCAATAAGGCGTCCAATAATCAAAACGCATTCCTGTTTGTGTCACACCGATCAATCTGGCTCTGACTTTAGCATGTTGGTCTTCTGCAACCGGCACTACTTTTTCCCAGTATCCTTGGCCAATCAACGGCATGAGCTCTGTTTGTATCACACCACTCTCGTCAGTAAATTCGATCTGAACATTGGAGCGCATCACATTGAGCTTCAAATTCACCGGTTTTGCTGAAAAAGTCACCAAATTACTGCCTGAATTCATGCCTTCAAACTCAATTCCAGGATGAACTGAAAAGTATTGAGTCAATTGACGAGAAAAAGTTTTTCCGTCAATTTTAGTGGTTAACTCATAGTTTCCGGCCTCACGAATGCCTTCGATACTCTGTTTAAACTGGCTGTTTCTTTTAGGAATAGCATTAGAAAAAACGACATCTTTGTTTTCTCCATTTAGACGCGACAGAGTTTGCTTAACGCTTAGCAAATTCAATATGTCTTCGTCTTGAATCAATATATTGTCTTGAAATAACCCTACTGTGGAATAAATAGGCTCATTTTGAAAAACCACCGGAGCCACTTTGGTTACTTGTGCGCTCAAATCAGTAATAACTCGAATACTACTTCGCTCTAAATCCACATTACTGATTTGCCATTCTCCCGAATCAGGTTCAGTAATGGTGATCAAAGTATAATGATTGGACACGGCAACCGAGGTGTCATCTCCATTTACCAAAGACAGAATCTGATCATTGGGTTTCAAGATATGAGGCTGCATGCCATATTCGTGGAAGACAACCAGTGTTAACTCTTCAATCGCATCGTCTACAAGGAAACGATTACCATCGAATGGCAACTCATCAGAAGGCGCTGCTTGCGTAAAAATACGGTCGAATGTGTCTAATAAATCTTCAGGAATCGCTACTTCCGTGTGCGTTGCGTCTGTTTTGAGAGAAAGTGTTTCGAGCAGTTCTTTGTCCGTATAGCCTGTCATGGAAATAGTATGAAGATGAATTCCTTGCGACTCTAGCGCACTGGTTAGTTCATTTAAAATACGATTACGAGACGCTTGGTTTATCGCATCATCAAGGCTGATATCCACCATACCGTCTGTCACAAGAATCCAATGCTGATTAAAGCTTGGCTCAAGGTCGTTGTTGCTTGGTGTTTCTAACAACTCTTTGATAATGGCTTCTAAGTCAGTTTGAACGTCTTGCGTCACATAACTATCAACATAGCTGGCCAGTTTCGCTTTGGTGTTTTTGTTGACAACAGATTCAGGTAATAAAACACGAGGAACTTCGCCAAATAGCCAAATTCCCAGTGTGGCTTTTTTTTCGGGAGCAAGGTTGGAAATAAGGCGTAAGGCTTCTGAGGTAAGTTTGTCTGGATCACTGATTAGCATACTGCCAGAAGCATCAACAATAACACGGAATTGCGTATCAGCCTGACTGATGGGAGCCCAAAACAATAAGGCCGCAGAGAAAAACAACACAGTATTTACTTTCAACCACTTCACGTTTGCGAACTCCTTGAACTACTTTGCTGACATTAGTGACCATTGTTGATTTAGGTTAGATCATAAGGCTCCGGCATGCCATGAACCCATTTTATAATATAGGTGTCCCACTCCTCTTCTTCGACCGTATTTTCATTCACTGCGTAATGCTGAACAGTTAAACCTTGGCGAAGCATTTCTTTGCCGTTACCAACAACCAAAGGATGCCAGTTCGGTAACTCTTTCGTTTCATGTAAAACTCGGTAGCTGCAGGTATCGGGCAACCACTGAAATTCGTCAATTTTATCTGGCGTCAGTGTAATACAACCCGGCACTTTAGACTGACGAGTCTCATACACTTTACACTGACTCGCGCCAACGTCTAACTGATGACAAGAAAGTGTAGTATAGAAAATCTCGTCTGTTTCATCATCTTGTAGCTTTTGTAAACAACACTTCCCGCAGCCATCACAAATGGATTCCCACTCATCTGGAGACATATTCTCCAGTAGTGTAGTTTTCCAAAAAGGCTCAAAATGCTTTGCAATCATAATGTCTAATAACCATCGTTTTTAGCAAGTACTGTTAGTAAACAGATTCTGTGGGTGTTTTATACAAGTCTAGCAAGTAGTCGTCTTTCGCTGGAGGCATTTGCAAATAGAAACCTTTTTCGCGAATCGCCTCAGTAACTTTTTCTGGTGTCGTTCGTGCAAGCTTACTTTCGCTAGTCAACAGCATGGTCATGGCGCTTACGCCTTTTCCAAAGCGTGCCATCAAATCTTCTGGGATATCTGTCAAACCGACCTTTTTTTCAACGTATAGATACATTCCGTCATGCTTTGAAGAACGAAAAACTTCTACTATTAAATGCTGTTTCATAATTTACTCTAGGTGGCTTACACCATGTTAGGGCTTTTTAAATTGTTCTAATATTGGATTGATAATTGTATCCCGACGCCAGCCTGTCATTGCCGGATTAGTCCAATCCATTGCACTACCATCAAATAAATGACGAACCAAAGGATCTAGTAATTTGCGCTTCAGCATTGCTTCTGGCGCGATTTGTAATTCTGCTGCTCGCTCACGAACGAAGGCTTTAACCTTTTTGCTTAACTCGCCCGTTTGAGAAGGCAAAGGCATTTCCAATGACAATTGGTATTCGTCTTCTGACAGCTCTTTTACCAAAGCAACATTTTGCAAAATAACATCGCCATATAAACGATGCTGTCGTCCAGTTAGCTCTTCCGCTTCCGAAATGGCTTTATGGTGAGTCGGCAAAATTTTAGACAACGACCATAATGTGCGATCTTTCAGAATCTGTCCTTTCGGTACGTCTTCTTTTCGAGCTTGCTCATCTCGCCAGATAAACAGCAAACGCAACAAAGTCAGCCCTTCTGGAGACAAACGCCATGCTGTCTTCACGTTCGACCAATTTTGTTCTGGATCAGAATTCATCTTGTATTGCCATTTCAAAGACTCACCGTCTTCAATGGCCCACTCAAGCATATCCTTCTCTTGTAAACGAGCAACTTGCAAAGGGTAAACCTTGGCTAAATACACAACATCCAAAGCAGCGTAACGCTTTTGAGCATCGGTTAATGGGCGTTGAGTCCAGTCAGAACGAGTTTCATCTTTCGCTACTTCAATCTGTAAATATTCATAAATTAGCTTCACATAACTCAAAGACCATTGACCGCTCGCATAGGCTTCACCGATTTGCGTGTCGTAAAAAGGCATGGGTAAAACGCCTAATAAACGGTCGAATACATCTAAATCTTCGGAACAAGCATGGAACACTTTCATGACATCTGGGTTGACCATCAAGGCTTTCAATGGCGCCCACTCATCAATGTTTAAAGGATCAATCAGTACAGCTTTGTCGCCTTCACTGATTTGAATAAGCCCTGTAATGGGGAAATAAGTGGAACGTCGAATGAACTCAGTATCAACGGCAATAACAGGCAGTTGCGCCCAATAGTCACACCAGCTCAATAGAGATTCGTTATCCGCTACCCAAATAATATTCAGAGCATCATCTTGATCATTCATACTAAAGTGTTTTCCGTCCCTCTAGCGCTAACGCCAAAGTGTTGCCATCAACGTATTCCAACTCGCCGCCCATAGGCACGCCATGAGCAATACGACTCACGTTGATGTTCAATGTTTTTAGTTTCTCAGCAATATAATGGCAAGTCGCCTCACCTTCTACCGTTGAGTTGGTGGCAATAATCACTTCTTCTACTTTGTTGTGTTGAACCAAAGTTTCCAAGCGATCCAAGCCTAATTCTTCTGGGCCAATGCCATCAATCGGAGACAAATGCCCTAGCAAAACGAAATAACGCCCTGAAAAACTACCTGCCGACTCAATTGCTATGACATCTGCAGGAGTTTCAACAATACAAAGGCGTGTCGCATCTCGTTCTGTGTCCTGACAAATCTGACACTCCGTTTCTTCTGTCAATGTACGACAGCTTGAGCAACGCCCAACTTTGTCGAGCGCTTCTCGTAATGCTTCTGCCAGTCTGTCTGCCCCTTGATGATCACGTTCTAATAAATACAGCGCCATTTTCTGAGCTGATCTAGGCCCAACTCCTGGCAAGCAACGTAATGATTCAATCAGTTCTTTAATTAAGGGACTAAACAAAGCAAACTCCTAGAAAGGCATTTTGAAGCCTGGTGGCAAAGACATACCTGCTGTTGCTGCTGCCATTTTTTCTTTCTGACTAACTTCAATGTTGCGTACAGCATCGTTTACCGCCGCCGCGATTAGGTCTTCTAACATTTCTTTATCGTCTTCGAACAAAGAATCATCGATAGAAACACGTTTTACATCATGACGACCTGTCATCACGATTTTAACAAGGCCGGCACCGGCTTGGCCTTCCACTTCCATATTGGCAACTTCTTCTTGCGCTTTCTGCATGTTTTCTTGCATCTGCTGCGCTTGGCGCATCATGTTACCCATACCACCTTTAAACATAACTTTCTCTCCAATTAAGCTTTAACTTTTACAGTATCATAAACCAATTGTGCGCCCATCGTTGTCGATAAAGCCTGCACAACTGGGTGTGAATTCAAATGTTCTATTGCAACTTGTAAGGCTTCTGCCCGTTTACTCGCTGCAAACTCTTCTGCCGTAACACCTGTGGTATCTTCAACCGTGTCGATAATCAAAGGCACTGTCATAGCAAAGAAATCGCCCAGAGCACCTTGAATTTGCTCGTAACGCGTTTGATTCAACATATGCCCATATTCCAGTGGAACTTCTAAACGAACACCATGATCGCTTGCATCTACTAAACTGGAATTCATTAATATATTCTGTACCAATCCTGTTAAAGGTAGGCGCGGCGCCACCAACCACCAGAGTTTCATGGTTAGCTCATTATAGTGGTTCAATTCTGGCAACGGCATTCCCAATGCTGGCTGAGCTATTGTATCTGGCACTTTTGACAGACGTAAGTCAGGCCCGTTGCGCTCTTGTTGAACTTCCTCTTCAATCGTTTCAAGAGGATCAGCACTTAAAGCATCAACCAATTCCGCTGCTGGGTTATAAGGGTCTACAACATCTGCAATGGCTCTTTCTTCTGCTTCTTCCTCGTCAAAATCTTGAGGCTCTTCCGCAAACGCATCTTCTTTTACAACGAAAGACTTGACCGTTTCTGGAACCGCTCGTTCAACTAAGTCAGCGGAGTTCGTCTCTTCGTTGAGTTCTTCTGTCGGCCCTAAAGATTCGCTTTGAGCATTTGTTATTTCTTCTTCAGCAATTTCCTCTGAACGCTCAACATGCACTTCTGGCGTTTCAGGCTCTACTGACATTTCTGATTCTTCTGTTAACTCAGAGTCGCTGTTTACAACGTCCAATTCTTCAGGAGCCTCTTCCCAAGGCGGCCGAGCTTCTGACGATAATTCAACAGGCTTGCTAGTTTCTGAAACTGCCTCATCTGATTCTTCTAATTGAGTAGGCGTTCCTACCTCAATTTGCGCTGTTTTTTTTTCTGCTTCGCTGTTTTTTGTTTCAGGTCCTTCTGAATAAGTCGAAGCCGCTTCGCCCGTCATGGGCGCACTAACAACAGGAACAGCCGACATATCATGGCTGACCGTCATAGGCGGCGCAGGGCGAAATGCGATCAGCCTTAACATAAGCATTTCAAAACCTGCACGAGCCGAATGAGCAAGATGTAAGTCACGGCGACCAATGAGCAAGCTTTGATACATAACCTGTATCTCTTCAGAACTCACATTTTGCGCTATGGATTTGATTCGGGATAAATCCCCTAGCTGATCCAATAACGCACCTGGCACTTGCTGCTCAATCGCGACACGGTGCAAACACTCTAATAAGCTGCCGCAAATTGCCGTAAAGTCTGGTTGGTAATCCGCCAATTGTTCGATTCGAGATAAAACATCTTCGGCATTTTTAGACGCTACACTTTCTAGTAAATCCAATATTTGAGTTTGGTTCACTAAGCCAAGCATGGACGTCACGCCAGACTCAGAAATACTGCCATTACCAAAAGCAATCGCTTGATCCGTCAAACTTAACGCATCACGCATACTGCCATTGGCAGCCTGACCAATTTGCCACAACGCGGGTTGGTCAAACGTCACTTGCTCTGTTGCCAGAACCGTTTGCAGATAATCCACCACTCGCTGCGGCGACATATTCTTCAAATTGAACTGCAAACAGCGAGACAAAATAGTGACAGGAAGTTTCTGAGGATCTGTGGTCGCCAGTAGAAACTTAACATGCTCTGGCGGCTCTTCTAACGTTTTTAATAAAGCATTAAAGGAGTGAGTAGATAACATATGCACCTCATCTATCAGGTACACTTTAAAGCGTCCACGAGTTGGTGCGTATTGAACGTTTTCCAATAACTCTCGCGTGTCTTCAACCTTGGTACGAGAAGCAGCATCAACCTCAATCAAGTCAACAAATCGACCTTCGACTATTTCGCGGCAACTGTCACAGGTTCCACAAGGTTCTGGAGAGATTCCATTAGTTTCACAGTTTAAGCATTTAGCAAAAATACGTGCAATGGTGGTTTTACCAACACCACGAGTCCCAGTAAATAAATACGCGTGATGCAAACGCTGTTGACGCAACGCATTCACCAACGCCTGAAGTACGTGATCTTGCCCTGCCATTTCTAGGAAGGTCTGCGGGCGCCATTTGCGTGCTAAAACTTGATAACTCATGATGGATTCTGGCTAATAAAAAGCGATTTTTCATTGTACGGTAGTCCGAGCAATTTCGAAACCACTCTTCGTATCTTGTGTAGCATGTATTCGGAGGAAACCACAAGAAAATTTCACTATAAAGATCAATAGTTTGGATTTAAACCAAAATCGCCCGACAAGGTCGAGCGATTTCTTTAAGGGCTAGTTTGCTTCCGCTTCACGTATCTTACGCTGGCGCTCTTTTTCCAGCACTTTTTCTAGGCGATGCTTTTCTACCGCACTCAATACTTCTGCACCAATGTGTTCTTCACCGCGGGAACGAGCTAATTGAACTTGGCGCTCGCGTTCAATAAAACGCTGACGCTGCTCGTCGGTAAACTTATCAAAACAATGAACGCAGCTCACACCTTGTGTGTAACACTCGTCTTGCTTTTCCTCTTCAGTGATTGGCATACGACAAGCATGACATTGGTCGTATTCGCCTTTTTCTAAATCGTGGTTAACGGAGACGCGATTATCAAAAACAAAGCATTCTCCTTCCCACATAGTGTTTTCTTTTGGTACTTCTTCTAAATATTTTAGAATGCCGCCTTCAAGGTGATACACCTCTTCAAAACCTTGCTCTAGCATGTAAGCCGTGGATTTTTCACAACGAATACCGCCAGTGCAAAACATCGCCACTTTCTTTTGTTTCTGTGGGTCCATGTTTTCTTTAACGTAGTCAGGAAACTCACGAAAAGTATCTGTTTTTGGATTCACTGCGTTTTTAAAAGTACCAATCTGAACTTCATAATCATTACGTGTATCAACCAACACCACATCAGGGTCTGAAATAAGATCGTTCCAGTCTTTCGGCTTCACATAGGTTCCAACCACACGCTTTGGGTCAATACCTTCAACGCCCATGGTAACGATTTCTTTCTTCAATTTAACTTTTGTTCGATAGAAAGGCATATCTTCGTCGTAAGACTCTTTCGACACAATATTGTCTAATCCAGGCTGTTTGTCTAACCAAGCCAACAAAATATCAATACCTTCACGGGACCCTGCTACGGTACCGTTAATACCTTCATTCGCAAGCAACAAGGTGCCACGAATACCATTATCTTCTAACGTTTTTTGTAATGGTTCACGAATGGATTCAAAATTAGGCAGGTCAACAAATTTATAAAGGGCACAAACAACAACTTTCGACATTTTCTATCTCCTATGCGATCTGGAACGTAAAACCAGAGCAATTAAACAAGGCGCGCATTATAGAGATTTATAATGGTTTTTTCGAGGCTGTTTTGATAAAAATTGCCATTTTCATCATAGGATCAAAAACATGAGTCTACTGATCTGGATCGAGGCTTTTCCCTGTCGTGCTATTAACCCGAAACCAACCCGCAATACTGTGCCGAGTTCGATGCGCCACAACCACTTCATGATAAAAGCATTCACTTAGAAATATTGCCAAGCGACCTTTTTTAGGAAAGAAGCGACCGACTTCGATGTCGGGATTATGCTCATCGTAAATCACCAATTCACCACCATCACCCTCTTGCCAATTTTCATTCAAATACAAAACAGTAGACAGAACACGGTTACTTTCGCCTTTGAAAGCATCCACGTGCTTCTCATAAAAAGCGCCTTTTTCATAACGGGCAAAATGGGCTTCATAATCAAATAAGCCAATAAAAAGGTAGCGATTTAACACCACGCGCAAGCTTTCCATTACTTTCAAGAAATCTGTTCTGATCGGTTTATCAGGGTCGATCCACTGAATGTAATCACGTCGGGCGTCTTGCAATATTTGGTGATCTTGCTTGCGCCCAACACCTGCCAACTGCATTTGAACATTTTCAATGTTTTCCGCCTCGTCCACTAACGCCTGAGTAAAATCCGCAGAAAAGAAATCATCCTGAATACTCCAACCTTTGGTCCTCAAGTCCATTAAGAGGTTTGCAAAAGGCTCTTCTCGACTAAACACCGGAATAGAGTTTTCTATATAAAGTTTTTTTACTGACCAAGTGTCGACAGGCATAGATAGATTAATCACTTCTAAAAGGGCAAAATTAACAAGACAGTTATATTACTTTAGCTCCTCATTTAACACACTAAGATTTCAACACTTATGACTCAGCCTTTTGTATTACGGGATTATCAAAACCAAGCGGTCGAATCCTCTCTTGCTCATTTTCGTAATACAGACGATCCAGCCGTCATTGTTTTGCCTACCGGCGCGGGTAAAAGCTTAGTGATTGCTGAGTTGAGTCGATTAGCCAAAGGCCGTGTTCTTTGTCTTGCTCATGTAAAAGAGCTAGTAGAACAAAATCACACCAAGTTTTTAGCGACAGGGTTTTCTGCGGGAATTTTCTCTGCCGGCTTGAACCAGAAAAGCAGTACAGAAAAAACCACCTTCGCCAGCATTCAATCTATCGCCGCAAATCTAGAGAACTTCCAAGAAGCCATGAGCTTAATCATTATTGATGAGTGCCATCGAGTGGGTATGGAAGAAAGCGGCCAATACAACAAAACACTGGAGCATTTTCGGGCTCTCAACCCTAACGTAAAAATTCTTGGGCTGACTGCAACACCTTATCGCTTAGGCTCTGGTTGGATCTATCAAAACCACTATCATGGCTACACTCGTCAATGTACTAACAGTATTTTCAAAAAATGTATTTTTGAATTACCGCTCCAGCACATGGTGAAAAATGGCTATTTAACGCCACCGATTCATTATGATGCCGCCGTTGCTCATTATGACTTTAGCCTTTTAACCGAAAGCCTAGATGGTGAACAAAACACAGATGACATTGCGCTCAACGAGTTGATACATAAACACCCCAGAGTCACGCAAGCAGTAACAGAGCAAATCATTCAACTTAGTCAAAACAGGCAAGGCGTGATGATTTTTGCCGCCACTATCGATCACGCCAAAGAAATCGTCGGTTACTTGCCGACAGATGAAACTGCTTTAATTACAGGCAAAACCAAGCTCAAAGAAAGAGACGCTTTAATTGAGTCTTTTAAAGCAAAGAAGATCAAATATCTTGTTAATGTTTCTGTTCTGACCACTGGATTTGATGCACCTCATGTGGATGTTATTGCCATTCTACGACCAACACAATCCATTAGCTTATTTCAGCAGATTGTCGGTCGAGGATTAAGACTGAGCCCTGAAAAAAAGGACTGTTTGGTATTGGATTACACCAACAATGGCTACAACATATTTCAACCTGAAATTGGTGAGAAAAAACCAACTCAAGACTCTGTCGCTGTGCAGGTTCATTGCCCTGTGTGCGATTTCGCTAATACATTTTGGGGAAGAAAGGACGCAGAAGGAAACATCCTTGAACACTTCGGCCGCCGTTGTCACGGATTAATTAATTTACCGGATGGCGAAGAACAATGTACATATCGCTTTCGCTTTAAACGCTGCCCACACTGCCATGAAGAAAATGACATTGCCGCTCGACAGTGCCAACATTGCGCAGAAAAGCTCATTGATCCAGATGATCTATTAAGAAGCGCATTAAATCTAAAAAACAATAAAGTCTTACGCTGCGCAGACATTACACCAGAAATAATATGGAAGGAAAAAAGCCTTAAAATAACCTATCACGACGAAGATGGGCTGACACTTTCCGAAACCTTTCGTTTCAACTATAAAAAGGCACGCCAGTCGTTTAATGATCTGTTCAGCAGAAGAATCGCCAATGGCAGCCAATCTATTCAATTCGATACATTAGAAGAAGTAGAAAGATTTTTACCCTACCTACCCACTCCAGACTTCGTTATCGCTAAAAAGCAAAAACAGCATTGGCAGGTAACAGAACGCTTATTTGATTATCAAGGCCTCTATCGAAAAGCCAATGAGCTTAATTAGCAGATGATTTTCGACTCTTAAGGGCATTTCGGTAAGACATTTCAAACGGCAAATTTAAGCGCTTTAGTTGGTCGATAGCATGCATGCCTAACTCTCCTTTTGGCACGCCGTTTAATAAAACATGCCAGTAGTTCGCAATCATATTGTCACTAAAAATAGTGGCTGTTTGTTCATCTACTCCAACTTGCTTAAAACGCTTACTAATACCTTCTGAAATCACCATCATTTGACTCGTATGAAAGCCGCCTTTTGCCAAGCTGTCCAATAAAACTTGTCTTGTAAATTCAGCGTATTCGTCATAGAACTCAAACAACATTTTGGCCGTTTGAATCAAATAATCAATCGGTGAAGCGCAAGCTTTTTGCGCCATAACAGCTTCTCGTAAGGCCGTATCCATTTCATCGAAGAAAATATCTTTTACTAGGGAGAGTTTATCTGGAAAGTGAACAAACAAAGTGCCGACCGCAACACCGGCTTGAGTACTCAAATAGCGTGTACTCGTAGCTTCTATACCTTGTTTTAAGAAAGCATCTTTAGCAACCGCTTTGATTTTAGATCGTGTATTGGCTTTTTGCTGTTGACGAAGACTCACCTATCTCTCTCCCTTATACTGAATACTTGGAGAGTCTAGCTTGTCTTATTTTTAATGACGAGAGTTTTCAATAATCCTAGATAAATTATCGAACAGAACTCATTTTAGGCAGGAAGGATTTATCAAGGGATTCAGATAGGTCTTTCATAAAGTCGCGAATTCGTTCTGCGTTTACACCAAAATCACCACCTCCCGTTCTGGAGCTAGAGCGCATGTCCACACGAACTTGGTTCTCTTCGACCCGCATGACTCGAATCACAACATCATCGCGGAAACCAAAGACGGGAGTTCGAGCTGTCGCTTCAATAACGCCAACTTGAGAATAATTAGCCACGACTTCCCAACCCCTTTTCCCAACAAGCTCAGAAATGGCCAAGTAAACATTAGCTTTATCAAGGCGCGTGAACAAAGGCTGTATTTCAGGATAATATTTGTGCTGAATAAAGGCAAAACCTTCATTGTAACTAACATCATTTTCTTTCGTCTTACGAATAAAACTGACATTCATATAGGAAGGCGGTGTGTCTATGTCTGTCGTAATATCATTAATCTTCGGCAAACCTGACTTCTGTACATAAAACACAATCCACATTGAGCTATAAACAAATGAGACTGTTAGCACCAAAATGAAAAAACGCTGACCTGCAATATTATTTTCTTTCCGGCAAACACACAATGAACCAATGGCTAAAACAGACAAAATTAAAGAGGCAAAAACACTTTCCCTTAGCATGGAGAAGCCAGTTGAAGGGTCAAAAAGCCCAACTCGCACACCTGCAATGGAAATAAATGCCATACACCCCACTAGCATAAGGAGGATATACAGCACCGGAGAGATATAACGACTCATAAATAACTCATAGTACAAAAAGAATATTGAACACAATATCGCGTGTTGCAGCCAACGAACAGGAGTAAAAGGGAGGTTTCTACTCATTCCTTTGTATTTGCATATTTTTAGTCAAGATTACGTTAAATATCTAATACTTAAACGTAATTTTTCAAAATTCGGCTGCCTAATATGTTTTAATAGAAGCATTCAAGTTTTGTAGACGTTTAAAAGATAATCATCATAATATCGACCCTCAACTATTAGACTTATTAAGCAAGCATTCGATTCATGGTATCCAACCTTAAACCACATTGTGTCGACATTCTTCGCGAGCAATGCAAACAAGAATCCATGAGACCTTTCCAAGCACGAGGCTCAAATCTTGTACGGTGTCCGCATTGCCTTATGTCTGAAGATGTATGCTTTTGTCATTTAAGAAATACTGACTCTTCACCTATCGAATTTATCTTACTGTTTCATCGAGATGAGATTCACAAACCTACTAACAGCGGACGACTGATCGCAGATTTATTCCCAGATGATACAAAAGCCTATATCTGGAGTCGTACGGAACCATCAAAACCTTTGCTTGAACACCTCAATAAAGTACAGGGAAATTGCACCATCCTTTTTCCAAATACTGATACTGCGAAAGCCCAAGAAAGAGAACTTAGAATTGTTGCGCCTTCAAGCAACGCAACACAAAAGCATACTTTTATCATTCTGGATGGTACATGGAAGCAGGCCAGTAAAATGTTTCACCAAAGCGAATGGCTAAAGCACATTCCGCACTTTGAAGTGAGCAGTGGGGCAAAACGCTCTTTTCTAGTTAGGCATTCTAGCCACAAAATGCAATTTGCAACGGCTGAAGTCACCGCAATGCTCTTAGACACACTCGGCCACTTAGAACAAAGCCAGAAGCTGCTTCACTACTACCAAGCTTTTAATAAACGGTGTCTTAATAGCCGCAGACGATATGAAGCGCCATAAAACAGCGCTCAAAAATGAAAGAAAATTACAGAATGGAAAAGCACGAATTAAGACGTTCTCAATAACAAATTCACCCATCCATTAGAGTGAAACTGTGCTGCCTGTTTCTTCTTTTTTCCAACCAAAACAGGACCATTATCAAGAAACAAGAATGCCTTCCATGTTCGTTTAAAAACGCTCCATGAAAGCTCAAATACTAATTCATTGTGGCAGCAAAAAAAGACGGTTGTATCCTCTCCCCAATTCGCAAAATGCGTCAGTAATTCCTCTGGTAATTCCACTTGCTCACTGTCCCACGACTTTTCCCATTGAACCTTTATTAACGTAGCTTTGGAAGATTCTGAAGCCAACCAATCTTGATCTGTAAAATGGTCTGGATGAAGTTGATCAGAGCTAATGTAATCCCGCCAAATTTGACCAGCTCTCTGCTCACTTAATAGGCGTATTTTATCCAAATCTTCTTTTTCAACTTTTGGATCATTGCGTTTAAAAATCCAACTTTTTGAAAAGCTTTCTAATGGTTGATACAAGCTGATTTCCTTAACAAATTCTAATGATGAAAAAAACTAACCTTAAGTGTGAAAAAGGATCGTTTGCCGAATATCACGAGTCTATTTAATATTGAAAACGTTGTAATAAAACAACATTCTAACAAACCAAACAGGAGAATATCATGGACTCTCAAGAACAATATGAAGCACTTTTAGCAAAATGGGGCTTTGAAGACACTGGTGCTGCTGACTATGCTCGCCGTCAAAAACGTGCTCGCCAAGTAAAAGCGGTTGTTGCTTTCTTTAAAACAACAGTAAGCACTATCAAAAAGGCCAGCGATCGCCCACAACACCTAAGCCAAGCAAACCTATAATTCCATAGATACAGTCTATAATTATATCGTAAATCACGACTTTAAAGGGGAGAAAAATAATAAAACTCCCTCCCTTTCCTTTCTTAAACATCTTCAAATTCGTTATGATCTGAATTCACTCACAACGAAGTTTATTTTATGCCTCATTCCTATAAAGCAATCATTTTTGACTGCGATGGCGTCATTGTTGACACAGAAACCATGTCTAACAATATTTACACCTCAATGCTGCGCGAACAAGGTTTGGATATAGACAAAAAGACACTTCTCGAGCAATTTACAGGCTTTACAAACCAAGAAACCATGCGTAACGCAGAAAGACTACTCGGCCGTGCTTTACCTGAAAACTTTGATCAAGAATATCGAGAACAATTCCACCAAATGATCATGTCTCAACTTGAACCCATTTCAGGAGTCAGGGAACTACTTCAGAAAATACCCACTCCAATTGCAATGGCGACCAATGCTCGACGCCTTGAAATGGATTTAAAGCTAAACAAAATACAATTAACTGACACCTTCTCCGTTCGATTTTGCGTAGAAGATGTTAAGCACGGAAAGCCTGCGCCAGATCTATATTTAAAAGTGGCTCAAGCACTAAATGTCGCCCCTGCAGATTGCATCGTTATTGAAGACTCTGTAACTGGCATCAAAGCTGGATACGCAGCAGGCATGAAGGTTTTCGCTTATAGCGCGGAAATGGATCAAGCAACTCAGACGGCTGCAGGTGCAACCGCCTGTTTTGACTCTATGAGTGATTTGGAAATATTGCTTGGTCTTAGTTAGAAACCGATTGCAATTGTTTAAGCAGACTCTTAGGTAGATCCTTGATAACTAAGGCTCCTGAGTCTGCATCAAACACAACAGACTCCCCTAATAATTCACTGTCAAAACTTAAAGTCAAAGCACGGGAACTGCCCGATAAGCGAGTTAGTTTTTTTAGAGCCGCTTTCTCAACAAAAATCTCTTTCTCCATTTTAAAGCTATCTGAATCTGCAATTTCTAAAAACTTGTTTGCTTGCTCGATAGAAAAACGAGATTCAACTTCAGAAGCAATCGACTTAATCTCAAGAGGCTCGCGATCTTCCGCTCTCGCTTGGCAATGCTCGGAAACCACTTTTTTAAAGTCATTTGCCTGTTTAGAAGGCAAGCCTTCTGATTGGCAAAACGCTGATGTTAGATCCACTAATTTACGTGTCTCTTTTGCCGCAGCCTTAGGCTCATCACAACCAATAAACTGAGTAAAGTACTCACTCTCAAATTTAGGCGCACGACCAAATCGAAAAGCAATATATCGACCCTCATCTTCTCCTTGCCAAGCGGTCAAATTGATACGCAATGCCATATGCAATTTTTCCATTTCAATTTGCTCAACTTGAGACAGACTAAGGTCAGCGCCAAGGCCAATCCCTTGTTTACGCTTCAACATGACGATGTATAAAAAGTGGGTATCATGTAACTCGTAATGGTTAAACCACAACAAGCCACCACCCGCTTCTTCTACTGGCTCAAGATGCTTCAAATACTCCGCCGCACATTCTTTTGTAAACGCAGAAAAATCTAAAAATGCATTATCTTTAAAATACTTAGTAAGTAAGGCTGGAAGCTGTGCTCCTTCTTCACTCCCTTGAGGATTAGCAAATCGTCCAGTGTTCATTCCAGAGCGATTAAATAAATTCGTCACCTGAGCAGAAAGCGCTTCAGCTTGCCCATCAACAGGGTTCTCATTAGGGCGTGCAATTAATATTGCCTTACGTTCGCCTTCATGTTTTTGAATCTCATGCACAATTAAGTTGCTAATAGACACCAGCTACCTCTTACGTTTAATATGAATAATTAATGATCGACTCTAAAATCACATTGCCTTAAAACAGGACTCACCTCAACCAAACACTATGATAAAACCTAAGACAACGAAAAAAGACACACGAAAAGAGCTTGAGTCTTTAGTAGATCAATTTATCAAAGCAAAGGGAGAGATCCAGCAAATCGACATGGGTGAGTCTGGCCTAGTTGATGGAAAGTATAACACGAGCCATATGGGCTTTAGCGAGCCCAAAAAAGAGCGCACACCATTAAATCATGTTGTTGCCGCTTTACAGCAAAAAAAGAAACCATCCCCTCCTACGCCTTTACCCAAGAAAAAGCCAAAAAAGAAAATTATCTATGATGACTTCGGCGACCCCATCAGATGGATTTGGGAAGAATGAGAATAAATTATTGATCTTCCATAATACCTTTGTGTTGCACTCTATAGGCTGATTAAATAGATACAAAGTTTAAGCAGACTAGGAATTTCTCATGTCCATAAAATACCTGCACGCTATGATCAGAACGAACAAACCAGAAGAAAGTCACATCTTTTACACCCAAGGATTAGGTTTAATAGAAACCAAACGAAAAGATAATGAAAAAGGCCAGTTCACTCTTATTTATTATGCCACAGAGTATGGTGCGCCAGAGGTAGAGCTTACTCATAATTGGAATGAACAAAGCTACTCAAATGGTGATCAATTCGGCCATTTAGCTTTCGAAGTGGATAACATTTATCAAATATGTACTCACCTTCAGTCTATGGAGGTTACAATATTACGTCCACCTAGAGACGGGCGCATGGCTTTTATTAAAGATCCAAACAATATTTCCATTGAGCTACTCCAAAAAGGAGAGCCTCTTGAAATAGCTGAGCCTTGGATTTCTATGGAGAACATTGGACGTTGGTAGTTACATTTCACTACATTTCGATTTTCTATGCCTAACAAAGCTACAAAAAGACACTAGCTAGCGTATCACGCTTTCATTAACCTTATAATCATTAGATTTATTTATGAAAGAGTGGTAATTGATCATGAGCACTATTACAAAAGTAATTAGCTTTGGAATATTGTTTGCATTTAGTCATTTAGCTTCAGCTGAAAGCTTGTATACATCAAAAATACAGCCTCGCCTGTCAGATGAAGACAGAGATGGTGTTATTACGGCTCGAGACTTGTGCCCAAATACACCTATTGGCTCAGTAGTAGACAACAATGGCTGTCCGAGCCAAACAACCAAATTACTTTCAGTTGAGTTAAATATTTTGTTTGATTTTGGAAAAGCCGACATTCAATCTCGTTTTTACCCAGAATTAAAAAAGCTGGCTTCCTTCTTAAAAAGCCACCCAACAAGCACAGTTATTATTGAAGGCCATACTGACGATAGAGGCTCTGAAGAGTTAAACGAAGCGCTATCTCAAAAGCGAGCGACAGCGATCACAGACGTTTTAGTAGACAGCTTTAGAATTAAGCAAGAAAGAGTAAAAGGCATTGGGTATGGCGAAAGTCGACCAATCAGTGACAATGATACAGAAGAAGGCCGTGAGAAAAACCGCCGAGTTGTAGCTGAAGTGATTGCAGAACAGCAATTCGCAAATAAGCGCTGGACTATTTACAGTATCGATACTAGTGCGAATACAGCTTTAAATAACAGATAAAAGAAGACAAGAGACCTTTCACTTTTTTCTTCAATCCATCTTTAAATCATAAGTACATCTGCTCGCCATTAATATCAAGTATTTGCCCTGTAATGTAAACAGCCACAGTTATGAGGCGAAAAACTTAAACAATGGAGCGAGCTCTTCTGATTCAGCGAAGCACTCAAAGCAATACTTCCCGCAACTTTATTTTTTAATTCATCACTTTTATCGGCATGAGATAGTGTATCAACTCCAGACTGGAATGCGCCCCCCCCCCCCAAACCACCAGCATTGTTAATCAGCACATCCATTCCACCAAACCTATTAACAAATGACTCGATCATTTTTTTGCATTCAGTACTTTTGGTTAAATCCTCAGGGAGGAAAAAACACTATCAACCCTACCTAATACCACTAGCTCATTTATCGCTTTATCTTCGGCATCATTTGAGACTGACTATTAATAGCAACCTTCACTTCAGACGGTACAAACAATTTAGCTGAAACCAACAAGTCGAAAATATAAGAAATAAGCCAATTTTCAGTTCGACTTTCTTTAAATTCATAAAAAAAACACATAAATGTGTTAAAATTATTGAACAGACATTAAACCTTGAGCCAAAAACAATTTAAACAATCGCCTCCAATGCTGGAAATGAAGGACACCATGACTAATAATAATAATTTTTCAAGCATCTCTACATCATCAAGAAGCTTACATGTACAGGTTGCTCGCAGTATTGCACGCCGAATTTTATCTGGAGAATTAGCCCAAGGCTCTATTGTTCCAAATGAAATGACCCTCTGCTCGCAATTTGGCGTTAGTCGAACCGCTTTAAGAGAAGCCATCAAACTTCTCACCTCAAAAGGGTTATTAGAGTCACGCCCAAAGATTGGAACAAAAGTAGTAAACAGAGCTTATTGGAACTTTCTAGACCCACAAATGATTGAGTGGATGGATGGCCTTAGTGACTCAAAAGTATTCTGCAGCCAGTTTTTAGGACTTAGAAGAGCCGTTGAGCCTGAAGCATGCGCATTAGCTGCGGTGAACGCAACACCAGAGCAAAGGAATGAACTTTCCAAAACCTTTGAACAAATGGTAAAAATTACGAAAAACTTTAATCAAGAAGCATGGACTGAGGTAGACCTAAGTTTTCATCGGTTAATTTTTAACTCTACGAATAATGATTTTTATCTTCCTTTCGGGAACATTCTAACCACTATGTTTAAAACCTTCATCATCCACTCTTCAAAAGATGGTGATGTTTGTTTAAACGAGCATCGTTTAATATACGAAGCAATCATGGCAGGCAAGAGTAAAGAAGCCCGAGAAGCGTCACAAGATCACCTTCAATCAGGTAAACACCGACTACCAGATGAGCCTTTGAGTGTTCCTGTGACAGCAGCGGTAAATTAATAAGTATAACCTCATTATAAACTGGTTCTTAATTCTCAGCCCCGCAAACACCCCAAATACAAAGAACAACATCGTCAGATATTCTCCTGACGATGCAAACAAACAATCCTTTCCTGAAAACCACTAAACCTTTTCCTTTCTATAATTTTTCCATCTCTAAAGCCATGCTCGGTCAGAGCACACAATGAATCGAAAGCAAAAAAAGAGATATAACAATATAATTATTATATCTCTTGGAAAACTAATATTTTAGTTTAGCTAGTGTTCTTAAATTTGCTTAAGCTTCCGCTTCTACAGAGTCATCAACAGCCTTAACTAACAACAAGCCAACTGCTAATACAATTACACCACATAACAAGAACACAGCGCGCCCCCATAATGGGTTAGGAATAATACACATCCCCATCACACCAATACCAGCAATGGCAATTAATGTACCAAGCATCTTACGCTGTTTGTTATCCAATGCTTTTTGTTCACTACCTTCAGAAACCAAAGGTGTCGCCAAATTATTGAAAAACAAATCAACATCACGTTGACGCTCTTCACTAAGGGGCTTGTAAAACAAGACAGACAATACAAAGAATCCGCCAGTGAAAACAATGTGAGCTAATAGGCCGATAGCAACCTTAGAGTCAGACCATTCACGTTTAGTTAACTCTTCAAGACCAAATACGTTCTGCACAAGTTCAGGAGTGATGACAAAGCCAACGTAGTAAGACACCAAGCCACCTACAACCAATGTACCCCAACCAGCCCAATCAGGCGTTTTCTTAATAAAGAAACCTAAGAAAGCAGGAATCGTCATAGGGAAACCAATCAAAGCACCTACGTACATCATGGTGTCAAACAAGCTCAACCCTTTTAAAGAGTTAATGAACAAGGCGATCAAGATAATGGCGATACCGAAGAAAGTCGATGTTAGCTTTGATACAAACACTAACTCTGTTTCAGCCGCTTTTGGACGCAAAATTGTTTGATAGAAGTTCTTTACAAAAATACCTGAATTACGATTAAGGCCAGAGTCCATAGAAGACATTGTTGCAGCAAACATTGCCGCAATCAGTAGTCCAACCATACCTACTGGCATGTATTCCTGAACAAAGTACAAGTATGAGAAGTCTGCTGCTTTACTACCTTGCTCAGGATAGATAGCTGCTAAATCAATACCTTGACCCGCCAAGAACCAGCTAGGCATAAACCAAATTAGAGGGCCCATTGTCATTAACACACAAGCTAACAGTGCCGCTTTTCTAGCATTATTAGAGTCTTTTGCCGCCAGATAACGGTAAGCATTCAACATATTGTTTGTGATACTGAACTGCTTGAAGAAAATGAATATTGCCCAGATACCGAAGATGCTTAGGTAATTCAAGTTATTACCCGTTAGGAATGAGCCATTTTCATCTGCAGGGAAGTTAGCAATGATCTCACTAACACCGCCGCCTTGAACAATAGCCACAACAGCACATGTTACAGTTACCGCCATGATAATGACCATTTGCATGAAGTCAGAGGCAATAACGGCCCAAGAACCACCTGTTACAGACATCACCAAGACTACAAGACCTGTAACCCAGATAGTTGTAACCATATCAAAACCAAAGATACTAGAAGCAATGATAGCCAATGCATTCAACCAAACACCAGCCGATACAACACTATTTGGCATACTAGACCAAGTAAAGACCTGCTCATTTTTCGCACCAAATCGCATACGAATGGCTTCAATAACAGTAATTACACGAAGCTGTCTAAACTTAGGAGCAAAATACAAATAGTTCATCAAGTAACCAAATGCATTTGCAACAAAGATAACAGCGACGGCAAAACCATCGTTATAAGCTTTACCAGCTGCCCCTGTAAATGTCCAAGCACTAAACTGTGTCATAAACGCAGTTGCACCAACCATCCACCACAACATGTTACCGCCACCGCGGAAATAATCACTTGTTGTACTGGTGAAAGTTCTAAACATCCAACCAATGGCAATTAAGAATAAAAAATATATTCCGACGATAAGAATATCCACATCACTATCCTTTTATTTTTGTAATATTGCTAGCTATCACATGATTTAAAAAAACCCACAACACAAGTTGTAAAGTGGGAACAACCAATTCAACCAGACACTTCAAATCAACTTACAAACACTAAATCGAGCAGTGAATTACAGCAAGATGACCTTGGATCAAAATTGAAAATCTTTTCTACTTCAAGGCCGATGCGACCAAAAAACATTAACTTGTAGTTTAATAATAAAATAGTACAAATAAAAAACACTCGAGAGCAAGAAATTTCTCCCCCAACGCTGAGCCTTTTTTGATACAAATCAGCTCAATAACCTCAGGCTTTTACACAATGATACAAAATACAAATATTAGGGTAAGTTTTCGCTAATTATTCTAGATAAAAACCAACTTATCTTCTGATAAGTTGGTTTACCCAAATAACTTCATTTCAGCTTAAATACATTATTAATTAGAGCTCTGAAAAAGCACCTTTCCAACTAAATACTTCATGACTCGCTGGAATAGTATGCTCATTGCTCTGCTCACCAGTACTTCTATTTGAAATCCCGAAACGATACACAGAACCAGTTACGGTTTTAATTTCAATCACTGTACCGTCTGCGTTTTCAGCTAGAACTTCAATCTCAGACACTAAACCACGAGCACCATCAGAAGCCTCTATTGACTCATTAAAATAGCCATGAGTTTCTAATACAGAGGCAAAAACATGATTACTGCCAGACTGTCTTAAGATAAAAGCAGGCTCCGCACGCAAGTTGAAATCAGGATCATTAGCACCAATACGAGCAAAGATAACCTCACCGCCTTTTGGAGCCGTCGAAACAAGGCTGTAATAACTGCTATCGTGCAACCAGCTAACCAAAGCACTGCCCTCGACCTTGCCTTCTCCAGTCTTCCATAAATGCTGGTAGCCATTATCCGCACCTAAAGGAGAAAGCTTAGCCGGGATACTGTAGTCAAAATCGGTACGAATGATTTGTCCTTTGAAATGGAATGGCAAGTCATACTCATGCTCTTCGTCAGATAAAATTCGATACACATCAATGACTAATGGCTTCTCGAACTCTTCAATATCCGCAACTAAAATGCTTCGCTGCATTGTTACTCCATCATAATAATCTTCAATTATGGCACTAACACCTTGCAACTTAGTGTCTTCCACTTCAAAGAAGTGCTTTTGGCCAAACTTAGTTTCCGCCAATGCAGTATTGAATTTATTCTGAGTTTTTTGATCAACAACCACAGTATTATGCGCAACAGTCTGCTTACAGTAGGTTTTATTCTCTGGAATATAACGACCACCAAATTTAGGCTCAACATTGACCCAACGACCAAAACCATAATCCTGCAAAACCTCATGCCCACGGTTAAACACACTCATGTGCAAACCATCATAATGCCCATGATCCAATGCGGAGTGATATTGATGATCTGAGCCATGCTGACCAAACCATAACAACACCATGGTGTCGTCTTCTTCAGAGTCACGATGACGAAGAATACTTACGCCACCTTTTTCACCTTTTGGCCCATCACTCAAGAAAATACTGCCCCAAGAGAAAGGTTTAATTTTTTTGGCAGTTGAGACTGCGGTAGATAATGCCGCACCAGAAGTATGAATCCATACATCTTGCTGATGGTTCGCCATACTGATAAGCGTGTCATTTTGCTCATAGCGCTGAAAACAAACACTTGTGGCAATAATTACGCCTTCATCATTAATACTGATTGTCTTAGAAGAATCATTAAGCGCTGGCAAACTACCGTCAGGGAAAGCCGTCGCCATCACAGCATAAGAAGTCGTTTTGATAACCGAGTTGTTATATTCATAAATTTTCAACTCAGGTTGACGACGCTCAATCGTTTCTGCGAATAAAAAGATAGGGCGCAAGGAAAAGCGATGATAATAAGGTCCTTCCATATAATAACCGTCAGGAGAGAACAAATTATCCAATTGAGCTAAAAAGCCACCACTAGTACGATCTAACTTCAAACCGTAAAGCGCTTTATCAACCGACTCTTGATCCCCAATGGCATAACCACAAATACCAACAGCAGCCACAGCCCATAAGCCATGATTGTGAACAATGTCGAAGTCCTTACCGTATGTGACAACGAACATGTGAATCATTGGTTTAAACAAGTTCTCAGTAATCAGCGTTCGCTCATCATCCGTTAACGTGTGGTAAACACAGCTATATGCACAAGAGGCATAAAGCATCCACATATTTTCATTTAATGTTTGATGGAAAAGCTTACCAGGAGGATTTGAATCACGACTTGTGTTGTCTTCTAACTCCGGATAAACGTGCGCGTATTTCGTCAATATGGTCACAATGTAGTCACGATACATATCGTTCTTTGTGATCAAAAATAAGCGCGCAGCAATATCCATAATAATATAATTCTGCTTATGACGATTATGCTCATAACCGCCCGCTTCGCCTTGTTTAGTCGGCACTTCAATACCAATACTGTCCATGTAAGCTTTTACTTTGGCCATATCGCGACGCAAACCGCGCCCCAACAAAGAATTTTTTTCTAGTTCTTCTGCCAACACTGCTGCTTCATCAAAGCTTAGTAATAATGGTTGGTAACTCATATTCTTATTCCCCTTCAGCTGGACAGATATTTAATGAATAGAACCCTGTCCAACGATATTCAACCCCACAAAATTCAAGCTGATGCTCAGTACTTTCTTGGCAATCTGGCTGGTTACTCACCATCAAAATAAAGATTGCATCATTGGATGTAATCTCAACAACGGAACCCAAGTCGTTATGACCAATCACTTTAATATTTGAAATCTTGCCTCGGGCATTTGTTGATTGCTCAAACTCTTCATTAAAGTAACCGTGAGTTTCCAACACAGACGCAAATAAAGTGGTGCCGCCTTGACTACGCAATGTAAAGCCAGAATCGTTTCGTAAATTGAAGCTAGGATCAGCTGCACCTACCGTAGTGAAAATCACTTCATTGGATTCATTTGAGCTTGTACCCAACCAAGAGTAATACGCATTACCTTGCAACCAACTCACTAGAGCACTTTCTGGCACACTGCCAGAAGTAAGCTTCCATAAATGCTGGTAACCATTATCTGCGCCTAATGGCTCTAATTCAGCACATGATGTGTAAGTGAAGTTCGTTCTGACAATTTGACCTGCATATTGATGGGAATAATCATAACTATGCTCTGTATCCGTTTTTAAACGGAACAAGTCAATCAATAATGGCGCTTCAAAGTGTTCATCATTCAACAGAAACGCACTTCGTTGCATTTTTACATCATCGTAATGATCATTTGCAAAAGCACTTACACCTAAACAAGTTTCATCGTCACCAACAAAAAAGTGCGGGATCCCATGAACACAGTCCGCTTTATCTACATCAAAATTGTTTTGAGTTTTCTGATCAACCGTCACGATATTGTGTGCAATCGTCTGACGAGCGTAGGATTTATTCTCATCCAAATAGCGGCCGCCAAATTTAGGTTCAACATTCACCCAACGAGCAAAGCCGTACTCTTTCAATACCTCTTGGCCACGGTTAAAAAATGTAATACCAAGCGTATCAAAATGACCATGCCCCATACCGTGTTGACCATAGTTCATGTTCAATTGCGCGATATCGTTATTTTCTCCTTGAAGACGCAAGAACCCTTGAGCTCCCTTATCACCTTCTGCACCTTCATTTAACTCGATACTAGGCCAATAAGGAACGACAATATCGCCGGACTTTCTTGCTTTTTCATGTTCATTCGATAGAGACAAACCACATGAATGCAACCATACTTCACCTTGAAGCTCAGCCATACCAACAATATTTTCATCACAACCATAATGCTCAGCCAATACGCTCACAGCCACTTGTACACCAGCGTCTGTAATCCCCATACTACGGGAAGCATCATTTAACGCTGGAAACTTACCGTTTGGATAGGCTGTAGCAAGCAAAGCCTTCACTGTTCGACCGATAACGCCATCTTTGTAAGCGTAAATATCCACTTCAGACATATGACGATGCAGTATTTCAGCAAAAACACAGGTTGGGTAAATTGCATAACGGTGGTAATAAGGACCCTCAATGTAATAGCCAGCTGGAGAAAAAAGCTGCGAAATCTGGGCAAGAAAACCACCTGTTTCATTATTTGCCATGCCATAAACGGCCTTATCTAGGTATTCACGCTTACCGATTACCAAACCACAAATACCCACTGCAGCTACAGCCCAAATACCGTGATTATGAATACGATCAAAGTCATGACCGTATTTAACAGTAAACATGTCCAACATAGGGTCAAACAATTTATCCACAATGTGATTTCGCTGATCTTCTGTCATTTCATGAGATACGCAGGAATATGCCAAACTACTAAACATCAACCAGCAATGTTCATTTAGTATTTGGTGAAATAATCGACCAGTAGGATTGGTGTTTTTTTGAACGTGGAAGCCGAAAGTAAGGTATTTATCAGCATAGAGCGAAAGTAATGCGATGACGAAGTCAGCATACTTTTTCTCTTTCGTTACAAGAAATAGGTTACCCGCCAAATGCATGTACTTGTAGTTTTGCTTATGGCGATTATGCTCGTAGCCACCAGCTTCACCGTGGCCAGGCACTTCTAGTGGCAAACGCATAAATGCATCAACTTGTTCTTGATTGCCGGCGATGGTTTTCCCCATCAAACTGGAATGTCCGACCTGAGCCTGTAATAAATTAAGCTCATTACACGTAAATAATACTGATTGCATGTGCATCGTCTCCATCACTAAATTCGTATTTATTTTAATTTGCGCATAATAAAAGCATACCGCGACTCGCCCTAACCATTGGCAAGCCCCGGTATGCTTTTATTAACTTAGTGCTTATTAATGCTATTATAATACAAAAAAAATCAATCCAACAGCAAATACAAGATAGCAAACAACTGCTATACATCTATGAAAGCTACAATTTAGTAATAGAAGAATATTCTGAATTCAAGTCCCAAGTGCAACTCTTTTCACTTCAAATAGCCAAGAACATCTGCCTAAAAAAACAACAGCTGACTAGTTGAGCCCTAAACACTTCCTTGGACGATTGTTTATTCATCTCACCGCGAAGTGTATTTTCTCTTCTGTAACGCTTATTAAATCAGTGCTTTTAGGCACGTACCGCCTTAAAAGGCCGTTGCTATTTTCATTCGCTTCACGCTCCCAAGAGCTATATAGGTGAGCAAAATATACTTTCGCCTCTAATACCTCAGTGCGATAAGCAAATTCCCGACCATTATCCGCTGTAATTGACATCAATAGCTTTATGGTTGCTTCAGCCACCTCTTGGGCTGACTTTGAACTCACTCTCTTTAATTAGATAGAAACGCGTCTTTGTTTCTTCTGTTATCATGGATATATTGATAAATCTCTTTACGACTAACAGGAATACCATAGCTTTTGAGTACGTTAGAGACTTGCTCAGGACTCCAGTCGATTTCAATTAAAAAAGTACCTAACATTAGGTTTATTACACCGTAATACAGAATTCACCCGAAATTAAGTCATGTATTGATGAGGAGTTTTATTACTGTTTTTCGTGGATTGTATCTTTCGTTACACAGCTAGAAACATTAAAAAACAATCACATTTAAAGCTAAAAAAGCTCCCAACCCAGATCAAACATACTGACCGGCACAATAGCCACTTGCCCACGCCCATTGAAAGTTATAGCCACCAAGCCAGCCTGTCACATCAAGTACTTCACCAATAAAATAAAGACCTTTTTGCTTCTGAGACTCAAAAGTCTTCGAAGACACTTCACTGGTATTCACACCACCAAGTGTTACTTCTGCAGTCCGGTACCCCTCAGTACCGTTTGGCGAAATATCAAAGTCTGTCAAATAGTGATGTAAGGATTCAATTTGTTGATTCGATGTTTGTGCTGAGCGCTCGCTTAACCATGCAAATTCCTTTTTAACCAGCTCAACCAAACGCTTAGGTAACGTATTAGACAGTACGCTTTCGAAACTTTTCTTAGGCGTACTCCGGCGAACATCCAGCAAACCATCTAGTGACATATCAGGAGCGATATTAATTAAGAGTTCTTCTCCAGGTTGCCAGAAGTTCGTAATTTGAAGTATTGATGGACCACTCACCCCTCGATGAGTAAACAGCATTGGCTCTTGAAAAGTCGTTCCATTAGCAGTAGCTGCAATACCACAAGCAACACCTGACAATTCAGAAAATTGCGCCTTCCTATCCGGCTGCACTGTAATAGGCACCAAACTTGCCCGAGTAGGTAAAATTTCATGTCCCACTTGCCTAGCGATATCATAACCAAAACCAGTCGCACCCTTTGTAGGAATCGACAAACCACCTGTAGCAATAACTAATGAACAACAAACAAAAGCCCCTTGAGAGGTACTCACAAGAATGTCATCAGCTCGATAATCTATTGAATGAATCTTAGTATTTAACTTTATTTCAGCACCAGACCATTCCAATTCAGTCATCAAAATACTCAGTAAATCTTTTGCAGAATGTTGACAGAACAATTGGCCGGGCGTTTTCTCAACATACTCAAGCCCATGACGATCAACTAGATCAACAAAGTCTTGCGATGAAAAACGGCGAAGTGCAGAAATACAAAAATGAGGATTATCAGATAAGAAATGTTTTGGGGCAGCATCCATATTAGTAAAGTTGCAGCGCCCTCCACCAGACATCAAAATTTTCTTTCCAGCTTTATTAGCATGATCTAAGACAAGCACTTTTTTACCACGATACCCTGCAGTCGCAGCGCACATTAAACCCGAAGCACCAGCACCAATCACCACAACATCAACTTTATCCACAACTTACCTCATCACTTAAATGTGGCTGCATTATAGTGCTTCACTTTAACTTTTACACTGGATTGTGAAGCCTTTCTCCAAACTACAACAAGCAATTCAGCAAACAAAATACTGTCCACAAAAACAGTTAAAAAGGCTGTGGGAATCACAAAATACTTTTTTAAATTCAACAAGATAAATAAAATCAAACATTTATTAAAAAATATTTATAGAAAATAAAAAGCAAATAGAAGCAAGCACTAATGCAAAAAAAAACAGCAAATATTTCAAAAAAGATCTATACAAAAAGACTGTATAATTATACAGTACTGTACAAATAAACAGTAATGCTGATTTTTAAGGATATGATTATGATCACAATCAACCCCACTATTCGCAGAACACACAAAGTAGTATTCATCGCAATCATAGCCCTTGCTTTGTATGCACCAGCAAAAGACGCCCTTGACATCATAAGCAGGCACTTTTCCAAACAAACTATTCAAATAGTTGATGTTTCTTTTGGAAGCAATATGCCATGGCAAGAAAAAAGCACCTCTTTTCTAAAAGTAAGCAACAATGCTCAATCAACACTATCTAGATCACAAGTCATTTACACGAAATTACGCTTGAGCAACCCCACAGCAGAAGTAAAAACATATCGTAGAATTTGGCTGAATTTCACCCACGATAATGGTGATCAGGAATACACAACTGACTACACGCTATACAATACAGAAACACGCCAACGCTTAATAGGACAATCAGTCGAGCTTGGACCAAACAGCTCCATAGATATTATTGCTGCCTACCGATTCATTCCAAGCTATAAAAATAAGTCGCCCATTTCAATGAGCGTTTCTTGGGAAGGGCAAAGCCTGCTCAGGGACAAAGCATGTGAATACAATCTTCATAACGCATCGAACACTCGATTTCATTACCAATGCGACTAAATTCACACGCTCAATATGAACAGAAAAAATGAAATAAAAAAGACAAGAATGTAAGCAATACCTTGTTGATAATCGTTTTCATTTCTAATATGATGATTTCACAAACTAACATTGGAGCTCGAAACATGAAACGATTGTTAACCCCTATCGCAATATGCGTTGCCGGTGCAATGCTTACAGCGTGCGGCCCAGCAGCAGTAAAAAATGAATCTAGCACAGTAACGGCGGACGCTGTTGTTGTTCATTATGCGGATATTGCTGAAGCGATTTACAGTGACTCTTTGTCTACAGCAAAAACTTTACGTTCAACAATCGATGCATTCTTAGACAAACCTACAGAAGCCAATTTACAAGCTGCTCGTACCTCTTGGATTGCAGCTCGCGCACCTTACCAACAAAGTGAAGTTTACCGCTTTGGTAATGCCATTGTTGATGACTGGGAAGGAAAAGTAAACGCGTGGCCACTAGATGAAGGTCTTATCGATTACGTTGCTCAAGATAGCTATGGTTCAGAGTCTGACCTGAATCCTCTATATTCGGCAAATGTCATTGCATCTACTAGCCTAATTATTGGCGGTCAAACAGTAGATACTACAAACATCACTCCAGACTTGATTGCCAACACACTGCAAGAAGCGGATGGTGTTGAAGCAAACGTCGCAAGTGGTTACCACGCAATTGAGTTTTTACTTTGGGGGCAAGATCTACATGGCACTAACCCTGGTGCCGGTGAGCGTCCTGCTACAGATTTCGACTTAGAAAACTGCACAAACGGAAACTGCGAACGTCGTCGTGATTACCTAATGGCAGCAACTGATTTGCTTATTTCTGATTTAGAAGAAATGACAAACAACTGGAAAGAAGGCGGTGCAGCTCGTGTTGCTCTGCTAGAGCAATCTACTGATGAAGGTCTCGCTACAATACTAACAGGTATGGGCAGCTTGGCTTACGGTGAGCTTGGTGGTGAAAGAACTAAACTTGGTTTGATGCTACATGATCCAGAAGAAGAACATGATTGCTTCTCTGATAATACTCATTGGTCTCACTACCACGATGCACAAGGCATTAAAAATGTTTACTTAGGTGAATACAAGCGTGTAGACGGCAGCTGGGTTAAAGGACCATCTCTATCTAAGCTGATTGCTCAAGAAGACATTGCACTAGACCTTGAAATGAAAGCTAAGTTGGAAATAACAGAGACTGCAGCACAAGCCATGGTTGAAGCCGCTGAACATGGTCAGACATTCGATGTATTGATTGCGATGAACAACACAGCAGGCAACCAATTGGTTCAAACATTTGTTGATTCATTAGTTGATGAAACTCGTGTAACTGAAGAGATAATCCACCACCTAGACCTTCAAGGCATCGCTTTAGAAGGCTCTGATAGTTTGGATAACCCAAGCGCGGTATTTGAATAATACAGCACCCCCTACATAATAATTTAAATGGGGGTGCATGGAAGGATCTGTCATTTAGTCAGTTAATGGTATTTGTCTATTTATGACACATAAGTTAAAAGTAATAAACTTTAGTATAGCTGGCATCATTGCCAGCTTTTTTTATTTCCAAAACGACGCTTTTGCCAACACCTATTCAAACCCCATCTCAGGCATAAAGCTAGAAGATAAGCTCGACTTCAAAATCGGAGAGTCTGTCTTTCAAAAGTTTTGGGTCCCCTCACCTTCTTCAACCACAGCAAGCGAT
The DNA here is from genome assembly GCF_039939215.1 of Marinomonas sp. 5E14-1. Lineage (NCBI taxonomy): Bacteria > Pseudomonadati > Pseudomonadota > Gammaproteobacteria > Oceanospirillales > Oceanospirillaceae > Marinomonas > Marinomonas sp. 5E14-1. Next base: position 38,524 of record NZ_JBDXMW010000012.1, on the reverse strand, counting down.
GGTTTAGGTCCTCTATATAACACCCGATCTTGCAACAATTGCCATATTAATAACGGGCGAGGTCACGCCCCTGAAGCAGGAATCAGTGGGGCTACAGTGCCTTCTTTTTTAATTCGTTTTGGAAAAGCTTACGAAGAACTCTCACCCGTAGCCGATTTTATTTATCCAAAGATTGGAGACCGTCATTATGGCAGTCAGTTTCAAAGTCATAGCGTTCAGGGAATTCAACCTGAAGGTGACTACTACCTTTCATATGACCTTCGCATAGAAACATTAACAGACGGCACAGAAGTAGAGTTAAGAAAACCAAAGCTACATTGGACTGCGCTTAATTATGGAAACTTAGAGGATAGTACAGGAATTAGCCTTTTGGTTTCCCCAGCACTGGTTGGAATGGGTTTATTGGATAATATTCCGAGTGCTACAATTGCGGCCAATGCTGACCCTGATGACAAAAATAAAGACGGTATTAGTGGTCGTATCAATTGGGTACCTGACGGAAACAATGGAAAAAAAATTGGGCGTTTTGGCTACAAAGCTTCAGCCCCAAGTGTTAGTTTCCAAAACCAACAAGCATTTAATACTGATTTGGGATTATCCACTCCAATTCACCCTGCTCCATCTGGTGATTGCACAGCACTTCAAGAAGAGTGCATGGCAAGCCAAAATGGAAACAGTGAACATTTAGGTAACCTAGAGGTTGATAAGCAACAATCAGATTTAGTTGATCTTTTTGTTTCTTTATCTTCGCCGCCCGTCATGCGTAACCTTGGTGATTCCACTTTCAGAGAAGGAAAAACAATCTTTGATAATGGAGGTTGTGCAAGTTGCCATATTCCAAAAATGGAAACAGGTAAACATGCAACGTTTGAAGCACTTGAAAACCGAACGTTCTACCCTTTCACTGATATGCTACTGCACGATATGGGACCAGAATTAGCAAGTGGTTTTCCTAGTTTCTCCGCAACACCAAGTGAATGGCGTACAGCTCCGTTATGGGGAATTGGTTTATCTCACAAAGTCTCTGGGAGACAAGGCTTCCTTCACGACGGACGAGCAAGAACAATTGAAGAAGCTATTCTCTGGCATGGCGGAGAAGCAAAACAGAGTCAACAGTATTACAAGCAATTAAATAAAGAACATCGACAAAAACTTATTTACTTTTTGGAGTCGCTTTAATGAAATGTTTCCCGAAGTTTGTTGCTTTAGCCGTTAGCGTAACCTTTCCCTTAATCACATCAGCAGGCCAATGGGAAGGCCCTCTTAACGGCATAGTCGATAAAGTGGTCAAGCAAGGCTATGAATCTTACTCTATCTCTGCCGAAGCCCTACAAAAGTCCAGCCATGAATTTTGCGCCTCCCCTTCAGAAGCAAATCTTAACTTGGCCCAACAAGCCTTTAAAGAAAACACCTTAGATTGGCAACAAGTCCAATGGCTTAACTTTGGCCCTGTAACCTACTTCATGCGCTACTACGCTTTTGAGTATTGGCCAGACAAAAAAGGCGTTACTCAACGCCAATTAAGAGCATTAAGTCAAGGCGACCCATCCATCATGGACGCCCCTAAGTTTTGGACTTCGGCCAGTATTGCAGTACGTGGTTTAACCGCTATTGAAAGTCTTCTTTTTCATCGAGACTTTGATCCAATGAATTCAACTAGTCATTGCAGTTTATTAGAGCGCGTTGCAAATCATCACCTAGAAAGCGCGAAAGCAGTTGCCCAACAATGGAAAGAAAGCAAAGCCCAGGATTGGGTGTTTGATGAAGAAGGCATGGGGTTTGATCCAGAAGAAGTTGCGCTAGAGCAATTCCTTCAACAATGGATTGAGCACATGTCTGCGGTGAAAGACTCCAAACTAGAAACTCCAATTGGTTATAATGGCCGCGAAAATTTAAAGTTAGCTGAGTTCTACCGCAGCGGGTTGTCGCTACAGACAATGCAAAAGAATTTGAAATCGTACCGTGAAATTTATCACTCAGGTTCACCTTCTTTATTTGACATAGCCAAACAAAGCAATCCTGTCGTAGCTGACCAGCTAGAACAACAGCTAATTGAAAACGTTAAATTATCTTTGCAACTGCCAAGCAATTTCTTTAAAGCAGACATAACACAAGAAGAGAAAATTGCGCTTGCGAAGCCTTTAGTAAAATCCATTTCTAGTAGCCAGTCTTACCTGTCTAGCTTAGTCACTTCCCTAGGCTTTCAAATTGGTTTCAACAGCCGAGACGGAGACTAGCCATGCCATCCAGAAGAGCATTTTTAGCATTAGGCAGCGCAATAGTTACAACGCCTGCTTGGGCAAGCTTGCTACCTGTGGACAATCGTGGTTATGTTTATGCTTCAGCCTATTCTCTAAATGATAAAGAACACTTCTTTGGTTTATTCGACGCTCAAGGCTCTTTACTCTGGAAAGCACAATTACCAGAGCGAGCCCATGCTCCTGTGGTTCACCCAAGCAATGCCATTGTTGGCATTGTGGCTCGACGCCCTGGTTTTTACCTTGATTTCTTTGATATGGCTTCTCAGCAAAAAATCTCTCGTTTAGAACCAACAAAAGAGCATCATTTTTATGGTCATGCGCTTTTCACTTCAGACGGAAAAAAGCTCATAACCCAAGAAAACCATTACCCTTCAGGTCAAGGGAAAACCTTCATTCGTGAATGGCCTTCTTTAAAAGTTTTAGAGAGTTATAACAGCAATGGTATTGGTCCTCACGAAGCTGTGTTCTTTAACGATGAAGTGCTTGTAATTGCTAATGGCGGCCAAAGAACACACCCTGACAATGACCGTATGGTAATGAACTTGGAGACAATGCAACCAAACGTTACTTATATGTCATTAAAAGACGGAGGTGTCATCAATTCATTTACCCATGATGATCCCAACCATCATCAACTAAGCATTCGACATCTAGATGTTAACCCAGATGGTTTGGTCGCACTTGCCTTCCAATATCAAGGGGATATTTGGGAACCTGTTCCACTTGTTGCTTTGTCTCATATCAATAACAATAAGATGGAATATTTGACCATTCCAGAACCTATTCGAATCCGCTTTAAACAGTACTGTGGCAGTGCATGTTTTGATGCAAGCGGTAAAGTGCTGGCAATCAGCACACCTCGTGGAGGTTTAGTCGCTTATTGGGAAGTAGAAAGCAAAACCTTCTTAGGCATAAAAAACTGCCGTGATGTCTGCGGTTTGGCGCCGTCTGATAAAGCTCATGAGTTTATTCTAACCAGTGGTACAGGTCATATTATTCGCCACAATCCCGTGAATGATGATGCCGATTTACTCCAAAAACATGAAGAAAAACACTGGGATAACCACTTAGTTCGAATCATTACCTAGTTTTTTAAACAAACCTTAAAACTAGCGTAGTCAAGCGTACTCTTTTTAGGTAATGTCTATAGGAAGCTGTAAATACCTGAAGTTCCTTATTTGGCATTATGAAGTTGGATAATGTTTATTACATTCCTGAAGAATTATTTTTTAGTTGATTCAAATCAACCCTTTAGCAAGAGCCATAAGCCCTTTCAGCAAAGTGCGCTTAGAATTTTGCTCGCCCTTACCACCATCATTTTTACTATTTCCGAGCTTCATTCTCTGCTCTCTTCGGAAGGAGACATCATACTCGGAACCAATAGCATTTATCTTGTGATACTTATTGGTCTTATTGGTTTAAGTACAAAGCACACTCAAGCCACGGCCGTGCTCTTCACGTTGACACTTATTACAAGCAGCTTTTTATTACTTACTCTTAGTGATGAAATTGACGCGAAAAAATACGCCATTATCTCATTGTATTCTCTACCTCTAATCACTCGATTACTCTTTAGCTTTAGAGCTTCTCTTATGGCTATGGCGATTAATATTTGCCCTTTTTATCTGATAATTAGCGAATATTTAGCACAGACTAACACCAGTTCGACACCATCATTCTATTTTCAACTGCTAACCTTTTTCACACTTAATTTAGGCCTACCTCTCGCTGTCTCAAGGATCATTTTCACTCTAGAGAACAACGCCAAACAGATGCAATCTCTTTATCAAAAATTGAATGACAACTATGCCTTATATGAAGAGTTTTTTGAAAACACAGGCACCCCAACATTGCTTTGCGATCAATATGGAAAAATTTTAAAAGCAAACCAATTGTCTCGTGAGCTACTAACAGATAATCAAGTATCCAACTTTTCAGATTCGAAAATATCAGATTGGCTGTCTTCTGTTGCTAATAATGGAAAGTTTTTCTGGCAATCTAATGTTGCCCAATGCACCCTCAAAAACAACCCAGAAACTCACATTGAAGTACGAAGAGCAACGCTAGACAGACACGGCCACTATGTTTTGCACCTACAAAACACAACCGAGTTAAGAGCGATACAGCAAGAATTAGAGTATACACAACAGACAAACAGCCGATTAACGCATTTTGATTTACTGACTCGACTTCCGAATTATAGAAACTTTTGTCATCAGGTAAATGAACGAATTAATGCAAAAGATACTCACCTTACAGGTGCGATGTTTATTATACGTATTTGCCAATTTAAACTGTTAAACAAGCAATATGGCAAAGACAACGCCAACAGAGTCATTCTGAACTTTGCAAAAGCTCTACAAGGGAATCTGTCAGAACAAGCCATCATCAGCCGATTACGTGGTGTTAAATTCGCTTGTTTTATTCCATTAAATCAAACTCACTTAATACAAAAAAACCTTACTACTTTAATCCGTTCTGTTCTACCTAAGCAGCTAACCATAGATGGTAACAGTCTAAATATGGACTATCAGGTTGGCATTGCTTATTACCAAACAGATGGAAAAACGGCAGAAATACTACTAGAGCATTGCGAAATGGCTCTTGAGTATTCAAGTAGTACGGATCGCTTTTCTTATTACAATTACGACCTAGAAAACAAACTTATTGGAGAGCACAAACTTAGCTTAAAGCTCAGCTCTGCAATTAAAAACAAAGAGATCAAAATATGGTTACAACCACAAGTCGCTCAAAATGGCCAAATTTGCTCATTTGAAGCTTTAGCACGATGGAAAAACGGCAACCAATTCATTTCTCCTACTGTATTCATTAGCATCGCAGAAAAGTTAGGCCTTCTCCCTCTTCTTGCTGAGAATATAATAAAAGAGCTAGTCAGCACTTTAAGTGAATGGCATAAAGAACACATTTATACACCAATTGCTTTCAATTTAGCAGGCCAAGAGCTAATGAATGACAGCTTCTTCGCCTTATTAATGAACTTAATTTCAGACAAGCCTTGGCTTAGTGAATTACTGGAATTAGAAATCACTGAAACCAGTTATGTTATGACTAATCCACTCATCCATAAGCGTTTACGAAGCCTGTCTCAATTTGGGTTCTCAATTGCCATTGATGACTTTGGTACAGGTCAAGCATCTCTCGGACAGCTTGTTGATATTCCAGCCAACACACTCAAAATAGATCGACGCTTTATTACGCCATTACCAAATGACCAACGCCATATTGATATTGTGAAATCGACTATACAACTGGCAGAGTCATTGGGTATGAAAGTTATTGCGGAAGGTATTGAAACCAAAGAGCAAGCCAATCTACTTATCGCTCTCGGCTGCCATACTTTGCAGGGATATTACTTTGGTAAGCCATCTCCCTTGTCAGACTGGACAAGTAAAAACAACGAAAAAGCCAAAGAGCTTCGGATGGTTTATTAAGCTCTTATAACCGATTTCCTCAACCTAATTTGAATATAAAAAAACCAGAATTTAATAAACTCTGGTTTTTTTATGCATATAGTGTTTTATGAAACTAGAACGACATATTCATTGCTAAAGAGAAGAGATTGGCTGAAGATTCATAATCAGCCTCTAAAATGCCGCGAGCCACATCTTCACCTGTATCATCTCGACTAACTGATACATCGTCAATCACCACATGAGTATAAGCGAATGTTAGAGAAGCCATATCGTTAACATTATATGTTCCACCGAATGACAACCAAGTACGATCACCATCTGGTGTACGAGCTGAGCGATACTCATCCGTTACAGGAGAATAATCAATAGCAACACCAGTACGTAAAATCAACGTATCCGAATAGTCATAAGTCAAACCCGCTGAATAAAACCACTGATATTCAAAGTCAAAAGTTAAGACAGAGTCTGATTGAGTAGTTGCATCATCATCAAAATCAATCCTCAACCCATCTATAGAGTCCCAACCTGTACGCATTGCAGTCAACCCTAAAGTCAGCTTTTCTGTTAGCTCTTGATCCAAGCTAATGGTAAAAACGGAAGGAAAAGTTAAAGAGTCTGACACAGCAACATCCAATAAACTCAGCCCAAATGAATTTAAAGTATCTACATTTGCATAAGTCACATCACCTTCAAAATCGAAATCCACTTCACTGCGATATCCAACGCCAACTCGCGTCCCTTTTACAGGTTCAAGCAAAGCGCCTAAGCTATAACCATAGCCCGTTGCATTAGCTTCAATTCGACCATCACCCTCACTAAGAGCGGCATTCCCAATGGCTGACGCTAATACAACATCAGCTTGATGTAGCTGCACACTAGCACCAACGGAAAATTTTTCATTTAATCGATGAGCCAAGGAAAAACTCAATGCAATATCTTGAATACTGGTTTCTGTAGCATGAAAACGACCAGCCCATTCGTCACCATAATCCCCTGAAAGACCATAAGGTACATTCAAAGAAATACCAGTCACGGTACTATCTGATAAAGGTTTAGCGAAGTATATTGCAGGGACAAGAGTATTGTTAACAGGATCTGTAGACGAATTCGCTGAAGTTGCTGTTAAATCCGTACCATTTTTCGCTTCCGTTACCGTCGCTTCCATACTTGGCATAACATACGCACCGGAAACATAGACAGTTGTTTCGGCCGCATTTAGAAATAAAGCAGGGTTCCAATAGCTGAAGGATATATCTACACCGGAAGCTGCTACTCCAGCAAGAGCAGTACCAGATGCAGTAGCACTGTGGTCATTAAGAGCAAAACCCGCCGAGTAGGCTGAAGAGGCCACAACCAAAGAGGCTGCCACGAGATTCGCTTTAAAGAAAGTTTTTGAGGTGGTCATAATAAGCTCCATTGTTATTTTTATTAGGAAAATTATTTTTAAACTATCAAACCAGTTATACGCTTTCATTATAGAAGCCTGCATAATGATATTACCAGCAAGTATGACTAAAGGAATACAATATTTAACAAATATTACTCCATAAAAAAACAGAATATGGAGAAAAAAGAGAAAATAAAAAAATAGGATTATGATGAGATGAAAAAATACAAAAACAATAACTCTACCGATAACTATTTTATCGGAAAAAATGGCGGAATGGACGGGACTCGAACCCGCGACCCCCTGCGTGACAGGCAGGTATTCTAACCAACTGAACTACCACTCCAACACATTTAAGCTTTTTTACTTACATAAGCACTACTGCTTTTAAGTAGTAAGTTTCTCAAGATTGCCTCTCAAAACTTGGAGCGTATTATATACGAACTTCCTTTTAGATCAACCATTTATTTAAAATAAATAATTTGGAGATACACTAGGCAAGCTATGGCCTTTCAACAATCGTACATTTTTTCAAAGCCACCTCTTCTAGCTTTAAGTAAAAAAGGAAGAGCGCGTGAGCGTCTCTTCCTTTTTAGATCGCGATTATACATTATTTAAAAACGACTGTTTTATTGCCGTACATAAACACTCGGTGTTCAAGATGTAAACGTACAGCTGTTGCCAATGCAACGGTTTCTGTGTCTCGCCCAACCGCAACCAAACGCTTCGACTGTTTCTAACACACCATCAATCAAGCTTTGTGATCCACAAATATAAACATGTGTACCAACAGGCTGATCAGACAAAATGTCGGTCAAATTGCCATGTACGCCTTGGTAAGAGTCATAACAAAACAAGTGGCTTCCTAGCAGGCTTTCAAGCTCATCTCGATAAGCGCCTGTCTTACTTCTATGAAACATATAATGCATTTCAACGGTTTCTTCAGACTGTAGAAGCTGAGGAATATAAGACATGAATGGCGTCACTCCAACACCACCAGCAATGAGAATGTGTTTCTTTGCCCCCCAATAAGGCGCAAACAAATTGCTTAGCGGCGTGATAGATAAAATGTCACCTTACTTAATCGAACTCACCTTGACAGGAATGGGGGCGTTACTCATTACAGCACCTCCCTTCCAAGAATTTCAGTAGAGTCTTCAGCTTTAATATTTAAGCCAACATAAGCACCATGAGCGCGGGAGAAATGATCACGAACTAACAATAGTAAGCCACACCCATGACAATGAATTGGTGTCTCAACAATGCCTTCCATAACGCTATGACAATGGGAAAAACATCCTTCTTGCAGAGGAAACAGGCTCATTCAACTTCACTTGCTCAGACATAAACCCAGCACCAAGTGCAAACTGATGTATGTCCCACAAAAAAGCCTCTAAACCAAAGGCATAGATTTTGGACGACATTGGCAGACTTGCCATCGCGTTAAGCAAAGCTTGAGAAGGAGGCTTTTCACTTCCTTCTGCCGCCTAATCGCTTACACTAAAATACAGCACAGTTTTTTGTCTGCCCCCCAGTTTCTCAGATACCTCTATCATGACATCAGACCGCCCCTCTTCCCCTACAAACAAACTCATGCTCGCAGTAAGATCAACCTCTACAGGTTGATAACTAGGCTTACTTTTTAAAACAGCATTTTTTAGGTGACAGAAAAAGAGTAAAAAAACTTAAAAGATTACACTCAAAATAGAATGTCCATCTGAAAATACAGGAAAGAAGAGAAGAGAAAATAAAGCCGCTTTTACAAAGTAAAAGCGGCTAGTAGAAAGGATTAAAATTCTTGCGCGGCGTCTACCAAAGCATCCCAAAGATGCTGAGAACTAGACACATCACTGCACAGTAAATAACGATCCGAAGCACTATCGGAAGCCGATACGTTCACAATAATGCCATTCACTCGTGCAATAGAGGTTTGCGCTATGCTGCCTGCAGCAAACTTATCATGAGATAAATCAACACCACATACTTTTGCAAACATTTGCGAACCAAGTGTTCCTGATATTTCAAACACCCCATGACTGTGCTGACAATAAAGTCGATAAACGTCTGCTAAGCCTTGAGACAGCTGCTCAAGATGAAAAATACTATTTGATAATTCACCCGTTAAATCCATCAGCCAAAACTCTGTTTTACTCAAGCGTAAAACCCAAAGCCCCGCTTCCGAAAGAATGGCTTGATTAGGCGCACTGGGAAAATTAACGCCTTGACTGGTCAGAAACGCTTCCACGCCCACACCACGAAAGCCAACTCGGCTTTTTGTAGTACTGTCTTTCAACTGAATAGAGCTTTGATAGCCAGAAGGCAAAAGAGCAAATATCTGGCTCTGACGAGACTCCACACTCTCACTCACAATAAATTCAGCCATATTACGCTACCTCCTGACGAGCACCTGTTGGGTCATAGAAAGGCAAAGCAACAACTGTTGCCCACACTTCCTGACCATTAATGCGAATAGGGAAATTCTTGCCTTCGTCTTGCTGCTCAATGCCAACAAATGCCAAACCGATATAAGCATCCAATGTTGGAGAATATTCACATGAAGTCACATTGCCTGTAATATTGGCATCACTTCCTGCGGCACCTAAAACAATGTGACCTTCTTCTGGTTTTGGAGAAAGCTTATCCAATGTAAAGCCAACCAATTTACGTGTCTGCTGGCGAGCCATCACAATGTCTACTGAGCGGCTGCCCACATAAAACGCCTTCTTACGCGCAATCGCCCAATCCAATGATAATTCACCCGGATGAGACATACCGTCCGTATCTTGGCTGACAATGATATGTCCCTTTTCAAGGCGCAATAGACGCTGTGTTTCCACACCAAATGGACGTATATCAAAGGCCTTACCAGCCGCCATTAACTCGTCCCAGATTTTCAGAGCGAACAAGGTTGGCATGTGAACTTCATAACCTAACTCACCGACAAAACCGACTCGCATTAAACGCACTGGCATGCCGTCAATGCTGCCTTCTCGATAACCTAAGTAAGGGAAAGCTTCATTTGATAAATCCACATCCGTACAGACTTTTTCAAGCACTTTTCGAGCCAAAGGCCCTGCGATATTGACAGCTGAAAAGGCAGACGTCACATTGGCAATATCCACTTTCAAACGCCATTGAGCATTCCATTTCGTCATCTCACGATAAACAGCGTCGACACCGCCGGTTGTGGCGGTGACATAAAAATGATCTTCAGCAATACGACACGCCACACCATCATCGACAACAACGCCTTGCTCATTGGTCAAAACCGCGTAACGGGTTTTACCAACTGGCTGCTTAAGGAAAGCGAAAGTGTACATGCGGTTCATAAATTCTGCGGCATCAGGGCCACGCAATTCAATCCCTCCCAAAGTACTCACATCGATAATGCCAACCGTATTACGAACGGCTATAGCTTCTTGTTTGATCCACTCGCTTCGCTTGTCTTTAGAGCCATAAAAAGCAGGACGACGCCACACACCGGCAGGAATCATATGAGCCCCCAACTCAAGGTGTCTCTTATGCATTGGCGTATAACGATGAGGATTAAAAATACGACCAGCTATGTTCGCCAATTTCTCAGGAACAAAAGGTGGACGCGCCGTCGTCACGCCTGTTTCGCTCACAGTACGCTGTGTTGCTTTGGCCACCAAACGCGCCGTCGGCAAAGCCGAATGACGCCCTTGAGAAGGCCCCATTCCAACAGTGGAAAAACGCTTCACCAACTGAATATCGCGATAACCTAAACGGGTCGCATTAATAATATCTTTGGCTTGTAAATCTTCATCCAAATCAACAAATTCTTTGCCTTTTGGATGTTTAAAAATAGGCCAATCAAAGTTGGTATTTTTAGTACAAGTTACCGTTTCAAAGGGCTTGTCTGCTAAACCTAATGCAACCAACACTTCTTGCGCAGCTCTTTGACCGTCTTTCATCACAGCGTCTAAATCGTGAACACCGTTTACAGACCCCGCGATAGCAACACCTTCCGGTAAACCTGTTAATGTGAAACGAGCGCTTGCATCGTCGTATTGAAGCTTTGCTCCACCCTGACACAAAAGCTGATAAGTTGGCATATAACCAGCCGACATGCAGAGTAAATCACATGGAATCGTGACTCCATCGCGATCGACTTTACCTTGCTCGGCAATAGAATGGACTCGAACCGCTGCCAAATGTTTTTTGTCATGACTAGAAACCGCTTCAAATACCGTCGAGTTGGTTTTAATCGCGATCCCTAATGACTTCGCCATATCAGATAATTCAGATGACGCACCTTCTTTACGCATATCAACAATTAAAGAAGCTGTAACACCTTGTTGCGCCATTTCAATCGCAGCCAGGTAGCCGTCATCGTTTCCTGTTAACACAACCGCTCGATCACCGGGTTTGATCGCATAATGCTTCATCAAACGCATCGCTGCACTGGACATCACCACGCCAGGAAGATCGTTATTGCGGAAAACGACATGCTGTTCAAAGGCTCCAGAAGCCACAATACATTGCTTCGATCGGATTTTATGCATTCGCTTGCCTTGAATAACAGGCAAATAATTGTCTGCGAACCAAGCATTACAAACCGCTTCTGTCATCACTTGAATATTTGGATGCTGCTCAACCTTAGCAACCAAAGACTGTAACGTACTTTCTGCCAACCCGCCTTCAGCATCAAATCTATGGTAAGTTAGAGCTCCACCAAGCTGCTTGTTTTCATCAATCAAGATGACTTTCGCCCCCGCTTCTGCAGCTTGAATAGCTGCCGCTAAACCTGCGGGGCCAGCACCAACAACAGCCAGATCACAAAAACCATAAGCTTTATCGTAATAGCTAGGTCGGAAAGTTAAATCAGCAAAGCCTAATCCTGCTTTTTTACGGATGAAGGGTTCCCATTTGTCCCAAATCCCTTTTGGCTTATAAAACGCACGGTAATAAAAACCTACTGGCATAAAGCGCCCTGCGTAACCTAACTTATCATCAGCATCCTTTTCTAACGTGCCGGAATAGTTTTGGCCAAACACACACATGCCTTTTTTAATGTCTGTTCTATCTGCCAAGACATTCGGTTCTTCAGGCAACTGAACCAGCGTATTTGCATCTTGTCCCGCCATGGTTAATGGCGCTCGTGGTCGATGGTATTTAAAGGAGCGAGACATGAGCCATTGATCATTCGCAATCAAAGCGCTGGCAATGGTGTCACCTTCAAAGCCCATATAACGATAGCTTTCAAATTCAAAATTGATCTTTTTGTTACGATTAATTAACGACCCCATTGGGGCAGGCAAACGGTCTAAAGCACTCATGCTCTTCCCTCCTGAAGATTTTCACCCTGTTCAAAATCGACTCTATCTTGATACAACTCAGATGGGTCATAGGTTCGTAAAATTTCATCGCTCGCTGTGTGGCGCTCAGCAATAAACCAGTAGCCAGAAGGTGAATGAAACCACCATTCTTGAATCACTTTCACTGTGTTATCAGAGTAGAAAACGTAATCGGCCCACTCTTTATCACTACAGGCTTTATGGTTAGGCATTTCTTTCACTTCACCGCCGTAAACAAACTCGGTGATGTTTCTAGGGCCATTTAATGGACAAGTCATTAATTTCATTTTGATCCTCCTAGTGACTAGCGGCCGTCGCGCCCATTTCATTGACTTGGCGGAAAACATCAAAGCGATCCATAGCAAAAGGCGCAATCAAATCTGGCACCTTACCGCCATTCGCAACCAATTCAGCCATGGTCTTCCCGCAAATTGGCGTTGCCTTAAACCCCCACGTTCCCCAGCCAGCATCAAGGTAATAATTCTCTACTGGGCTTAATCCCATTATTGGGCTGTAATCTGATGTCATATCTGTAATACCAGCCCATTGGCGCATTAACTTCAGATTTGCCATGAAAGGAAACATTTCAACCGCACTGGCTAATAAGCTTTCTTTTAAATCCAAAGTCGAACGCGTGTTATATAAAGGATAAGGATCCGATCCGCCACCGAAGACGATTTCTCCACGGCCAGTTTGCTGTACATAGCAATGCAAAGCAGAAGAGCTGACTAATGGATCTAAGAATGGTTTTACAGGTTGCGTCACCATGGCTTGCAAAGGGTAAGTGGTAATCGGCATTTTGATGCCTGCCATCGCCGCCACAATGGAACTGTGGCCAGCAACCGCTTGAACCACACAACCACAACTTACCTTGCCACGATTGGTATCTACGCCAACAACTTTCCCATGATCAACCGTAACACCTGTCACTTCAGTTAATTGGTGCAATTCAACGCCACGTTGGGTCGCGCCCTTTGCATAACCCCAAGCAACCGCATCGTGTCGAGCGGTTGCTCCATCAATATGCCAAAGACCCGCTAAAATAGGCATATCAGCTGGGTTCATGTTAAGCGTTGGTACCAATTCTTTTATTTGCTGAGGGTCAATCAGTTCCGTTTTTCCACCAAAGTGCTTATTCACTTCCGTACGTTGACGAAATGAACGCACTGTGGCATCTGTGTGAGCAAGCGTCAGTTGGCCACGAGATGAATACATAATGTTAAAGTCAAACTCGTTGGATAACCCCTGAAAGAGATCAACTGATTGCTTGTAAAATTTCACCCCTTCAGACGTCAAATAGTTAGATCGAATCACCGCCGTATTACGAGCCGTGTTACCTCCACCTAAATAACCTTTTTCCAAAATAGCGACATTGGTAATACCGTGATATTTCGCTAAATAATAAGCAGTTGCCACGCCATGACCACCGCCACCAATGATGACCACATCATAATGGCGTTTTAGCTCGGTCGGTGTTGGCAAGTCCGCATCTTTCTCAAATGGATAATCATTAGAAAGACCATATTTCAACAGAGAAAATGGCATAGCAGAGATCCTCTTTTAAATCGTGTATAACTGGCTTAATGCGAGATGTTCATTAATCGTTTCGCAGCCACTAGAGTATTTTTCATCAAACAAGCGATAGTCATTGGTCCCACACCACCAGGAACAGGAGTAATGGCCTGACACATTGGAGCGACTTTGTCGTAATCCACATCGCCGACTAATTTACGTTTACCATCAAGTTCAATTGCATTAATACCAACATCAATCACAACTGCACCGGGTTTAATCCAAGCATCGCCCACCAGCTTAGGGACGCCTACTGCAGCTACAACAATGTCCGCCATGCGGCTAATTTCGCTCGCATTAGGCGTTCGAGAATGCACAACCGTGATGGTACAATTTGCCTGAAGCAAAAGGTTCGCCATTGGTTTACCAACGATATTTGATCGGCCCACAATCACCGCATGCTTACCAGACAAATCACCTAATTCTCGCTGTAACATTTCCAAACAACCTAATGGAGTACAAGGAACCAAATCCGCTTGCCCTGTGCCTAACAAACCGACATTCACAGGATGAAATCCATCCACGTCTTTTTGCGGTGAAATCAAACGTATAATACGTTCTTCTGATAAATGCTTAGGAAGAGGCAACTGAACTAAAATGCCATGAACGTCATCATCTTGGTTCAATGCTTCGACCACTGCGTCTAATTCTTCTTGGTTACAATCTGCCGACATACGCTTTTCAATAGAACGAATGCCTGCTTGTTCAGCTCGTCGAATCTTATTTCGCACATAAACGCCACTAGCAGGATCATCTCCGACAAGCACAACAGCCAAACCAGGTGCGGCATGTCCGGCTTCACACATTTGCTGAACTTCCAAGCGAACTTCTTCAACCAGATCATCGGCCATTTTTTTACCGTTAATGACTTTGAACGTCATGTTTGCTCTCCTCAACTATTTGAAAACAACAGTTTTGTTACCGTACATAAACACTCGGTTTTCTAGGTGCAGACGCACTGCGGTAGCAAGAGCAACGGTTTCTGTATCACGACCCACTGCCACCAAACGATCTGGCGAGTATGTATGATCAACAGGCTGCACAGATTGAGAAATAATCGGGCCTTCGTCTAAGTCAGACGTCACATAATGGGCTGTAGCACCAATCAACTTCACACCTCGCTCGTGGGCTTGGTGATACGGCTTGGCACCTTTGAATCCAGGTAAGAAAGAGTGGTGAATATTGATTGCGCGGCCATTTAATTCCTTACATAGACTGTCAGAAAGAATTTGCATATAACGCGCTAAGACAATCAAATCTGTTTTGGTTTCTTTCACTATATCCAACAAAGCCGCTTCTTGTTCTAGCTTGTTTTCTTTATTGACAGGCAAATGAACGAAGCGGATACCTTCACGCTCAGCCATTGGACGCAAATCTTTATGGTTAGAAACAATGGCGGTAATTTCCATTGGTAACTCGCCTTTACGATGGCGATACAATAAGTCGTCCAAGCAATGATCAAATTTACTGACCATCAATAAAACACGCATAGGAGATGCTGTATCTGTCATATCCCACTTCATATTGAATGGGGCCGCTTGTGCGTCAAAGCCTGATCGAACTGTGTCCAAGCTCGTTTCAGCAGACTCGATACGACACACTGCACGCATAAAAAAACGTTTATTTTCTTCATCATCATATTGATGCATTTCTGCGATATAACAGCCTAAGTCTGCTAGGTAAGACGTCACGGCAGCTACAATTCCACTTGTTGCATCACAAGACGCTTTCAGAACAAACTCTTTTAATTCAGACATTTTTTCTCCTAGAGCACTTTATTAATAGGTAAAAAGTAATAATTTGATTTGTTTATTTTGAGTAAATTAAATATATTCTTAAGAAATAGATATGACAACAACTTAGCCAAATAAAGGTTTATATCTCACAATTTAATTCATATATTAAAAATACGTTTGTATTTGGATAAAAAGATGACGAAGACAACAGAATATCAAGTACCCGCTTTAGCAAGAGGTCTGCACATAATCGAACTGTTCGATGCTAACCATCGTGTATTAAGCACTCAAGACTTCGCAGATCAGCTTGGAGTTAGTGCTTCATCGACTTACCGAATCGTACAAACCTTGCTAGATAGAGGGTATTTAAAAAAAGTTGCACGTAACGCCTATGAACTTGGCCCACAAATCGTGTCCCGTGGTTTTGCCTACTTGGCGGGAAAAGATTTAATCGACGTGGCTGCACCACATTTGAATCAGCTCAGAGATGAGACTTCTATTTCTTGTCATTTGGCGATACGAGATGGGCTGGACACACTCTATATCTATCGAGCTCAAGCCTCTCAACGACTATCCGTCAATATCCCGTTAGGCACTCGGCTTCCTTGTCACACTAGCGCCATGGGGCGAGTTTTATTGCAGCAACTGAGTGATATTGAATTCAGTGCTATTTACCAAGCCCAACAGCTAGACATGCATCCTCATCCACACCCGCAAACCATCGCAGAATTAAAACGTTTGTTAAAAGATGAATGGCAACAAGGCTACTCTAGTAATCGCTCGGATAATGCTACAGCCATCGCTGCACCAATCCATAACTACATGGGAAAAGTGGTCGCCGCGATCAACATTTCTGGTGCCGACCAAGTGATGAATGATGCAGAGAAGTTTGAAGAGACAAAAAACCAACTATTAAAAACAGCAAAATCCATCTCACAAGTAGTTCCCATTTAAGGGAACTACTTCATAAACATCCGTTTCTATTGGCTAAAACGATTAAACATCCCCTAAACAAATGTATTTCATTTCTAGATAATCTTCTAAGCCGTATTTAGAGCCTTCGCGCCCTTGGCCAGATTCTTTGACACCACCAAAAGGAATGACTTCTGAGCTAATCGCGGTTTCGTTTACGCCAACCATGCCATATTCTAATCCTTCGCTAACACGCCATGAGCGGGATTGATCTTTAGTAAATACATAAGCGGCTAAACCAAACTCGGTATCATTCGCCATCGCAATCGCGTCATCATCGGTCTCAAACTTAAAGATAGGCACCACAGGGCCAAACACTTCTTCTTTTGCAATACGCATACTTTGGTCTGCATCACGAATGACGGTAGGTTGATAAAAGAACCCAACCTCGCTTTCCAAACTATCGTCAGTTATAGGCTTAGTGCCAGTTGTAAGCTTAGCGCCTTTATTCAACGCATCTTCAACCAATGAAGACACACCATTCACCGCGGTACGAGTAATCAGAGGCCCCATGGTACTGCTTTTATCAAGCCCATCACCAATCACAAATTCTTGTACTTTCTTCGTAAACTTACTCAAAAACTCTTCATAAACCGCACTCTGAACAAGAATTCGATTAGTGCAAATACAAGTTTGACCAGCGTTTCGAAACTTAGCAGCCAACGCACCGTCAACCGCTTTATCTATGTCTGCATCATCGAAAACCAATACTGGCGCATTGCCTCCTAACTCCATTGACGTTCGTTTGACGGTTTGAGCAGCCTGAGCCATCAATATTTTTCCGACACGTGTAGAACCTGTAAACGTGACTTTTTTAACTAAAGAGTGCCCTGTTAATTGTTCCCCAATTTGCACAGCATTCATCCCAGGAATCACGTTAAACATACCGCTTGGCACGCCAGCTCGTTGGGCTAATTCAGCAATAGCAAGTACTGACAAAGGCGTTTCCGTGGCGGGTTTTAATACGATAGAACAACCCGCAGCCAAAGCCGGTGCAACTTTACGAGTGATCATGGCAACAGGAAAATTCCATGGTGTAATAGCACCAACCACGCCAATCGGTTGTTTAATGACTAACGAACGTCGATCTTGGCTCATACTTGGTAAGACATCGCCGTATATTCGCTTTGCTTCTTCTGCAAACCATTCGATATACGCCGCGCCATAGGCAACTTCACCACGGGCTTCTTCTAACACTTTACCTTGTTCAAGCGTCATGATTTTTGCTAAGTCGTCTTGACCGATTCCAGACAAAGCTGATGTGTTACTCATGATTCGTCCAGAAAACCTCTATGTTTTATCGAAAGAGCAAGCAGAACAAGAGCCACCAGCAAGTGATATCAATCAAATTAGTACAACGGTGGAAGAAACTGTCTTCCTTGACGAAAGCTACACCTGTTCACTTGTTACCTCTTCTGGGCAACGTATTATGGGGAAAATAGTAGCCAGAGAGCATTCCGAAATTGCGCCTAGCAGTGAAGTATATGTTCGTTGGTCAACTCAGCACTGCTGCATTTATGACACTTGGAATGACCAAGACATAACAAAGGCCAGCTAAACTAAAATGTTCGCTAGGGAGCTTATGCTCCCTTTTTTTACCTCTCTTATAAAGCGAGAAGATTCTTTAAATAAGTAAACTTTTCAAGCTATATTAGACACCCACTAATCTGAAAATATGGTTAGATAAGAAGTACCTAGTTTACTAGTAGTGATTCAATTCGCATACAAACAGGATGCCCCGCTAAGCTCGAAGAAAAGTATTTTTTTAAAAGAAGTGACAACTTAGAAAGTTCGAAAAGGTTCAAAGAACGAACCTTTTCACTGACTAAAATTAATATCTATTTGTCGCATTCCACACAACAATAGTCGCATTTTTATCTCATCAGCCGCTATTTCTCCGATATGTTATAAGTCATAACAATATCTTATATAGTATTCTATTTAATACATAAACAACCATTAATCCCTTTAAAATCAATGATTAAAGAAAAAACACACCAAATTTTAACCCGTGTTTTATGAAAAATTAAGAAGCAGAATATAAAGCTTTTCTCTTTTTTGTAATGCACTACAGAAGACATACGAGAGGTTTATATTGGAACTATTAAACTTTGTAATAGAAAACAAAGCCCTATTGCTAACCCTTACTATTGAACATATCTCTCTCGTTGCGGTGGCCGTAGGGATCGCTGTTATCACTGGCGTACCTATTGGTATAGCCATCACCAAAAAACAAAAAGTTGCGAACATTGTTCTCTACGTAGCGGCATTAATCGTCACCATTCCATCCATCGCATTATTTGGAATTATGATTCCTTTGTTATCGATGATTGGTCACGGTATTGGATATTTGCCTGCTGTCATCGCGGTGCTTCTTTATTCTCAACTTCCAATCATAAGAAATACCTACACAGCGATTAATAATGTAGACCCAGCGCTACGCGAAGCGGCACTTGGCATTGGCATGAGCGCAAAGCAACGCCTAAAAAATGTTGAAATCCCACTCTCCGTTCCTGTCATTATGGCTGGCGTACGCACCGCTGTTGTGATGAATATCGGCGTCATGGCCATTGCTGCCTATATAGGCGCAGGTGGTTTAGGGGTATTAATCAGTCGAGGTATATCACAAAGTGATTATCGACAATTAGTGATCGGCTCAATCATGGTGAGCTTATTAGCCATCATTGCTGATTACGCTTTGCTTTGGATACAAAAGCGCTTTCAAACAAATATTTGAGTGTTAGGTTAACTGCATTGATATGAGTATTTTATATGACCTTACTCGTCAGTTATTCGCTGACCGTAAGTCATACAAGAATCCCAAAACATTTAAGAAGCGTGAAATTTATCGCTGTAATGACATAAATTGAAAGGGGAACTAAAAATGGTAAGGCTGGAAGATTTAGTTAAAGTTTTCGAAACGCCTAATGGCGCTGCAACGGCGGTAAACAAGGTGTCACTTGAAGTGCCTGAGGGTGAAATCTGCATCCTTCTGGGGCCTTCTGGGTGCGGAAAAACAACCACCTTAAAAATGATAAACAGAGTCATTTCTCCCACCTCTGGAAAAATATTTATTAATGGTGAAGATACTTCTCTTTTAGACCCTGTGGAATTACGTCGGAATATAGGTTACGTCATCCAACAAATTGGTCTTTTTCCCAATATGACCATTGAAGAGAATATTTCCATTGTCCCTAAGTTATTAGGTTGGGATCCAAAAGAATATAAGAATCGAGCCAAAGAACTTCTCGACATGGTTGCTCTAGACCCATCTACCTTTTTACACCGTTTCCCACGTGAATTATCAGGCGGACAACAACAACGTATTGGGGTGATTCGAGCTCTAGCAGCAGATCCACCGGTTATGCTAATGGACGAACCTTTTGGTGCTATTGACCCAATCAATAGAGAAGTCATTCAAGATGAATTCTTGAAAATGCAGAAGACATTAAAGAAAACCATTTTATTTGTAAGTCATGACATTGATGAAGCGATAAAAATGGCCGATAAAATCGCTATTTTTAAAGATGGGAAATTAGTGCAATTTGATGCACCAGACCAGTTACTAGCACAGCCTAAAAACGATTTCGTGAATAGCTTTTTAGGAGACGATCGAGCACTCAAAAGACTGCGATTGGTCAATGCAAAACAAGTCATGATTGAAGAGCCTGTCGCTGTGAAGCACACAGATTCATTAAAAACTGCTCTTGAAAGAATAGAAGCCCATGGTTACCTACATGCCATTGTAATGGTCAATGATCAGCACCAGCCTGTTGGCTATGTTTCTAAAGAAAAAGCTAAAACGACAAATGGATTATGTGGTGAGCACTATCACGGCCTAAAAACAGTGGTGAATGCAAACGACAATTTAAATAAAGTGGCTTCTGAAATGTACACCCATGATACCACGTGGATTCCATGCGTAGATGATAATGGCCGCATGTTAGGCCAAGTCACTCAATCAGGCATAACGCGCTACCTTAGCTCTTCTTACAACCGCGATAGTAGCTCTATTATTTTACCCTCCTCCGCTACAGGCCAAAACTTTGATACATCCATGTTCAGAGATGAGAGCAAGTAACTATGGAAGAAATATATAAGCAATACCTAAAAAAATGCGGCACTTTTCTTGTTATTTGTTTGGTCTTTTTATTAGGCGTCATTGTGTCAGAAATTGGTTTTATCAGTAGCCTTATCGAATACCAAGAAGATATTTTGTATTTATCTGGGCAACATATCGTGCTGGTTCTGGTATCTGGCAGTATTGCGATAGGCTTGGCGATCCCTATCGGGGTTATTCTAAGTAGACCAGCCTTACGTAAAGCCGCTGAACCCATTATGCAATTCTTGAATATTGGATCGACGATACCGACCTTGGCGCTACTTGCATTGGCAATGAGTTTCCTGGGCATTGGAGCAATACCTGCTGTCGTCGGCTTATGCATTGCTTCTTTACTGCCAATAACAAGAAACACTTATACAGGGCTTACTGAAGTGCCAGATCACTTAAAAGAAGCGGCCCTTGGTATCGGTATGACGCCGCTGCAAATGCTGATCAAAGTGGAATTACCTAACGCCTTATTTGTTATTTTGGCAGGCATCCGCATCGCATTAGCTATTAATGTTGGCACCGTTCCTCTTGCTTTCTTAATTGGCGCTGGCGGGCTGGGCGAGCTGATATTCACAGGCATCGACTTAGATGAGCCTTATATGATGTTAGCAGGTGCTATTCCTACAGGTTTGTTAGCGGTGATTCTTGATGCTTTTATCGCCTTCCTTTCTTTCACTTTAATATCAAAAGGGGTGAATCCTCAATTAGAAAAAAATTGATTCTATCGCTCAATCATACTTTTCGATCAAAAAGCAGTACCTCGGTTTTTTGATCTTACTTAGTCGTCCTATTAAGGAGAGTTTTATGCAAAATATCATGAAAAAAACACTGTTAGCCTCTGTCTTTACTTTTTTCTCGTCAGTTAGTTTATCGGCAGAAATTGTGGTTGGAGGCAAAAATTTTACTGAGCAACAATTGCTAACAGAAATCACGTCTCAATATTTAGAGAGCAAAGGATTCGAAATTGAAAAACGCTCAGGTATGGGCAGTGCTGTGTTACGTAAAGCACAAGAAAACGGACAAGTTGATATTTATTGGGAATACACAGGCACTTCTTTAATTAGCTACAATAAATTTAAAGAAAAAATTCCAAGCTCAGAAGTTTATAATAAAGTAAAAGAACTTGATGCAAAACAAGGGTTAGTTTGGATGGCCCCTTCTTCTGCTAATAATACTTATGCATTTGCAATGCAAAGAGCAAAATCAGAAGAGCTTGGCATTTACTCTTTAAGTGATTTAGCTAAAAGCATTAAAGAAGGCTCTGGCTTGTCCATAGCCGTAAACGCAGAATTTTATGCTCGTGATGATGGTCTAAAACCATTACAAAAAACCTATGACTTTAAATTCCCACGTAAAGATATTAAGCGCATGGATTCTGGATTAACTTATACTGCGTTAAAAGAAAGTAAAGTCGATCTTGCTTTGGTTTTCGCAACAGATGGTCGAATTCCTGCCTTTGATTTTGTTGTTTTAAAAGATGACAAAAACTTCTTCCCTGATTATTCTGTCGTACCTGTTATAGTAGAAAAAACATTAAAAGAAAATCCTAAACTAGGGACACTTTTAAATGATATTTCAGCTAAAATTAATGATGCCAGCATCTCTAAGTTAAACGCTGAAGTGGATGTAGATAAAAAATCCATTGAATCCGTTTCTAAAAAATTCTTAGAAGAAAACGGTTTGTTATAAGTTAAAAAATGATAAAAACGATGTATATTAATTTACATCGTTTTTATCATTTATATATTTAAGGTGATTTTTTGAAAAATAGCTTATATGTATCAGTAGCTCAAATTAACTCTGATCTTGAAAACATAGAAAAAAATATAGATAAACACTTAACTTATATTAAACAAGCAGAAGCAAATAATAGTGATTTAATCCTCTTCCCAGAGTTATCTTTAACTGGTTATCAGTTGTCTAGTTCCGTCCCTGATGTTGCCTTAAAGCGTTGTGACCCAATTTTTGAAAAGCTGTCTAATGAAGCCCCAAATATAACGATTATTGTGGGTTTTGTTGAGGAAGAGCATCCTGGTGAATATTACAATTCTGTCGGTTTTTTGAAAAACGGAAAGCTCCAAGCGTGTTACCGGAAAATTAATTTACCTAGCTATGGCAAACTAGAAGAAGGTAAGATTTTTCATAAAGGAAGCGATTTAACCTCTTTTCCTGTCGAAGAAAACTGGAATGCAAGTTCTCTGATCTGCGCTGACCTTTGGAATCCAGCGTTGGTACATTGTGCTATGTTACGCCGCCCAGAGTTATTACTGGCACCGATTAACTCCGCATCAAACGTGGTCAGTGACAGTTTTTCAAATGAAGAAAACTGGTTAAAAAACATAGACTTTTACGCTATGACATACGCCACTCCGATCTTAATGGCAAACCGATTTGGACAAGAAAAAGACATACATTTTTGGGGAGGAAGTCGAATAGTAAGCCCGACCGGTAAAATCCTTGCCAAAGCGGATGATAAAGAAGAGTTGATCTCGGCTGAACTATCTTTAAAAGAGATATCAAGAGCAAGATTCGAGCTACCTACCATACGAGATGCCGATACGAACTTAATATCTAGGCTTTTACATGAGTAATTTCACATAGGAAAGCCTTATAAAAAATGCCCAAGCGTAAACCATGGGCATATTTTATTTAACTCAAGGAATGTTTTATCGACAAAAAAGTTAATCGCAATTTCCGATATTTCTTCTGGAAGCTCACCCAACTCGTCTTTTCTAGCAATTAAGTAAAGTGTTCGAAAATGCCGGCTTTTGTCTAACTCAACCACACTGATTTCTTCAAGTTGGTACTTAGCTTGAAGAAGACACAAGCTGGTCATCATCCCCCAACTATTACTGTCTCTTACAAAGTTCATGAATGTATGAGAGTCATCTGTTTCAAACTTAACTTGGGGCGCTAATTCCATCCGTCTTAATGCTAATTCTATTAACAAACCAATATTGGTTTGCCTATTATATTTCACCATAGAGGATTTATTGGATAGTTTATCAATGGAAAAATCAGAGGTTTTTAACAGGTTTTCTTTTGCAACAAGAACAAGTGGGTCTCTAAAAATTTCAAACCTTATGACATCGTTTTCTTCTATCATAGGGTCATCCGAAATAAGAATATCCAGCTCTCTATTTAAAAAAGCTTGATTCAATATCGGAGTGGATCCACTTTGTAATGTCAGCAATTCATTACTCTTCTGAAAATCTTTTACAAAGAGACTTCCAAACACTTCAACAAAAGAGGTTATTGCGCCCACTCTACAATGAGGCAAGCCTTTTTCAGCGGCTTCTCTCACCACATATTTTAATTTTCTAATATCATTCAATATTGAATCTGAATGTTTTTTTAACATCATACCGGCTGGTGTGAGTTTTATTGGAGAGCTTCTTCTGATCACTAAATCCACACCAAAAATAGTCTCTAAATTTTTTAAACTCTGAGATATGGCAGACTGAGAAACACCAATTCTATTACCTGCATCTGTGAGGGAATTAGACTCTGATATAACAATGAAATTATCCAGTAAGCTTAATTCAAAATAGTCTGTTTTCTTCATTTATAGGGCTTATATAAGTAACCAGTAATGACCATTATAAGACCATCTTATTCACTGAAAAACCAATAGTTTTTATAAATTATTTGAACGAATATATAAATTCGACCAATAGGAATATGAAATCATTTTATCAATAAGGCAGAGAAAAATGAGTTTACCAAAAAGTTATCCATACATAATTATCGGTGCTGGTATTCATGGCTTAAGCACTGCATACCATTTAGCCCTTCAGTTGAAAGCGACAGGGAAAGGAAGTGGTAAAGACATCATTATTCTGGATAAAACAGGCATATGCGCAGGTGCAACAGGCATTGCCTGCGGTGTTATCCGTAACAACTATTTCCAACCAGCGATGCGCGAACTCATGGCTCATAGTGTAAAAGTCTGGGAAAGTGATCCTGAAGCTTACAGTTATCACCCTGTTGGTTACATGCAAATTAGCAGTGAATCTATGCATCAAGACGTTGCTTCTATTTATGAGCAACAAAAAGCCATTGGTTACCAGTCTACCTTTATAGAAGGTTCTAAAGATTGTGAAAAATACATGAAAAATATTTTTCATGATTGGAGAGCACAAGGCATCACTTCTGTCCTTCATGAAATGCCTGGCGGTTATGCAAACAATACCATCGCCATGGCAGGTTTAGCCGCTAAAGCACAAGCTGAAGGCGTAGAAGTTATTGGTGGGGTTTCCGTAGAAGGATTAATGCGCGATAACTCGGGTGCCGTTAAATCGGTTGTGACAGACCAAGGTAATGTGGATTGTGATTACCTTGTTATTACTCCAGGACCATGGGCGCCACAGTTTTGGAAAATGATGGATTTGCCAGAAAAAATTGCCGTTAAAAACCCTGAAACAGGCCAAATAGCCAATGATGTTGATATGTGGACATATTGGTCTTTACAAGAAGGCACATTAGGCGTTGATCCTGATTATCAAAAAACGAATGATGGCAAAATGCCACCCGTTATCCATGTTGATACGGATGCGCCGCTTCATAGTGTTCGTGATGGGTCGCTTATTACGGATGAAATGTGGGGGATTTACTATAAACCAGATTATAACTTTGGCGGTGTCCAAGGTGGTGCTGCCCCTTATCCTGTTGGCAAACCAGCCAATGAAGTCGCTGTTGACCCTTATGGCCCTGAGTCTCCTGAATTCATTGTTGGTGAAGACTTTACTCATATGTGGGTATCTGCTCTGGCTCATTGCCAAGAACGTTTCCAAGATAAATTACCTATGTATAAGAATGAACCATCTGGTGGTATCGGCGCATTAGCACCGGATAACTTCCCTGTTTTTGATGTGTTTGCTGAGAACTGTTATATGGTCTTGGACTCTAACCACGGCTACAAGATGCTAGGTGTTGGTAAATTAGTGGCGGAAGAAATTTGCGGAACAAAAACTCGCCTCTTAGAACCATTCCGCTTCTCTCGTTACGCTGAAGGAAAATTACATCCCGTTTCTAACAGCCCTTTCCCTTGGAGCTAAATGGCTTTTTGTGAAATGAATGAGAACAAAATGAAGGACTTTAAACTTTAAAGCCCTTCATTTAAATGTATTCAATATGAGGAGATAGTCTTGGTTGAAAGCAATGAATTACGTAGTGAAGATGTTTTCTTGAAAGTGAAACATTCTATTGAAGAAAGCCAAACAGCCTTTTCGCTTCCACAATCTTTCTATGGGGATGAAAAAATCCACCACGCCGATATGCAGTCTATCTTTTTGAACGATTGGCTTTTTATTGCAAATGAATGTGAATTACCTGATCCCGGCGACTATATAACATTAATCATAGATACAGCCCCTATTCTGATTTTGCGTGATTCAGACAACATCCTGCGCGCTTTTCACAATACTTGTAGACATCGAGGCTCTATTCTTTGCACGAAAGAAAAAGGCAATGTAAACAAGTTAGTTTGCCCATACCATCAATGGACTTACGACCTAGATGGCACACTAAAAAATGCCTTGTACATGGCAGAAGATTTCAACAAAGATAACTTTCCACTTAACCCGATACCTCTAGAATGCTTAGAAGGCCTTATTTACATTTGTTTAAGTGACTCGCCACCAGACTTTACTCTCTTTCGTGATACTGTCACCCCTTACATTAAGCCTCATCAGCCGAAAAAAACAAAAGTCGTCTTTGAGTCTGTCATTGTAGAAGAAGCCAACTGGAAGCTCGTCATAGAAAATAACCGCGAATGTTACCACTGTGCAGGCTCTCATCCAGAACTCTTAGTTTCTCTCGTCGAAATGGCATTACCAGAAGACGATAGATTTGCTGAAGAATTTGCACTAATGAAAGAAAAAGCGGCTAAATGGGAAAAACTTGGCTTTCCTTACGAGCCAGCCGACGGTGGACAAGAGTTTCGCTGTATTCGCTTACCCTTTCGTAAGGACATTAAATCCATGACGCTTGACGGCGAACTTGCCTGTAAGAAACTGCTTGGCGATTTAGTCGAAGAAGACCTCGGCTCGGTTAGAATGTTTCGTGCCCCCAACAACTGGCACCATTTTTTATCCGATCACATTCTTCACTTTCGAGTATTGCCTCTTGGCCCAAACAAAACAGAAGTTCGCACCACTTGGCTGGTTCACGAAGAGGCGCTAGAAGGCTGGGACTATGACTTACAAAGATTGTCAGAAGTTTGGTTAGCAACGAACGAGCAAGACAAAGAGCTTGCAGAAAATAACCAAAAAGGCATTTTGTCACCAGCCTATCAACCAGGCCCCTACTCAGCAATATCTGAATTTATGGTGATCAACTTCACTGACTGGTACAAAAATAAGCTAACAAATTATTTGGAAAACCATTCATAAAAGTAAATAGAGAAATGTCGTTCACCAACCTTCTCTAACCAAACAATATAAAAGACAAGTAAGTGTGATACATACTCCCACTGAGGCAGCAGCAATGAAAAAACCACTCTCTATCCCTGTTTACCCCAGTGGGAAAATGATCTTAAAACTTGTGGATATACGCCAAGAAACCAACAATATAAAAACCTTTGTGTTTAATGTTGAAACGTTTGAGCATCAGCCATTACGTATGCACCCAGGCCAATCCATTAGTATAAAAACACGAATAGGTAAAAACGAAGAGGCTGAAGAGCACGTCCGTACCTTTACCGTTGCAGGATTTAAAAACAATCAATTAGAACTCACCATCAAAGCCATAGAAGGTGGATTAGTCACCAACTACATGCATTCTGATCTCAGCATCAATAGCATTTTTGAAGCCACAGGCCCCTTTGGTGAATTCTCCATCGTCTACTATCCAAATCAACCATTGCTACTGATTGGAGCAGGCAGTGGCTTAACTCCTATTATGGCCATGTTACGGTGGTTGCATCAGCGTAAAGAAAACACCGACGTTATTTTTATTCAGCAAAGCAGTACGCCGGATGATGTGCTTTTCCATCAAGAGATCAATACGATCCAATGTGACATGCCTAACTTAACCGTGTATGAGTGTGCGTCAAAAGTGCCAAGTGGTAAGGCATGGCATTCATTACGTGGCAGGCTGAATAGAAAACTCTTATCGGCATTAATACCAGACCTTAGTACTCGTACGGTATTGTGCTGTGGGCCTGAAGGCTTTACTGACACGATTCAAGCTATCTATAAAGCAGAAGGTGGCGCCTCTGCAAACTTTCACACAGAAACCTTTGGTTCGCATCAAGCCGCCATAGAAATCATTGATAACCCGTCATCTATAAGCAATAACGATGCTAATAAGGACTTTTCCATTGCGCTAGACAATTACAATTTTTTTGCCAACGCAGAGCAAGACCTTGTGACATCCGCAGCAGAAGGAGGCATTCGTATTCCGACCTCATGTCGTGAAGGCAGCTGTGGTACCTGTAAAGTAAAATTGGTTTCAGGTGATGTGAAAAGTGACAACAAAGGTGGGTTATCGAAAAAGGAAGAACAAAATGGGTTCATTTTAGCCTGTTGTAGCCATCCGCTTTCTGACTTATCACTAAGTAGAGCCAGTAAGTAGAATGAACAAATAGAGCGAGCAAATACAGTTAAAAACAACTTTAACAACTTTTATTGTTAAACAGTCAATTCTCTAAAATAATTGACAGTAAAGTAAATAAACTAACACTGGGGTTTGGCGTGCAAACATCTGATACTTCAAAACTTATCACTAGAATTGGTTTCTTGCTTATTCCTGAATTCTCTATGATTTCATTAGCCTCTTTAATTGAGCCATTAAGAATGGCAAATCAATTAAAAGGCGAAACACTCTACAGTTGGCATATATACGGTGATGGTGAGGAGGTTTATGCCAGTAATGGCCTTCCCTTTTCAGTGAATCGTACAAAGGAAAATACGTCAGACTTAGAGATCTTATTTGTTGTCGCAGGAACGAACGTAAAAGACAATAGCCATGCTGAGAATATTAGATGGATTAAAGATATTAAGCGTCAAGGCGTTCAATTAGGCGCGACCTCGACAGGAACAACCTTACTTGCCCAAGCAGGCATACTAAAGCATAGCCGCTGCACTATTCATTGGGAGAACCTTGATAGTTTGCTTGAAGAGTTTCCTGACCTTAATGTCACAGGTGAATTGTATGAAGTGGATGACAATATCTATACCTGCGCAGGCGGAGCGGCGGGGCTTGACATGATGCTACATTTAATCGAAACAAAATATGGCAGCCACTTAGCCAAAGATGTTGCAGAGCAATTTATCCATCCGACAATACGTTCTAGCAATGAAAAACAAAGAATGAACTTACATCTTCGTCATTCTACACATAACCCTAAATTATTAGAGTCATTAGAAATAATGCGTAGTAATACCGAAGAAATACTCAGCTGCCCTCAAATAAGCCAACTTATAAGCGTTTCCACAAGGCAGTTAGAGCGCCTTTTTAAAGAAGGTTTAAATACCTCACCCTCTGCACACTATTTACGTATCAGGCTCGAAAAAGCGCATAACCTTCTCACCCAATCGAACTTATCCATACTTCATATCAGTACAGCATGCGGCTTTAGCTCCAGCTCTTACTTTGCACGTTGCTATAAAAATCAATATGACAAATCACCAAACGAACAAAGAAAAAAATCAAATGACAAAAGTTAGACAGCTTTAGCCTATCAACTGTTTCCGCTTCTATTGGTAAACAGCTTACCTACTTATATCGAGAAACAAATAAGAAGGACTGAAACGGATTTTTGCTTCAATTTGAAGGTGTCTCGCTTCATGACAATATACTTTTTTGAGATTCACCCTATACTCAGTGTCAAAATATCAATCAAGGTATATTAAAGCCATTATGTAATAATATTTAGTACGCTCACGCTTTGTATTACTTCATGTTCCGACAATAGATTTCTTAGGTGTAACGCTATTTCAGGGCGGGACATGAGACACAAAAAAGCCATGCATTAAGCATGGCTTTTTTGTGTCTTTATCGAACTTAATATTGCTGACCTGGAATCCAGTTTGTCCCCGCAAGAGGTACTCGCGCCATGGCTGCCGCTTCCACATTCAACGCCACCAGATCTTCTGGCTCTAAGTTGCGTAGATCATTTTTGCCACAAGCACGCGCTAACGTTTGCGCTTCTAGCGTCAAAACTCCCAAATAATTAGCCAAACGATGACCAGCAGCAACAGGATCGAGACGTTTGCTCAACTCTGGGTCTTGCGTTGAAATACCCGCTGGGTCTTTGCCTTCTTGGTAATAGTCATAGAAACCTGCTGCTGAGCCAATGGCTTCGTAATCTTCTTCCCATTTTGGATCGTTACAACCCAAGGCAACCAAAGCTGCTGTCCCGATTGCAACAGCATCCGCGCCTAATGCCATGCATTTCGCCACATCAGCACCGTTGCGAATACCTCCAGCTTATTTAGCCCAGACATTCACCCAACACAGAAATTCCAACATTAATTAGAAATGCAACGAAACTGTAAATAAACCTTCATACGAAACCAATAACATTTCGAACAATAAGATTTATTGATCCTTAAGGTTTCGTATGACAGAAGAAATATCAGCAAGACAAGAAGACATTCTTAACTTACTTAAACGTCATGGTGGGAAGATCTCCAGTACAGAACTCACTGAACACTTTGATGTTTCTGTCCAAACGATCCGTAAAGACTTGTATGCACTCAGTGAGCTGGCTCTAGTAAAACGGATTCATGGCGGTATTTGCTTACCTGTGCAAAGCAATAATTTGTCGTTCTCTAATCGACAAATCATTCACTTAGAAGAAAAGAAAGACATCGCCAAAAAACTGGTTGAATACCTACCAGAAGGTTGCAGTATATTTTTAGGAATAGGCACTACGCCAGAACAAATTGCTCGACACCTTATCCACCACTCAGGTCTCACCGTTATTACCAACAACCTAAATGCGGCAATCGCCCTATGTGAAAATCCCAACATAGAAACCCATATGGTTGGCGGCCGTATTCGTGCTACGGATCAAGATGTTGTTGGGGAAGATGCCACCCATTACTTTCGTAAGTTTCAAGTCAATTTTGGCATTTGTGGCGTAGGCGGCATTTCTACCTCTGGTGATTTACTCGACTTTTCACCAGAAGAGTCCCATTTATCCCAAGCCATTTTAGAAAACTGTGAACAACGGTTATTAGTGGCTGACCATCATAAGTTCGAGCGCAGTGCGCCTGTAAAAAGCAGTCATTTGAAATCTATTGACGTCTTTTTCACCAATCAGATTTCCAATGAACTAAACCAACTTTGCCAGCAACTAGGCGTGAAAGTTGAGTTATCAACCGACGAAACTTTGAGGACATTATGAGTTTTTTAAGTATCCGCAATTTAAGCAAGGAATACGCTCATCACTGTGTCGTGGACGATATCAATTTCACCATAGAGCAAGGGGAATTTCTGTCTTTGCTTGGCCCAAGCGGTTGTGGAAAATCGACCACCTTAAACATGATTGCAGGCCTTGAGTCCCCAACATTGGGGAAAATTCATCTTGGGAATAAAGACATCACCCACCTTCCACCAGGGAAGCGTGAATTGTCTATGGTGTTTCAGTCTTACGCTCTTTTTCCGCATCTATCCGTTAAAGAAAACATCTTGTTTGGCCTAAAAGCACGTCGTGTAAACAAGCAAGAGCAAACTAAACGATTAAAACATGCCATTGAGCTGGTGAGCTTAGAAGAACACCTTAATAAAAAGCCTAGTCAACTATCGGGTGGGCAATGCCAACGGGTGGCGCTGGCAAGAAGTATTGCCTCTCAAGCCCCTCTTTGCCTGATGGACGAACCTCTTTCAAACCTAGACACCAAGCTACGCAATGAGATGCGTAATGAATTACGCCACCTACAAAAGTCATTAGGTTTGACCGTGGTATACGTCACCCATGACCAAATTGAAGCCATGAGTATGGCGGACAAAATCATCTTACTCAATCAAGGCAAGGTGGAACAGCAAGGCTCTCCTGAAAGCTTCTATCAAGCCCCTGAATCTACCTTCGTCGCAAGTTTTATTGGTCATCCACCGATGAACTTTATGACTGGCGATGAACACATTATTGGCGTCAGGCCAGAGCATATAGAAGTACAAGAAGTCGGCCATCAAGCAAAAATTAACAACTGCGACTATCAAGGTGCTGCCACCATCATCAATGTCGATGTGATAAGTGGCCCTTTTAAAGGCTCAAAAGATATTCAACTGTCCCTAATGGGTAAACATCAATTAACCGAAGGAAGCCACTTAAACATTCATTGGTCTGAGCAAAAACAACATCTGTTTTCCAAATCCACTGGCAAGCGTATTGCCAGTTTTTAGCGTCACTAAAATCAACCTGAAAGGAGCTACTGCAATGCGTACAAACATTAAAAAACTTCTTACTTTAGGAGCAATAGGTCTGAGCTTTTCCGCTCTTGTACAAGCTAAAACAGAATTAACCATGTATTACCCAGTGTCCGTTGGTGGCGCTTTAACAAAAGTCGTTGACTCTATTGTTGAAGATTTTGAACACCAAAACCCAGATATTGATGTAAAAGCCATTTATGCGGGCAACTATAATGACGCCCGTGTAAAAGCCTTAGCCGCATTAAACAGTGGTAAACCTGCACAATTGTCTGTGATGTTCTCCATTGACGTTCATGAATTAATGGATCTAGACGCTATTGTGCCTTTCGACGATGTGATCTCTACATCGGCTGAACGTAAGTGGTTAAAGAGCTTTCACCCAGCACTGATGGAAAACGGCATTGTTAATGGTAAAACCTACGGCATTCCTTTCCAGCGCTCTACCATCGTCATGTACTACAACAAAGACATGTTCCGTGCTGCGGGCCTTGATCCAAATAAAGCCCCTAGTAGCTGGAAAGAACTGGTTGAAATGGGCAAGCAACTCACTAAGAAAGATAAAAATGGTAACGTCTCTCAATGGGGCGCAATGATCCCATCTACAGGTTATCCATACTGGATGTTTGGCGCACTGACCAAAGAAAAAGGTCATAAGCTAATGAACCAAGCCGGTAACAAAACCTATTTCGATGACCCTAAAGCCATTGCCGCATTGGACTTCTGGAAAGACTTAGGCAATAAGCATCAAATCATGCCAAAAGGAATGATTGAATGGGGCACTTTGCGTCAAAACTTCTTAGAAGAAAAAACCGCCATCATGTGGCACTCAACAGGTAACCTAACCGCTGTCAAAAAAGCCGCTAAGTTTGACTTTGGTGTGGCCATGCTGCCAGCCGATGAAGAACGCGGTTCACCAACAGGTGGCGGTAACTTCTACTTGTTTAAAAATGCTTCAAAAGAAGAAAAGCAAGCGGCACTTAAGCTAGTGAAGTTTATGACCTCACCACAACAAGCTGCTAAATGGAGCATAGAAACAGGCTATATGGGCATCAGCCCTGCGGCTTACAAAACGAAAGAATTGGCGAACTATGTCGAGTCTTTCCCTCCAGCGGCGGTTGCTCGCGACCAACTAAAATACGCAACGGCAGAGCTATCCACACACCAATCTGGTCGTGTCAGAAAGCTTTTAGATGATGCCATTCAATCCGTACTAAATGGCCAACAAAATGCTGAAAAAGCATTAACATCGGCGCAAAAACAAGCGGATCGAATCCTGTCTCGTTACCGTTAGGTTTTGCTAACGTTAAGTCTTGCTAGCGTTGCATGACAATCTGAACACAACGGGGCTAGCACTAGCCCCGTATTGAGGTTACCTATGTTTAAAACCTATAAAGCCCAAGCTTGGCTGCTTTTAGCGCCAGCCCTTATTCTTTTGGTTGCCTTCACCTATCTGCCCATAGGCAATACCCTTTGGCGCAGTGTCTTTGGCTTTGGTGTACAAATGGGAGAT
This sequence comes from Marinomonas sp. 5E14-1, assembly GCF_039939215.1. NCBI lineage: Bacteria > Pseudomonadati > Pseudomonadota > Gammaproteobacteria > Oceanospirillales > Oceanospirillaceae > Marinomonas > Marinomonas sp. 5E14-1. The sequence continues at coordinate 4,844 of NZ_JBDXMW010000012.1, read as the reverse complement.
CAAGCCAGCAGTGAAAATTATGGGCGTTTGCTTGATGATCCGGTTTTTTATCAAGTTTTAAAAAACAGTGCTCTATATGCTTTGATCACAGTACCCGCCTCTATATTTTTTGCTCTCATCATGGCCCTTTGGGTCAACGGTAAAATAGCTGGAACAGGCTTTATGCGCTTTTCCTTCTTTACACCAACCATGTTGCCGATGATCTCTGTCGCTAACATTTGGCTGCTCTTTTATAGCTCAGAAATTGGCTTGTTTAATGCCATCTTAGGTTGGTTTGGTTTGTCTGGTGTGAATTGGTTAGGCAACCCAGATACCGCGCTCTACAGCCTAATGACCATGACTATTTGGAAAGAAGCAGGATTCTTTATGATCTTTTATCTTGCTGCGCTACAAACCATCTCGCCAGATTTATATAAGGCCGCGAAAACCGAAAATGCTTCGAGTTTATATACTTTCCGACGCATTACTTTTCCTTTGCTTATGCCAACCACACTTTTTGTCTTTGTGAACGCGTTATTGAACTCGTTCAAGCTGATTGACCATTTGTTTATCCTCACCAAGGGCGGCCCAAACAATGCCACCAATCTGCTGCTTTATTACATTTATGAGAACTCCTTTGCCTTTTTCGATACAGCCTACGCGTCGGCATTAACCGCTGTTCTGCTGCTGATCTTAATTGTTATGGCGCTCATACAATTTGGTGTGATTGAACGTCGCATCCATTATTAACAACCAAACTAGCGAGATTGATAATGAATAAAACACTGACTTTTTTATCTTCTAGTATCGCTTTGGTATTGGCATTACTGTGGATTTTCCCTTTGCTTTACGCATTTTGGGCGGCTTTCCACAGCTCTGAGTACACAACAAACTTTTCTCTTTTTGCGCCATTGGAGCTAGGAAACTTTAAAAAAGCTTGGTCTCAAGCGCCTTTTATCAGCTACATGTTTAACACTTTTGCCATCAGCCTTTTAACACTAGCAGGCCAACTCATTGTTTGCACTTTGGCGGCTTATGCATTGGCTCGTATTCGGTTCAATGGGCGGGCATTTGTATTTAGCCTAATTATTATGCAACTGATGGTGACGCCTGAAATACTCATTGTTGAGAACTACCAGACCTTGGCTCAGCTTCATGCTATTGATACCTATTTTGCGGTCGCGATTCCTTACGTTGCCAGTGCCTTTGGTATTTTCTTATTGCGCCAAAGCTTTAAGACCATTCCTATCGACCTAGAAAATGCGGCGAAACTGGAAGGATGTAATCTTTTACAAATCATCTGGAAAGTCTATGTGCCTCTCGCCAAGCCGACTTATGTGGCTTATGCCTTAGTGTCCATTAGCACACATTGGAATAATTTCTTATGGCCTTTAATCGCCACAAACACAGAAAATAGCCGCCCTCTAACAGTTGGTTTATCTATTTTTGGTGCGCCAGAATCTGGCGTTGATTGGGCCATCATTTGTGCCGGAACATTGATATCCATAGCCCCACTATTACTTATGTTTCTTATTTTTCAGCGTCAATTCATTCAGTCATTTATGCATGCAGGAATAAAATAATGCGCTTACTCAGTTGGAACATTCAATCCACAAAAGGATGCGATGGTGTATTCAATAGGCACCGAATTATTGACGTCATTAGAAAGTTTGGGGAGCTCGATGTTATCTGCTTGCAGGAAGTCTCTAGAAACATACAAGCCTACAATGACGACGACCAAAAACAGCTTTTCGAACAAGCGTTTGCAGGCTATCACAGCGTCTGGGCAACGGGGTTTAGCCGGCCTTTGGGCAATGGCAAGAGCCAAGAATTCGGTAACTTAACACTCGTAAAACAAGGCAAACTTTTAGATCAACGCATTCATCAATTACCAGTTCCTTGTGTGTTGCCTGCGCTACAGATACCTAGAACCCTTGCTGAAACCGTTATTCTTTATAAAAACACTACTATCAATTTATTAAACACACATCTTGCCTATCACTCAGAATCTGAGTCGATACAGCAAATTGAGCACCTCACTAGGCTTCGCGATCAGATACTCAGTCACACAGAGCCATCAGCTATTTTTAAAGAGCCATCAGCCACTGATAAAAAGCCATCAACACTTAAACATAACCAAGATGCTTATCACCTCGCGAAAAGAGGCCAACATGTCTTATTGTGTGGCGATCTGAATGTTGACTTAAACAGTGCTAAATACACAAAAATGACAAGCGAAATGGCATGGTTAGATACGGCAGAAATAGCCTTAAAAAACACCCACTCTTCACAACGCCAGCCAACTTGCGGTGTCTTTGATACAGACCTCTGGCCAGACGGTGCCCATGTGCGAGACTACTTTCTCTGCTCCTCAGGATTACACGATCAAATAGCAAACATTGAAGTAAACACCTTCACCATGGCGTCCGATCATCAACCAATTTGCATAACTTTAAAGGATTAAAATCATGACACAAAACCCTAAATGCTTGCCTAAAAGCCTCACCAACCCTATTAAAGTCCTGTTCACTGATGTGGACGATACCTTAACTCTTAATGGAGAAATTCCTCTTCAAACCATTCAGTCATTACATACATTAAAACAACACAACATTCTTGTTGTACCCGTTACCGGAGCCAGTGCAGGATGGTGTGACTGCCTACTCAAAACGCTGCCGATAAAATACATCATTGGTGAGAATGGGGCTTTTTTTATGACCCAAGAAGACCGCGGTCATACTCGATTAACCTATTTAAAAGACCCTAAAGAAGTACAAAGCGATTTAGAGAAACTTAAAAAATTGGCCAATCAACTGAACAGTAAATTCTCAGATATCAGTTTTACACAGGATCAAAATTTCCGAATGACTGACGTCGCACTAGATATTGGGCAAGCCGTGCAAGTGGATTTCTCCGATGCAAAAAAAGCAACACAGTGGCTAAAAGAACAAGGTGTGAACGCCAAATTAAGTTCGATTCACATTAATACTTGGATTGGAGATTACAACAAAGCGACAGGCGCTTTAGGTTGGCTCAAAGCACACGATATAGCACTTGAAGAAACAGCTTTTATCGGCGACTCCACCAATGACGAAGCCATGTTTGAAACTATTCCACTCTCTATTGGTGTCGCCAATGTTGAAAAGTTTCTACCAACACTGGCGCACAAACCCAATTACATCACACAAGAAAAAGGGGGATTAGGTTTCGTTGAACTTGCCAATTCACTGGTTTCTTAACATTAGCAAGACACTGACAAATGGGTATCAGCTTTCATTAGGTAGAATTAAGCTGTTACTCATTAAAGGGTTACTGACTTAAACGCAAGATCAAAATGCCCGCAAGTGCCGCAAGTAATCCCAAGATTTCTTGGCAGCTGAACACTTCTTTTAGAAACACTCGTGAATACAACAAAATAATCAAAATATTCATTGCAGCAATCGCTGACACCAAGCCCGTCGTTCCGATAGCAAAAGCGGACAATATTGCCATCATTCCCGCCACATTGGTTAATCCGATCAGCATTCCACAGCCAAAAGTTTTAGTACCAGACCAATGCGGTTCAACATCATTTCCATTACGATCGGTAATACGACGGTTTTTCAACCAGCCAATCGCAAACAGAAAACTGCCAAAGCCAAACATCAGTGTTAATGTCGCAAACATATCAGAATCTAAACGGGTGGATTGCTTCCCAAATACGTCATTCATAGCAAAACATAAGGCAGCAAGTAAGCCCCATTGTGCGCCTTGTAAGTTACTAAAGGAAATATCGTTTGAATAACGTATGGTATAAAGCCCAATAAAAATAACGGTAAAACCGATAAACTGTTGCGTGGTGAGTGTTTCGTTCCAGAGCCCAAAAGCCATCAACACGACAAACAAAGGTGGTAAGCCTGACAGCACACTAATAAGAGAAGCCTTTCCGACTGAAAAACCTTTATGCAAAGCCGCATTTGCAGCAAAAGATCCAAAACCCATTGCGAAACCCACAGCAACATGAGCCCATGTATACCACTTCTGATCCAACAGCCACGTCGCAATCGAGCTAATAACAAAGCCGACAAAAAACACGCCACATAACATTAAATTTCGATTAATATTTTTTTGCGAAGTCCATTGATACATCACTCCTCTCATGCCAAAAAATAGAGCCGCTAACAGTGCATAAACAATCCACATAATTTTCTCTCTTATTGAATGATCTCTATGTTACCTGCTTCACACAAAAAAATGTAATGACACATTTCAGAATCCAGCACATAAATCAGTGCTGCTTCTGCACATAACAAGAATGGGCAGCCTTGCAAATAACCATTGGCGCTATGGCAGGATTTGCAGATCTAGAACAAATCAGTGAAGAAGTCGAAACACAACCTTAGCCGTAGAAAGTGTTGTCGTTGATCAAATCAAAAACGGAAAAGCACCCACACGCTTTTCCGCTTTTTTTGTGCTCTACATCTATAAACCTCATTACTTACTGAGGTCGCATACTGAAGAACACTCAGCGCAAGTATCAGATGTAACCAGAAAATCATTAAAAATACACAAACGAAGACAGATGGAATTAGAGAGGGGTATTAAGGGCAGCTAGGAAAGGTGTTAAAGATCTTTCTATCAGTATTTAAAAAATGAAAATACACAAAATACATCATATTATCTGTGTAAGATTAGATCTCAATATTGAGTTTTCTTATTAATTTAAGAATGAAGAAATATGTAGAAAACTATTTTTAGAACGGAGAGTATAAAAAGATTAGTGACCTAGAATGGTGGGTGTGGAGAGGTTCGAACTCCCGACATTCGCCTTGTAAGGGCGACGCTCTCCCAACTGAGCTACACACCCGCTTTAAGCTTTATTACTA
>NZ_JBDXMW010000011.1:0-115676 GCF_039939215.1 Marinomonas sp. 5E14-1 | reverse complement strand
TACACGAGAGCCCCACATAGCCAATGCTGTGTGGGGCTTTTTATTGCAGATACGCATGTAAGAGAAGTAAGTCGTTAAGCTTATAATTAAGAGAAACCCGTTCTGCTAACGCAGAGCGGGCTTTTTCGTTTAGGCCTATTTGGAAATGAGAAGGTCTGGTAGAGAGTGTCTTGCTGTTCATTTACTTGGGCTTGTTTTGCGAGCGAAACGCGTCTGCGGAAATTAAAAAAACCACAATTACCTTTCTTATATATTCTGACGTATAGACGTCAGAATTCAATCTAATTTCTCTTTCAGTAGTATTCAACAGATCTGATTAAACTCTTGCCCAAACATCTCATTTGCGCAGGCTAAGAGTTTTGGTTTTGCTGAAAATAAAAAAATCCCCAATAGGTAATTCCATTGGGGATTATATGATAAGTGAAGCTCTATTTAGGTTATTGATTGTAAATAACTTAGGTGTTTATCCATTTGACTAACGGATGCTGTTAGCCAGCTCACTTAATAGGAAGCGTTGAGCGCTTCTGTATTGGTCTTTCCGTGGTTTAGATAACTGATATGAGCCATCACTTTGTAATAACCAGCTTTGCGTATTGTCCGATAAGTAGGCTTCAAGCTCTCTTTTAACTCGTCGAGCCAGTTTAAAGTCTTGGATCGGAAAAGCCACTTCCACACGGTTGTTTAAGTTTCTCTCCATGCCGTCTGCGCTTGATAAATAAACTTGCGGGTCACGGTTGTTGTAGAAGTAGTAAACGCGAGTATGTTCAAGGAAGCGGCCAATGATGCTGCGCACACGAATATTAGATGATACGCCTTTCACACCAGGGCGCAGAGTACATATGCCTCGTACAATTAGGTCAATCTTTACACCTGCTTGAGAAGCTTTATATAGAGCTTGTACTAATCGCTTTTCAGTCAGCGAGTTGACTTTAATAATGATGCGAGCGGGCTCGCCATTAAGAGCATTTTTAGCCTCTCTATTAACCATTTCTAACAAGCGATCGCGTAATGTGAATGGGGCATGCAGGAGCTTTTTTATTTTTAGCGCTTTACTCATTCCTGTTAGTTGTTGGAAGACGCGATGAACATCATCTCCAATTTCTTTATCGCATGTTAAGAAGCTGTAATCTGTATAAAGACGAGCGTTTCCGGCATGGTAGTTACCTGTACCTAAGTGTACGTAACGGTTAAGTTCGGAGCCTTCCCTGCGAACAATGATGATCATTTTTGCGTGAGTTTTATGGCGTACTACACCGTATACAACAATTGCGCCTGCGTCCTGTAATCGGCTCGCTAACGCTAAGTTTTCTGCTTCGTCAAAGCGCGCCCTAAGTTCGATAACAACAGTGACTTCTTTACCGTTACGAGCAGCTTCCACTAATGCATTGGCAATAGGTGAGCGAGCACCAGTGCGATAAAGGGTTTGGCGAATAGCAACGACGTTAGGGTCTTTTGCTGCTTCACTTAATAGGTCGATAACAGGAGCGAAGCTTTCAAATGGGTGCATTAATAAATAGTCGCGCTGTCTAATTGCTTCAAAAATTGTGGCAGAGTTTGATAGTTTTCTAGGCAAACCTGGTGAGAAAGGGGAATACATGAGATCGCTACGATCAACCAGGTCAATGACAGCCATTAGACGGCTTAAGTTTACCGGACCATCAATGCGGTATAGATCAGCCTGTTCCAAATCAAATTGTTTGAGTAAAGAGTCAACAATGTACAGAGGGCAATTTTCTGCTATTTCAAGTCTTACAGAGCTACCATAATGGCGACTTTGTAGCTCTGTACGTAAAGCGCCAGCTAAGTCGACACCGATATCGTCTGAGTCGACTTCTAAATCCGCGTTACGTGTTAGGCGGAATTGGAAACAGCCTCTTACAGTCATTCCAGGGAAAAGCTGATCTGCATGAGCGTGAATGATAGAAGACAAGAAAACTAAGTTATCGCCGCTTTCACAAACATCATCTGGCAATTTGACCAAGCGTGGCAAAGAGCTTGGTGCAGGTACAATGGCTAATCCGTTTTCCCGACCAAATGCATCACGACCTTCAAGTTCCACGACGAAGTTGAAGGTTTTGTTTGCAAGGCGTGGGAATGGGTGCGTTGGATCCAAGCCAATCGGGCTAATAACAGGTAAAACATTGTCATTAAAATAACTTTTTACCCATGCCGCCTCTTTCTCTGTCCATAAAGTACGACGAACAAAGCGAATATTTTCTTCTGCTAGCTTTGGAAAAATGATGTCATTTAGGATTTTATATTGGCGGCGAACCAATTTATGTGCTCGTTCACTAATTAGCTTTAGAACCTGTTTCGGGTGCATGCCATCAGGGCCGTTTTCTTCACGGCTGTATTCTACCTGACTTTTTAAACCCGCTACTCGAATCTCAAAGAACTCATCCATATTCGAGCTGAAAATACATAAGAACATGAGACGGTTTAGAATTGGGTGGTTTTCATCCATCGCCTGCTCAAGTACGCGAGCATTAAACTGAAGGTGGCTGAGCTCTCTGTTGAAGTAGAGTTCAGGGTCCGCTAAGTCAATTTCTTCTGGTAGGCGTTGCTCAATTGCGACTTTGCTTGAATCTTGTGGTTGTTCAGGAATAGGTTCTAGCACAAGTTCTTCTGCTACGGTTTCTATCACAGCATCGATTGCTAAATCCGGTACTAGAGCAATGTTAGGTTCTATGTTTTTAACTTCAGGTTGTTCAGACATGGGTTTTATTAACTCCTAAATACCGTCTTTTATATATTTGGTGTCTTTGCATTGAATATCGGCAAAGATCAGTAACCATTCACTAACGACATTGACTTACACAACCTGAAAACATATCACTCCCAAACTTTCTGCCTTGTTATTTAGTAAAGCTAACAAAGTGGTTGAAAGTTATGGAATCATTGTTTTTTTAGTAGGCGTGCTGCGTCCTTTGCAAAATAGGTTAGGATGCCATCCGCACCAGCACGTTTAAATGCTAGGAGCGATTCCATCATTACCGTATCTTTATCAAGCCAACCTTTCTCAAACGCTGCCATGTGCATGGCATATTCACCGCTCACTTGGTAAGCAAAGGTTGGCACTTCTAATTCTGTTTTTACTCTGTGGACAATATCTAGGTAAGGCATGCCAGGTTTTACCATGACCATGTCGGCACCTTCTTCTAAATCTAGCATAACTTCACGAATGGCTTCATTAGAATTCGCTGGGTCGATTTGATAGGTGAATTTATTGCCTTTACCTAAGTTACTGCTTGAACCAATTGCGTCACGGAATGGGCCGTAATAAGCCGAAGCGTATTTCGCCGCGTACGCCATGATTAATGTATTAATAAAGCCTTCCGCTTCTAATTCATCGCGGATTTCACCAATTCGACCATCCATCATATCGGATGGCGCCACTACATCTGCTCCAGCTTGTGCATGAGACAGTGCTTGTTTAACAAGTGTGTCGACTGTGACGTCATTTAATACATAACCTGTATCGTCGATGATGCCGTCTTGACCGTGTATTGTATAAGGGTCAAGCGCCACATCTGTTAATACACCAAGCTCAGGAAACGCTGCTTTTAAAGCCTTAACGGCACGTTGAACCAGTCCGTCTGGGTTATAAGATTCTTCAGCGAGTAAGGATTTTTTATCATTATTAATAACAGGGAACAAAGCAACGGTTGGGATGCCTAGCTCGACCAATTCTTTTGCTTCTTCTAGAAGTAAATCGATAGAGACACGATCAATGTTTGGCATGGATGGCACAGCTTCGCGCACGTTTGTTCCTTCAATAACAAACATCGGATAAATTAAATCATCTGCAGTTAAGTGGTGTTCACGCATGAGTCGACGAGAAAAATCATTCTTACGCATGCGGCGCATACGAGTATATGGAAACGTCATCCAATATCTCTCCTTTTCGCTGTTTGTAAATCTACTTTAGTATTATGACAATATTAAGTCAGTACGGGTTCAAATGCTTGGTGTTAAAGCAATGTTTACGTGTTTTCTTAATTACTTGGTTTTTCTCGACACTTATTACATACCCAGTTCTGATTCCGCTTCTTCTAATTCTTCTTGGACTTCAAACCAAGCTTCCTCACTTTCTGCTAACGCTCTTTTCCACTTGGCTTCGTCGCTTAGCAAAGCTTGTAATTTATCCCTTTGCTCTGCTTCATAAAGTGAGGAATCTGACATGGCATCTGAAATGTTATCGAGATGTTCTTGTGCCGTTTGAACGGCTTTTTCAAACTTCTCAATTTGCTTGCGCAAAGGGCGTAGCTTTTCTCGCATTTCGGCTGCTTTACGACGCTCTTCTTTGCGGTCTGTTTTTTCGACTTTGCCAACGTTTTGTTCACTTTTTTCCGCTTGGGTCTCGCTGGCTTGTCGAGCCTGTAACCACGCGTGATAAGCTGGTAGGTCGCCATCAAATGCTTGAATCTGGTTGTCAGCGACCAGATAGAATTCATCGACGGTACTGTTTAAAAGGTGACGGTCATGGGAAACCAATAAAATAGCGCCAGGGAATTCCTGTAAGGCTTCGGTCAAGGCCTGACGCATATCCAAGTCTAAATGGTTGGTCGGTTCGTCGAGTACTAATAAGTTGGGTTTTGTCCATGAAATCAGTGATAACGCTAAGCGCGCTTTTTCACCGCCAGAAAAGCCTTTTACAGGTCGCAGTGCGTCATCTCCAATAAATCCAAAGCCGCCTAGATAACGACGAATATCACTTTCTAAGACTTTTGGTGACAAGCGTTGAATATGGAGCAAAGGCGAGGCTTCTAAATCTAGCGCGCTGAGCTGATGTTGAGAGAAATAACCTATCTTCAGGTTTTCTCCGGTTACACGCTCGCCGGATAATATTTTGATTTCGCCAACAATGGACTTTATTAGTGTTGATTTACCTGCTCCGTTAGGACCGAGTAAGCCAATGCGTTGTCCATCTCGTAAAGTGAAGTTAGTTTGTCCTAGTTGTACTAAGGCTTCATTTGTCTCAGATATGTAGCCCAAGTCAGCTTGAGATAGATCGATGAGCTGTTGTGAGGTTTTCTCTGCAACGGGAATAGAGAATTGAAACTGCGAATCTATGTGTGCCGGCCCGATGATTTCCATTTTTTCTAGCATGCGCAAACGGCTTTGAGCCTGTTTTGCTTTATCTGCTTTGTAGCGAAAACGAGCAACGTATTGCTGTAAGTGTGCACGCTTTTCTAATTGCTTCTCATGATTAGCTTGTTGCTGAGCAAGGTGCTCTGCACGTTGGCGTTCGTAGTCTGAGTAGTTGCCTTTATAAAGTGTCAGGCGTTTTTGATAAACATGAACAATGTGGCTACAGATTCCATCAAGGAAATCTCTGTCATGAGATATTAAAAGTAGCGTTCCTGGGTATTGTCTTAACCAGTTTTCTAACCACATGACAGCGTCTAAATCCAAGTGGTTAGTTGGCTCATCAAGTAAGAGAACATCAGAAGGGCACATTAACGCTTTAGCCAGATTTAGACGAATACGCCAACCACCAGAAAAGTCCGAAACGGGCTTCTGCATATCCGACATTTTAAAGCCCAAACCTTGAAGCAGCGTTTCAGCTCTGGATTGAGCTGTGTAACCGTGTGCTGTTTCATATTCGCCTAACCAAGTTGCATGAGCGTGGTCGTCACCATTTTCTTGGGCCTTTGCAATGTTGCGTTCAATGAGTCGTAATCTATCGTCTCCGTCTAGACAATAATCCAAGGCACTGCGCTGTGTTTCTTCTACCTCTTGCGCCATAAAAGCAATGCGGCGGTTACCTGGGAGAATAATCTCGCCTGTGTCGGCATGTAATTCGCCTTTTATCATGGCAAATAATGAGGATTTCCCTGCGCCATTTGCGCCAATTAGACCGACTTTTTGGCCTTCGAATATCGTGAGATCTGCGTCTTCAAGTAAAAACTGAGTGCCACGCTGTAAGCTAACTTCAATAAACTGGATCATAAAAACTAGAAATCTCTTATCTCGACTATGAGAAGTAAAAATAGACGCTTAAATATCATGGAGAACATTTTAGAGTGCCGTTCGTGTAAACGAAATAGTAAGTCTGCATATTCCCAGTTTATCCACGCTTTAAAGTGGATGATTCGTTATCACAGAGGTAAAATGGCGGAAATATTAATAGGAATTTTTAACTCAGGACGTTTGGGCTGAGTAAGGTGTATTTTGTGAGTAATGTATCAATAAATGAAATCCAACGTTTTTCGTTCGATGGCACAAATGTTCGTGGTGAGCGTGTCTTTTTAAACAGTGCCTACCAAGACATTATTAAGCGTAAAGAGTATCCATTGCCGTTGGAAAAGCTGCTGGGTGAGTTTGTCGCTGCGATTGCCTTGTTAAGAGATATTATCAAGATTGATGGTGTTTTATCTATTCAAGCGAAAGGTCATGGTTTTCTCTCAACTCTGATGACGGAATGTGATGAACATCAGAATCTCCGAGGCATTGCGCAGTGGGATGACAGTCAAGAAGTTCCAGAGGTGATTTCCTTAAAAGAAATATTAGCTGGCGGTTATTTGGCTATCACGATTAAGCCGAGAAATGGGCAACGTTATCAAGGTATTGTAGAGGTTGTAGGGGGCACTTTATCTGAATGTCTGGAAGAGTATTTTACTCAATCTGAACAATTGCCGAGCCGAGTTTGGTTGGCAGCAAATGGTGCTCAGTGCGGCGGTTTATTTTTGCAACGCTTACCGAGTGAGCAAGCAAAAGAAGGCGATGAAGACGCATGGGAGCGATTTGCTCATTTGGCTTCAACAGTAAAAGAGGAAGAGCTATTAGGGCTTGAAACGGAAGTGTTATTGCACCGTTTGTATCATGAAGAAGAGGTGCGTTTGTACGATACTAAATCAATGCAGTTTGGTTGTTCTTGTTCTCGTCAACGAACTATGGATGCTGTGATGTCTCTTGGGCAAGAAGAAGTGCGAGAAATATTAATCGAACAAGGCAGTATCAAAGCTGACTGCCAGTTCTGCGCCGAGAAGTATGAATTCACGGCTGCCGATTTAGAGGACTCGCTTGGCGATCAGGCGAAAACCCACTAATTTTAGAAGGTAGCGTGCTTGATCAAGTCACGCCAAGATATCATGCCAATGACCTGTTCATCTTCATCGATGACAGGTAGGCAAGATATGTCTAGTTGCTTAAACCAAGTGAGAATTTCTTCTATCGATGTTTCCGCTTTTACAGCAATAGGTTGGCGAGTCATGACCTGATGAGCCGCTCGATTCAGGGTGTCTGTGTCTCTCGCTTGTTCTGATACCTTGTTGATAAAAGGGCTTATTAGCCGTAAAAGGTCTCGATCTGAGATAATGCCGACAAGCTTTCCATTGTCGGTGACTGGCAGATGATGAAAGTCATGCGTTTCCATGATCTTTTTTATGTCAGGAAGACGATCATCCATATCCACACTGATGACATTGTGAGTCATAATATCTTGTGCTTTCATTGCCTATCCCCTGAGTTTGATTTCTATCACTGTAAAGTGGAGATTTAGTATATTTATATTCAATATTATAATTTTAATACATTAGCAAAATCGAAACATGGTTTTTGTTAATGTTGTTAAAATGCATTATTGTGATGACAAGATCATCAAATGTCGCTTAATTTGTTTTTTAAGCTTCGAATATATCTACATTTTTGCTTTTAGCATCCAAGACATTATACATAAAATCCGTATAATCAGTTGTATATCTGTATAAGACCTTTTATGGGTTATCTGTCTTTGAATAGACAGTGTTTAAATGCAATAAAACCGCGTTCTGAGAAAAGACGAGAAAGTAATGCAATTACCTTAATTGTGTATTGATTGCTGGCCAAAAGCCTCCTTTCTAATCACTCTGAAATTCACTATTGGCTAAGACACGGCGAAATCCTATGACCTCAAATTCTGTAGATGTTTTACTAGTCGGGGGCGGTGCTATGAGCTCGACCCTAGGAATGCTCCTAAAGCAACTAGATCCTAATATGACCATGATGATGGTTGAGCGTTTAGACGGTGTAGCGAAAGAAAGTACTGATGGCTGGAATAATGCTGGTACAGGGCATGCTGCTTATTGCGAGCTGAACTATACCTCCTCCAACAAAGACGGCTCAATTAATATCGACAAGGCAGTGAATATTAATGCTGCTTTTGAAGTAAGCCTTCAATTCTGGTCATACCTTGTTGAACAAGGTCTAATGCCATCTTCTCAAGAATTTATACGTCGTGTTCCTCACCAGAGTTTCGTATGGGGCGAAAATAACGTCAAAATGTTGAAGGCTCGCTATGAAGCAATGAGCGCTCATCCTGCTTTTAAAGAAATGCAGTACACGGAAGACCGTGAAACGATGAGCGAATGGATGCCTCTCATTATGAATAATCGTAGCGGTGATGAGCCGCTTGCTGCGACTCGTATTGAACATGGTTCTGATGTGAATTTTGGCGCGATTGCTCGTAATATGGTGAAGCATTTAGAAAGTGTAGAAAGCTTTGACTTAAGCTTGAACACAGAAGTAAAAGCTTTGAAGAAAAAAGTGGATGGTCGTTGGGATGTGACAATTGAGCAGAATGGTACTCGATCTGTTATAGATGCAAAATTTGTCTTCTTAGGTGCTGGCGGCGGCGCATTGCCGTTGCTACAAAAAGCAGAAGTGAAAGAAGGGAAAGGATTTGGTGGCTTCCCTGTAAGTGGTCAATGGTTGGTTTGTGAAAACCCAGAATTGGTCGATCAGCATTTTGCCAAAGTGTATGGCGCGGCACCGATTGGCGCGCCACCTATGTCTGTTCCTCATTTAGATACTCGTATCATTGATGGTAAAAGAGCGATCTTGTTCGGCCCATTTGCAGGCTTCACGACAAAATTTTTGAAAACAGGGTCCTTCTTAGATTTACCGAAAAGTATCCAGTTCGACAATATTAAACCCATGCTGAGTGTCGGTAAGAACAATATGGATCTGACTCGTTACTTGATCAGTGAAGTGAGACAGTCTCATAAAGATCGTTGTAATTCTTTACGTCAGTTTTTTCCTGATGCACAGGATAAAGATTGGAAACTTGCTTACGCTGGTCAGCGAGTTCAAATCATTAAGAAAAATGCTGAAGGTGGTGGTAAGTTAGAATTTGGTACTGAGGCGATCACGACAGAAGATGGTTCTTTAGCAGCATTGTTGGGCGCGTCTCCTGGTGCATCTACAACAGTCAATACAATGATAGGTATTATGGAGCGCTGCTTTAAAGATCGTATTGCGACACCAGAATGGCAAGAAAAAATGAAGGAAATGGTGCCTTCATATGGTGAGTCATTGGTGGAAAGTACGGATTTATTGCTGTCTATCCGTGAACGTACACTGACAACATTGAACCTAAAGCCTTAATTTTTCATCGATAAAAATAAGATGCTGAAAAGCTGGGTCTGTCCCAGCTTTTTTATAGCGCTTCTACTAAGTGGTTAAGAGAAAAGAGATTAAATATGACAACAACGTTTGCAGATCGTGCAGATCAGCTATGTGATACATTACGTGAAATGGAGCATCAAGCAGAAGAAGGAGATCAGCTATTTTATTGTGCTTATCTTTTAGGTTTGTTGGGGCTTCATAGTAGTACAGAAGGTGAAGGGAAGAGTGCGTTTGATGTTGCCTTCACTGATGTGTTAAAAGAAACGCTTATTGCAGAAGGTGTTGTGGAAGCGGATCAAGAGCAAATTATTGCATTGTGGGATGCAGTCTGCGAACAAGCAGAATAAAAAAGCAGCAGCAAGATATCAATAAAAAAAGAGAGGTCTTTAGTAAGGTCTCTCTTTTTTGCGCTAAATAAAGGGCTACAGACTTGGCTTAGCTGGACGTGGTGCGTAAGCAAAAACATCAGAGAAGCAGCGTTCTTGTGTTAATCCTTTCAGCTCAAGTTGGTCTAATGTGCCGTAAACCATTCCGACAGAACCGCAGATGAAGGCAGCAGAATTGCTCAAATTGGAGTGGTCTTCTAAAACAGCTTCATACAGCCAACCTGTTCTTCCCTGCCATGTGTCATTGCTTTCATTGACGATAATATCCACAGAGAAAGATGCACCTTCTTTAGCTTCTGCTAACCAAGCTTGTGCAAAGATATCTTCAGCGCTTCTTAATCCCCAATAGAAGGAAACTTTCCCAGAAAATTTTTGCTCAACCAATGAACTATAAAGGCTTTTTATTTGCGCAAATCCTGTACCGCCAGCAATCAATAAAATGTGCTCTGGTGCAGAATGTAAAACGCCATTTTCTAAATGGCAGTCGCCACCTGGAGCCTTAATTGTGATTGCCTCATTTGATTTAATATGTTCTACCACTTTATGAGCTAATGACTCAGGGCCCGAAACAAGAATGTATAAGGTAAGGTTGGGTAGCTCATGAGGAGCGCTTCCAATCGAGTAAGGAACTTGTTCTCCTGTTGGTAAGGCAATCATTAAGTATTGACCTGCAATAAAAGAGAGGTCGTTTACCTGCAAAGTAACTTGATATACATCTTTGTTAATTAACTCAACAGTGTTTACCTTTGCGGTGAGGTCTTCCATATAAAGCTCCGATACAAGTCATGTCTACAAAGGTAGAGGCGCTGACTGGTGATAATAATCTGTTAATGTAGGTAAAAAAAAGCCACTTTAATCAAGTGGCTTGTTTGTCTTGCACACTAGGCAAGCTTATTTGTTTTTGCCTTTCATAGACTCAAAGAATTCATCGTTTGTTTGAGTTACTTTTAGTCGATCGATTAGGAATTCTGTTGCGGCAACATCTTCCATAGGATTCAATAGTTTACGAAGAATCCACATGCGTTGTAATTCGTCTTCAGACGTTAATAAGTCTTCACGGCGTGTGCCAGATCGACGAATGTTAATCGCAGGGAAAGTACGCTTCTCAGCAATTTTACGATCAAGGTGAAGCTCTGAGTTACCTGTACCTTTGAATTCCTCAAAGATAACTTCGTCCATTTTTGAACCAGTATCAACAAGCGCTGTTGCGATGATAGTCAAACTACCGCCTTCTTCGATATTACGAGCGGCACCAAAGAAACGTTTTGGACGTTCCAATGCGTTTGCGTCCACACCACCAGTCAATACTTTACCAGAGGAAGGAATGACTGTGTTGTAAGCACGAGCTAGACGAGTGATGGAATCAAGAAGAATCACAACATCACGTTTATGTTCGACAAGGCGTTTGGCTTTTTCAATTACCATTTCAGCAACTTGTACGTGGCGCGCTGGTGGCTCGTCAAAGGTAGACGCCAATACTTCACCGCGCACTGTGCGAGACATTTCTGTTACTTCCTCTGGGCGCTCATCAATAAGTAGAACGATCAGATGGCAATCAGGGCTGTTGCGCGTGATGGCATTTGCGATGTTTTGTAGCATGAAGGTTTTACCCGCTTTAGGCGGAGAAACAACCAAGGCACGCTGACCTTTACCCATTGGGGCAACAAGGTCGATGATACGAGATGTAACGTCTTCAGTAGAGCCGTTACCTGCTTCCATTAATAAGCGATCATCTGGAAACAGAGGTGTTAAGTTTTCAAAAAGAATCTTGTTGCGAACGCTTTCTGGCTTATCAAAGTTAATTTCATTTACTTTTAATAATGCAAAATAACGTTCGCCATCTTTAGGTGGACGAATCTTCCCTGCGATTGTGTCGCCAGTACGAAGGTTAAAACGTCGGATTTGGCTTGGCGAGACATAAATATCATCTGGTCCTGCTAGGTAAGAGCAGTCAGGTGAACGTAAAAAGCCGAAGCCGTCTTGTAGAATTTCTAGAATACCGTCACCGTAAATGTCTTCTCCGCCTTTAGCGTGACGCTTTAGGATCGAGAAAATAACATCTTGTTTACGAGAACGAGCCATGTTGTCTAGGCCCATTTCTGATGCAATTTCTAAAAGTTCGTGTACTGATTTCTGTTTTAAGTCGGTAAGGTTCATAAATGGGTTTTTTGTATTAGCTCATCTGAGGAAAAATGACGGAATCAATGTTACTTAATAAGCAACCATAATCTATGTCTGGAAGTATTTAACAATGTATCAGCTACTCGGCACGAAAAAACACGGAGCAATAATATTTAGTTTTTGCCCCTGTTTGAAAGACCCGATTCGGGTAAGCCAATACAGCGCGAAACAATTTGATTGGAGTTAAAATAAGAAAGATATATTTCTACATTCCTATTCCAACAGTCAGTACTATAGTTCGACTTAAAGGTGAGGTCTATAGTCAAATTCAGGAAAAAACCACTTTTTTGTTAATTTTTTGATCAAGTTCAGGTTTTTTATCTATTAAATAGTTCCATAGTGCTTGATTTTCACAAAACTAGGTTTAGATTTATAAAAAATTCATCTAACACGGCTTGTTTTTGATACTTTGTTAATCATGAAGTGTCTCTTCAACTGATATACTTTGTGTTTACTATGATTTCTGAGACATAAGGCGACGTCAATGCAATCTCTCTTTTTGCAACAATCTCATGATTTTCCATTTGAAAAAATCGCAGCTATTGACCTTGGGTCAAACAGTTTCCACATGGTTACAGCTCAAGTAACGCACGGGCAACTGCGTATCACTGGTGAGTTCGGTGAAAAGGTTCAGCTTGCTGCAGGGTTGGTGGACAGTCACTTGGATGATGAATCGCAACAAAGAGGTTTAGATTGCCTAGCGCAATTTGCTCAAGTGATTGCAGACATGCCGGCAGGATCGGTTCGAATTGTAGGAACCAACGCATTACGAGTCGCAAAGAATCGATATGACTTTATTGGTAAGGCTATGGATATCATGAGCCACCCAGTTGAGATCATTGCGGGCAGGGAAGAAGCCCGATTGATTTATGTCGGTGTTTCTAGAACCATGGATCATGGCGATGCAAAAAGATTAGTGGTTGATATAGGTGGAGGCAGTACGGAGTTTATTATAGGACAGCAGCTTGAGCCTATTCTCACTGAAAGTCTTCATATGGGGTGTGTGAGTTTTAAAAAGCGCTTCTTTGATGATGGCGTAATTAATAAAGCGAATTTTCAAAAAGCAGTGACTGCCGCACGATTAGAATTATTAAGTATCCAAGATGATTATCTTGATGAGTCATGGGATGTGGCGATTGGTTCATCTGGTACGGCTAAAGCTGCGTTTAATATTATTAAAGAAAATAACTGGGGCAAAAAAGGAGTTACCCCTAAAACACTAAAGCAAATCCAAAAGGCGCTATTCGCCGCAGGTCATGCAGATAATATTGACCTAATAGGGCTTAAACCTGAACGGAAAAATACCTTTGCAGCAGGTATTGCGATTTTAACGGCCGTTTTTGAATGCTTCTCTATTAAACAAATGGACTTTTCAAACGGTGCACTTCGTGAAGGTGTCTTATATGACATCATGGGACGATATGCTGAAACGGACATTCGTGAGCGTACAGTAAACTACATGTTGAATCAGTATCATATTGATACGGAGCAGGCCAAATTGGTTACGCACACGGCTTTGTCTGCGCTTGCGCAAGTGAAAGATAATTGGAATCTAAACAGTATTTCCAGTGAAGACTTGCTCCGTTGGGCAGGCTTGTTGCATGAAGTGGGCGCTGGGATTTCTCATAGCCGATACCATAAACATGGTGCTTATATTATTAAAGAGTCTGATATGCCAGGCTTCTCTCAGCAGGAGCAGCAAGCTCTGGCCAATTTGATTCTGCGCCATCGACGTAAATTTACTCAATCATTGGATTATCGATTTACAAAAAGTGATCAACAGGACTTAGATGGTTTATCTATTCTTCTGAGATTGTCGATATTGCTGCATGATGATAGGAAAGAGGGCGATATGCCAATTTTCACTTTAAAGGCAGATGGTAAGAGCTTGCATGCTGAGTTTTTGCCTGAATGGCTAGATGGGCGACCGCTAACATTGGCAAACTTACAACGGGAAGCCGAAGCATTAGCTGTTGTTGGGTATACGCTGACGTTTAGCTAGTCTTTAGCTTAAGCTATCGATAGAGCGATATAGATCTGCGACCTCTTCACGCTGCAGTCCGGATATTCGAGAGAGACGACCAATGCTTGATGTAATTTGTACCGTCTCTTTCCCTTCTTTTTCTTCTTCTGTCTTTTCTAGCAGGCCTGCTTGGTTTTGGTTGGCAAGCATGTGCTTAGCTTGATCTGAAATTTGCACAAAGCCAGATGCCTCTCGAGGGTTTGAGTGCGTGTCTTTGTCTGCCTGCATTGAAAGAGAAGGCATATATAATGAGTTGTTTGATATTGAAGAGATCGACAAAACAGCCACCGTTATAATAGTTGTCTGATTTACCTGATTATAGTCATATAAATGTAGTCTATTTTTTGAATATTTCAACTCTTTTTAGATGATCGGAAAAGAAGGCGTAGTTTTCTGGTTCTTTGTATCTTTCGCCATTTTTGAAAAACTTGGATTTATTTTAAATTCTCATTAAGCATATTAGTGTCATTGCTATACAAGGATGATATTGTTTATAAGAATATGACTAAACAACCGCATATCTTACAGATTGCATATCTGCTTGAGGTTGTTGGGTAAACAGTCCAAATTATCTGTTGTAAGTAATTTGCTTCAAAAAGGATACCGCATGAGCCAAGAAAAACTCCCAATAGAACATCTTTATTTTACTGAAACGAATCTGGAACAGATTTTAGAAAATCTTGATGTTGTTCGTAATAAGATTCATCCGCAGTTAGTGGAGGAAGATGGTGTAAATGAGCAGGTTTTTCCGTCAGTTTGCCTGATTGGCTTAGGGCGTTGTGGGTCTAATATTGCGTTAGATGTTGCTTCTTTGGTATACGAAGCAAGAGCAAGCTACATGCGTGAGATTGAGAGCCAAGACATATTGGATGGCGAACAAGAGTTCCGTCCGATGCGATGGATCAGAAAGCATTTACCAATGGAAGATAAGGATGGATTCAAGCCAGTTTTCCTCATTGAGCCAATTGTCTTATTGGGTGACTTAGATAAAGACATCGAAGGCCGTATTCGTTTCTCTAATGATGAAGGCCGTGCACAGTTCTTAAAAGAATATAAAAAATTACAGATTATGGACTTGTCCGAAGTTCATGCTGGTGGTGCAGGTAACGCACCAATCTTAGGTCAATATTTGGCTAAGATTATCCTGAATAAAGACGCAACGACCTTTATTAATGAAGAGTGGAAGCAGCTGCATTCCTACCTTGTTGATTCTTGTGGTATCAAAGCTAATCAATCTCGACTTTACTTTTACATCTTTAGTGCGGGCGGTGGTACAGGTTCTGGTATGGCGTCTGAGTTTGGTTTGGCTCAACAGTTCTCTTATTTGAGTAAAACCTTCGACTACCGCTCAGATCAAAGCCAAAGCCGTTTGGCTGATAAGCGACACAGCTTTGTGTTTGAACCTATTTTTACCTCTGGTATTTGTATTTTACCGAACATCTCTGGGAAGAATGTTGAGATTTCAGAAGCGCTTCATATCAATGCTGGTCGTTTATTGACCAAGTACATATCCGAAGAGTGGAACTTCTCTTATAACGAAGAGCGAGATAACGACGAATTACCTGAAGATGTTATGGAACGTATCCGCCCTTGGAACTCCATGATGTTGATATCTAACGATATTATGCGTTATGCAGAAGAGGAAGACGGTGGTGATGTTGAAAGTATCGATGTGAATACAATGGAGAAATACGCGAACCAGTATATTTCTCAGCAGATCTTTAATATTTTGACCGCTCAAGCGGTAACAACAGATTATGATGAAGATTACTTTCGTCGAGCTGGTATTGATATTTCTGAAACCATTCGTTTGGATGCCAATGACTTGTTTATGAGTTTAGCGGGTCCTGTTGCGGTTGCTTACGCCGAAAGTGTGGTAAATGATGGTGTTCGCCAAGACAATGTTGATATTGATGATTTGTTCTGTCGTTCGATCGAATTGCCACATTTTAATGCTGAAACCTCCGCAATTGAAGGGGTTAGTGTGTTGCCCGTCGAGTCAGAGAAATATCGCGATGCGATTAAGGTATATAGAAAGAGCGGTTTTGATGCGAGCACGTTAAATCATCTGCACTTCTTTAAAAACTGTTCATCTATTGTGTCTATTATCTCTCTACCACGAGATTACAAATTGTCATTCACGGCGCTGAATCGCCTGAAAATGCATTTGAACCGTTTATGTCCAAACACCACATTGAAGCGTTACGCGCTTGTTATTGGTGCATCGGCAAATTTATCATTGACCACTTTGATTGCAAAAAGTCCATGTTTAAGTGATGATTTTTTGACCTTGATGGTCGCTTACATGAAGCGGTGTTTTGCGCGTGATGAGTTCCGTTATACAAATGAAATAGACCAAGCCATTATCAGCATGATTCAAGATGATGAATTTGATGATGCTTTAGTGGATAAATATTTCACGGCTTATGAAAACCCAGCTAAGATCCTTGATACGAACTGGTATGCGATTAAGCCTATGTACGAGAAGAAGTACCGTGAGCTTATCGAGAGTCCTCAAAGCTTCGTGTCTATTAATGATATTCGTTTAGACGTAAATAACGTGAAGAATGCCATTAAGTATCTTCGCGAGATTTATCGTCATCGAATCAGTAAAACGAGTGTTCTTACTCTTAACGCTTAATAGAACTCGTTAAATATTGATTAATCTTGCTTAAAAAAGGCGATCTCATCTGAGGTCGCCTTTTTTATTACGTGGCTGTTACAAGAATTGGCCTAACAATTGAATGCTTGAAGCACTGCGCTTTTTACTTCTATATCTTTGTTTTAAAATGCTATTTGGGCGCTTTTAAGCTTGACGCGTTATTTTGGTTTTGATGAGGGATTATATGTCTGAGCTTTACTGGTTGCTGACTACTTCTGTGCTTGTATTCATTATGCAAGCAGGCTTTTTATGTTTGGAAAGTGGTCGAATAAGAAGTAAAAACAGTATTAATGTTGCAGCTAAAAATATATCAGACTTCATTGTATCGACGATTTTGTTTTGGTTATTCGGCTTTGGAATTATGTTTGGTGATTCGATTGGTGGGTTCTTTGGCTTCAGCGATTTCTTTTTTAGCGAGCAACACACCCCTTGGCAGATCAGCTTTTTTGTTTTCCAAATGATGTTCTGCGGCACAGCTGCGACATTAACCTCGGGCGCTGTGGCTGAACGAATGACTTTTATGGGGTATTTAGCCATTACAGTAGTGCTGAGTACATTGATTTATCCAGTGGTTGGGCATTGGTCATGGTCCGGTGTCTATTCTTCGACAGGAGGTCAAGGCTGGTTAGAGGCTAAGGGTTTTATCGACTTCGCGGGCTCTACCGTAGTGCATTCTGTTGGTGGCTGGATCGCATTAGTGTCCATTATGATTATTGGACCTCGAATTGGTTTCTTTGAACAGAAGATCCGGTTGCCTCCTGGAAATAACCTTCCTTTATCGACTCTTGGCGTTTTATTAATTTGGTTGGGCTGGTTTGGTTTTAATGGCGGAAGTACGCTGGCGTTAACGAATAATGTGCCAACGATTATTTTAAATACTTTTATCTCTGCTGCTTGGGGAGGACTCGTAGCGGTTTCCATCAATTACTTCCGTGATGGTTATGTTGATGTTAGTGCGGTTCTTGGTGGTGTGATTGCTGGCTTAGTAGGTATTACCGCAGCTTGTCATATTGTTTCACCTAGTGCTTCTGTGATTATTGGCGGCGTGTCTGGTTTAGTTGCGTATTTTGGTAATCTGCTAATGAAAGCATGGAACTTGGATGATGCTCTTGATGTTGTGCCAACACATTTATTTGCTGGTATATGGGGAACCTTGTGTGTGGCCTTATTTGGGCAAAAAGACAAAATTGCTAATGGTTTAACCTTTTGGGATCAGTTATGGATTCAGGCTTTTGGTGTTGTTGTGATTGGCTTGTATTGCTTCATTGTCGGTTATGCATTTATATGGCTGATAAATCGTTTTATGCCGTTAAGAGTAACCAAAGAACAAGAAGAGCAAGGTCTTAATGTTTCTGAACATAAAGCCACAACGGAATTGTTTGATTTGCTTACCACCATGCAATATCAGCAAAACAATGCAGATTTTTCGACCCCCGTGCCAGAGGAGCCTTTTACTGAAGTAGGTCAGATTGCTCGTAAATATAACCAGGTTATTGAGCGCGTGAGCAGTGAAATCACGCAACGAGATGATGCATTAATGCGCTTTCAAGAAAGTGAAATGCGTAAATCTGCCATTCTGAACTCTTCGATGGATTGCATCATTACGATTAACCGCTTTGGCTCTGTTATGGAGTTTAATCCCTCAGCTGAGCGTACTTTTGGCTGCTTAAAAAATCAGGTGGAAGGAAAGAGTTTTGTTGGTTTATTTGTACTTGAAGAAGATAGAAAGCAAATTTTTCAGAGTCTCGATTCTGGTTTCTCTACTTCAACTGGTTTGATCTTGAATCGCCGTAATCCATTTCGTTTACAGCGAGCTCCAAACGATCATTTTCCAGCTGAAATTACGATCACAAAAACACAAGCTAATGGTGACAGTGAGTACACACTTCACATTAAAGATATGACGCGTGACATGAAACTACAGGAACGTTTAAAGTTTCTGGCGTACAGTGATCCGCTAACAAGTTTGTACAATCGAACTTATTTTATGGATTCTCTTGTTCGTGCTTTAGCTGTATCAGAAAAGAAGAAAGAGTCCGTTGGCGTTCTGTTTTTAGACTTAGACAAGTTCAAATTAATCAACGACACATTAGGACATAAAGCGGGTGATGAGCTGCTCTGTGAAGTTGCTCGACGTTTATTTGAAGTTGCTGATGAGAGTGATGTGGTCGCCCGCTGGGGTGGTGATGAGTTCATTTTTATGATGACGGACAACGTCAGCACAAATCATTTAATGAGCCGAGCAAACCAGATTTTAGATGTTATGCGAAAAAGCTTTGTATTAAGTGGACAAGATTGTTCAGTTCCAGTGAGTATCGGCATTGCCTGTTCTTATGAGCAGACAATAGAAGCGGCTAAACTTATTCAGCAAGCAGATATTGCCATGTACTGCGCGAAGGAAAAAGGTCGTGATAACGCCCAACTATTTACGCAAGAAATGGCGAGTTTAGTGACTCAGAGGTTTGGCTTTGATAAAGAGATACAAGACGCTCTCGCTTCTGACCAGTTCTCTTTGGTGTTTCAACCCAAGGTACAAATGGAAAAAGAGAACATCTTAGGCTTGGAAGCATTAGTTCGTTGGAACCACCCTTCAAAAGGCTTTATTTCCCCTGGAGAGTTTATTCCTATCGCAGAAGAGTCGAATTTAATTATCAAGGTCGATGAGTGGGTTATTGATACGGCCTTAAAGCAACAAAAAGCATGGTGTGATACAGGTGTTGATGTTGTGCCTATTGCTGTCAATTTATCGGGACGTCATTTAGTGTCTGAAAGCGTGGTGGATTATATTTCACAAAAACTAGATTTCTATAACCTTTCAGGAAGCATGCTGGAGATAGAGATTACCGAGGGCGTTTTGCTCACAGATATTCAGCGCTGTATTGAAGTTATGACAGAGTTAAAGGCATTGGATATTAAAATATCTATAGATGATTTCGGTACAGGCTATTCGTCTCTTAATTACTTAAGACGTTTGCCTTTGAACACCTTAAAAATTGATCAATCTTTTATAGAAGAGTGTGACAAGCATACGGAAGACGTGAAAATCTGTGAAACTATTATTAGTCTGGCAAATGGGCTAGGTTTAATTGTTATTGCTGAAGGCGTCGAAACAATATCGCAAGCAGAGACATTAAAGTCTCTGGGGTGCGAGATATTCCAAGGGTATTTTTACCATAAACCAATGAAAAGTGATGAGGTTGTAAAACTACTTTAGAATAGCTTTACGGTTTTGGCTCTTCGCGCTCTCGTATCGTTTCCATAAGTTCTTGGTTTTTAGTTTTTTCGATTGGCTTAGTACGATAATGCAAAGCGGTTTTTGCAATCATATTTGCTGCAACCGGTGCTGTGATGAGAAGAAAAAGCGTAATCAGTAACTCTTGAACAGAGAAAACACCCTTCAAATGGCTTTGGAATACCATAGAAGCAACCAAAACGCCTGTGATTCCTAGCGTTGAGGCTTTGGTTGGACTATGAAGTCTCATGTAAATATCAGGGAGGCGAGCTAGTCCATAAGAACCGACAAGCAAAAACACACCGCCAATTAACAACGCAATACAGATAATAATTTCGAGATAAAAGGGCATGAATATATCCTATTCTATGATGTCGCCGCGGAGTAAGTACTTACAAAGTGCAGCAGTGCTCACAAAGCCTAACATGGCAATTAATAGTGCCGCCTCAAAATACAAGGTGCTTCTCATGTAAATGCCATACAACAATATAAGTGCAATCGCATTAATGTACATGGTATCCAAGGCTAAAATTCTTTCTGATAGTGTCGGGCCTTTCAGCAACCGCCATAAATTCAAAATCAAAGCGACACAAATAAAAGAAGCAACAATAGCTATGGTCAAATTTAGCATCCGAAAATCTCCTTAATAGGCTTTTCATAGCGCTGCTTAATGGATTTAATCAATTCGGCTTCGTTATCCAAATGAAGAGCATGAATATAAAGCCATGCTCTATCCTTTGACACTTCAGCGCTGACTGTTCCTGGTGTAAGCGATACGGTACTGGCCAAAATAGTAATACCGAGATCAGAGTTCATTTCTATTGGAACCGCCACAAAACCGGGCTTGAGTCGTTTTAGAGGTCCAACAATTAACAAGGCAACTTCCAAGTTAGCAACCACGATATCCCACATCACCATGAGAACATAACGGACTGCTAGCCAAGGCTTGAGTATCTTCGGGTGCTCGTCTCGCATTCCTCTGACAAGCCAAGGAATAGTAATAGCGAAAAAGGTCGCTAAGACGATATGTCCTGCGCTGACTGAGTTATTGAGTAATAGCCAAACAGTAAAAAGTAAAAGGCTATGGAAAGGCATAGGAAATAACATTAGCGGGTTACTCCTGGTAATAAGTCATAAGCAGAAGACTGGATGTCATGCAGGTAATAAGCTGCTTGTTGTGTAAACTCACTGATCTCACCACCAAACAGAGCCAGTGTTGGTGATGCTAGAAGCAATAAGCCAATACCTGCTATTTCAGTCGGTTTAGCTGGTTCTGCATCTGAAGAGGCGGAGCCATTATGACGCCAAAATAAGGTTGTACCTGCTCTTGAAAAAGTCACCAGTGCAGCTAGGCTTCCGACTAAGATTAACGGCCAAACCCACATAGTTTGTGCTGTTGATTGAGTAGCTTGAAGAATCATGATCTTGCCAACGAAACCAGACAACGGAGGCATACCGATTAATGCTAACGCTGAAAACGCAAATGCAACCCCAAGCAGTTTTGGCTGAACAAACGGACGCGAGTGAACAAAGCGATCTTCTGCCTTACCGCGTTGTCTTGCCATAACATCAGCGAGTAAAAATAAGCCGGCAGAAGCCAACGTACTATGAACCATGTAATACAAGGCTGCTGATGTGGCTGCTTCAGAATTGATAGCTGCACATGCAAGTAAGCTGCCGCTGGAAACAATCACCAGATTTGCACTCATGATACGGATGTTCGGACTAGCAAACACGCCAATGCTGCCAATAAGAATCGTAAGTAACGCCAGCGGCCATAACCAAGGCGTTGCGACATTTGCTAACTCCCCAGCATGTTCACCGAAAATGACGGTATATACTCTAAAAATACTGTAAATGCCGACTTTGGTCATGATGGCAAAAAGTGCGGCAACTGGCGCGCTGGCGCTAGCGTAGGTCTTTGGTAGCCAGAAATGCATAGGCAGCATAGCGGCTTTTAATCCAAAAACGACTAATAGTAACAGAGCTCCTGTTTTGGCAAGTGTAGCAGTTTCACCTTCCAATTGACTCACTTTGATGGCCATGTCAGCCATATTTAGTGTGCCAAGTGTGCCGTATAAAATCCCTAAACCGAATAGGAATAAGCTGGAGCCAACAAGGTTTAGAATGACGTAATGCATTGCGGCCTGTGTTTTTTGCTTGCCACCGGCGTGAACAAGCAGAGCGTAAGACGCAATAAGCAGTACTTCGAAGAAAACAAATAAGTTGAATATATCTCCTGTTAAGAAGGCGCCGTTAATCCCCATGATTTGGAACATAAATAATGGGTGAAAATAAGCGCCACCTTTGTCTTTGCCAGAGATCGAATACAACATAACAGCAAAGGCTAGAAAGGAGGTTAGTAAAACCAATAAGCTGGAGATCCTGTCGGCAACGAGTGCAATGCCGAATGGGGCTTGCCAGCCACCTAAGGCATAAAGTTGGACCCCTTCGTTATCTACTTTAAAAAGTAGTGCGACAGAAGAGGCAAGTAAAAACAATGTACCGACAATAGAGCTGATACGTTGTGAACTGATGTCACGAGAAATTGGCGGTAGCAACATAATTGCGCCAAACAACAAGGGAATCAGAATCGGAAAAATGCTCAAATGCTGCATTTAGTGATGCCCTCCTGATTTATAGGTTGGATCACCTGGTTGTGCAGGCAGCACACCGTCCACATGGTCGTTTCCTAAGTCCGCACGGGCTCGCATGGCTAATATGACGGCAAACGCTGTCATCGCGAAACCAATCACAATTGCTGTTAAAACTAATGCTTGAGGAAGTGGATCACTGTATTGTTCCGACTGTCCTAAAACTGCCGCAGCATTGAGTTTGAGACGCCCACTTGCGAACAAGAATAAATTTACCGCATAGGATAATAAGGTTAAGCCCATTACCACAGAAAAACTGCGTCCGCGTAAAGTTAAGAAAATACCGCAGGCGGTTAATAAGCCGACGCAAAAAGCGTATATACCTTCCATTAATCATTCTCCTTTTGTATAGGACGTTCGCTGGTGGTTAATTGACCAAGATTAGCAAGAATCAACATAGTGGCACCCACTACAGTAAGGAAAACTCCAAGATCAAATATCATTGCACTAGCAAGCTCGAATTTGCCAATGACAGGTAAGTAGAAGTAATCGAACCAAGAAGACAAGAAGGTGTGACCAAATCCCCAACTTCCTAAACCACTAAGGGTGGCAATGCCTATTCCTGAGCCGATCATGATCTGATAATCCAACTTAACGCGGGTTTTAATCCATTCCACACCATGACCCACGTATTGTTGAATAATGGCAACGGAAGTGATTAAGCCAGCGATAAAGCCACCGCCTGGCATGTTGTGCCCGCGTAAGAAAATATAAGCTGACACAAGCAAGGCGAGAGGCAACAAACTCTGCGAGATAACAGCAAGCAAAATAGGATTTTTGTCTTCTGACCAAGCCAATCCTCTGTCGTTACTGGACGGCATAAATAAGCGCATTCTCGCGATTAATTTATAAATACCAAGCGCGGCGATGCCTAATACGGTAATTTCACCTAACGTATCGAAGCCACGGAAATCTACTAAAATGACATTGACTACGTTGGTGCCGCCACCGCCTGTTTTACTGTTTTCAGTGAAGAAGGTGGATATGGTGTCGAGTGGACGCGTCATCAATGCATAGCAAATGGTTCCCACCACGCCACCGATTAAAGAGGCCAGGCTCAAGTCGCGAACAACACGACGTGGAGAGGATTCTTTAGGTGTTTTTTGTGGCAAAAAGAACAAGGCTAAAATCAACAAGATAACGGTCACGACTTCTACTGAAAGCTGAGTCAGCGCTAAATCCGGAGCGGAGAATTGAGCAAACGCTAAAGAGACTATCAGCCCCACGACAGACAACGTAATAAGAGCAACAACACGTCGCCTGTGCCATAACACAGTGGCTAAAGCGGAAATTGAAAGTAATACAGCAGCTGTTATAGACACTGCATCAACCGGGATTTCCGGACGTTGGCCTGCTGTTGCGTTTAACTTTATTAAAGATGCGGCGGTCATAATGACGGCCAACAGCAAAGTGAAGAAGGTATAGCGCTGTAAAGAGCCGTTTTCGGTGAAGCTGATAAAGCGACTAGCAGCAGATGTTAATGATTGCACAACGCCTTCAAAGACTAATTTAGGGTCACTTTTCGGAAATTGAGCTTGGAACTTAAATAGATGTGATCGATTCTGGTACATAACCAAACCACCAATTAAGGCGATAATACTCATCAATAGTGGCAAGTTAAAACCATGCCAAATGGACAAGCTGTAACTTGGCGGAGTCGTATTGAGTGTCGCACTTGCTGCCGAGTACAATAGATCGCCAACCATGTAGCTAGGGAAAACCCCAACCAACAAACATAAAGCCACAAGAATCTCGACTGGAACTCGCATGTAGCGAGGTGGTTCATGAGGCGTTTTCGGTAAATTGATTGGTTCACCATTGAAGAATACGTCGTGGATAAAACGCATAGAATAAGCGACCGCAAAAACACCACCTAAGGTTGCCAATACAGGAATGAGCCAAGATAAAGAGCCAAGAGACGCTTGATGCAGAGTTTCAGTAAAAAACATTTCTTTTGATAAGAAGCCGTTCATTAAAGGCACACCCGCCATCGAAGCGGACGCCACCATGGCCAAGGTTGCCGTATAAGGCATGTATTTCCATAAGCCATTGAGCTGACGCATATCACGGGAGCCAGATTCATGGTCGATAATACCAGCAGCCATGAACAGGGAAGCTTTAAATATGGCGTGGTTAATAATATGGAAAATAGCTGCCACTGCCGCTAAATCTGTTCCCATTCCTAACAATAAGGTAATCAGCCCTAAATGACTGATGGTGGAATTTGCCAACAAGCCTTTTAAGTCGTGTTGGAATAGCGCGATATAAGCACCCATTAAGAAGGTTGCAAGACCAGTCAAGCTGACAATCAAGAACCACAAATCTGTATCGGCGAGAGCAGGATAAAAACGGGCCATCAAAAAGATGCCGGCTTTTACCATAGTGGCTGAGTGTAAATAGGCACTTACTGGCGTTGGTGCTGCCATCGCGTTTGGTAGCCAGAAATGGAAAGGGAACTGAGCGGATTTTGTAAAAGCACCGAGTAAAACCAAGACAACAATGACTGGATAACTCGCACTGGCTTTAATGAGGTCGCCACTGTCTAGCACGGTTTGCAGACTGAAACTGCCAACTGTATTCCCTAGAATCAATAAACCTGCAAGCAACGCGAGACCACCGGCACCGGTTACGGTAAGTGCCATTCTAGCGCCTTTTCGTGCTTCTGTTTTATGCCCCCAAAAACTGATTAATAAGAAGGAGCTGATACTGGTCAGTTCCCAGAAAAACCACAGTTGAATCAGATTGTCAGACAGCACCACACCTAACATGGCAAACATAAACAGCATGAGATAAGCGTAAAATTTTCCCATTGGATCTTTATCAGACAAATAATATCGGGCGTACAAAATAACTAGTAAGCCAATGCCTAAAATAAGAATTGAGAAGAGCAAGGCTAATCCGTCGAGTCTAAATGCCAATTCCAAACCAATGGAAGGAATCCATGGAATAGCCGCTTGGAAGCGTTCCCCTTGAATAATGTCTCCAGCGTTCATCAATATCAGAACTAGTGTTAATGCAGGTAATACCGCGGTCAGAAAGGTACATTCAGTACGGCTGAGGCGGTTTGAAATAAGTGGAATTAAGGTTCCTAATAATGGAAGAAAGGGTAGCCAGATAAGAGAGTTCAAGAAAAAAGCTCCTCTACTATTAAGAATAAGTCACAATCAAAG
The DNA here is from genome assembly GCF_039939215.1 of Marinomonas sp. 5E14-1. Taxonomy (NCBI): domain Bacteria; kingdom Pseudomonadati; phylum Pseudomonadota; class Gammaproteobacteria; order Oceanospirillales; family Oceanospirillaceae; genus Marinomonas; species Marinomonas sp. 5E14-1. The sequence continues at coordinate 89,981 of NZ_JBDXMW010000011.1, read as the reverse complement.
GATGGTGCGCGCATGGTTATCGTCCTAACAGGCGGTCTCATATGTGCTGATTTCTACCAACTAAATTGACAACAATGTGGATTTCACAATAAACAAGCATAGCCTTTTACTAACCGAATCAATAGTCTAAAACCAAAGACATAGGAAAAAATATCATAAATGCTTGGAAAAACATTACTATTTTAGAAGGAGGGTAGCAGAAAAAGTTCCTTCACTTGCGCCTTTAATGAATTGTCCTTCGAAAACAGAGACCGGCCTTTCCTTTCCAACAAAACTTACGCTGATCGTATTAAGGAAAGAAACGTAATTTGCCTTAATCTTCGTTTCTTTAAAGCTTATGTTCGGGAATTATCTTCTTCAAATTAAAAAATAAAATTCTTTTGTAATATTTTTGATTCTCGTAACGACTAACTTCATATATCTAATACTTAAAAGCGTTGCTTATGACTCCTTTCCTCTATGAAAAGAGTATGCATTACCGTTATTCGAATGAAGGAGTGAATCTTGATCGCTGAGTTACAGGCATTTCTTGCTGAAGGACAGTCTTCAAATACCCTATTGTTTTTCGGCATTATCTTACTGTCTTACTTTTTGGAAGATTTAGCGATTGTGACGGCTGGCACTTTGGCGGCACAAGGAAGCATTATGCCATCGACGGCACTTCTGGCTGTCTTCGTTGGCATTGCAACAGGGGATTTTCTACTTTATTGCTTGGGCCGTTATGGACGTAAAGTGCGTTTTTTACGTTATAAGGCTTTGACGAATCCCTCTTTTAAAAAGCTGCGTTCTCGCTTCCACCATAATGCTTTTTTAAACCTTTTTATCATTCGATTCATTCCAGGTTTAAGAAGTGTTGGCTTTACTCTAAGTGGCTTTTTTTCGATTCCTTTGTTCGTGTTTTTCTGTGCAGTGGTTTCAGCAACGGCAATCTGGACAGCGGCTATCTTCTACGTCATTTATTACCTAGGCAGTCAAGTTTGGTTGCAAACGACTCAATATCAATGGGTATTGATTCCTATCGCGATTGCCGTTTTTTTCATTGTTAATCGTCTAATTAATAAATCATTTACTAAAGGTCTATCATGAATTCGACGCCGGACATTCACCTCATACCATCAGATAAAATTAATGCTGGCATGCCCGTTCTTGAAATAGATCAAGAGCACAGTGTATCTCGCTATGAATTTTTTCCCAGCTGGTTTTTCTATACGCCAGTGGTATTGCAAAGCCTATTACAAGGTGTGTATTACCGTGATTTTCGATTGCCTTTGGTTGCCAATCCAAGCATTAAACTGAGCGGCATGGTTGGTGAATCCAAGCAAGATATTATGAATCTAGCAGGTTCAATTGCGTCTCCTTGGATTTCTCCTTTTATAACGCAAACTAAAAAACAGGCAGAGGTTTCGAATCAAGCTTCCCATGCTTTGGCTGCAATGCAAGCCGCTAATCTGTCTTTTCCTATTGTCGCTAAGCCAGATTTAGGTTGTCGTGGTGTAGGCGTTAAGTTGTTACGTAATCAAAGTCAGCTTGAACAGTATATTGCTGATTTTCCTGAAAACGCGCGATATCTGTTGCAAGAAAAAGCGCCTTATCAAGCGGAAGCTGGGGTGTTTTACGTGCGCCAACCTGGTGAGGCTCAAGGAAAGATCATTTCGATCACGCTGAAATATACACCTACTGTTGTAGGCGACGGCCAGCATACATTGAAACAGCTGATCGAGCGTTGTCCGCGTGCTGGGCAACTTAGTCATCTATATTTACCTCGTCACACGGATAAGCTCGATTGGATTCCAGAAGAAGGCGAGGAATTTCAACTTGCTTTTGCTGGCAGTCACAGCAGAGGTTCCATCTTCCGAGATGGTAATCAATACATTACTGACGCGTTAACTCGCAAACTAGATGCGATTCTTCATGATGTGGAAGGTTATCACTACGGTCGTTTGGATATTAAATTCGATAACCTTCACGACTTTATGAAAGGTGAGAAATTCACCATTTTGGAGCTCAATGGCGCAAGCAGCGAAGCCGCACATATTTGGGACAGAAATACGCCACTGAAAAATATATTCAGTATGCTCTTAACTCAGTACCGACTTTTATACGCGATTGGCGCGAAGCAAAAGAAACGAGGGCACAAACCGCCATCTTTTAAAACTTTATTAGCCGCATGGCGTGAAGAGAAAAGCTTAACTGAACATTATCCAAGTACCGACTAAGTAGGAATAAGTCTATCGGATTAATGAATTAACGAATGAAAGAGAATTGTATGTTTGCTACACCAAAGAATCATCAAGGCGTGCCAGTTGGTCGGGAACTGCCAGTGCTACAAGGTTGCATCGAAGCCTTAGAGCAAGGTCATGAATGTTTGAGCGTATTAACGGACGATCAATATTTATGGTCTGCGCCACCGCATGTCACTAGTACGATTGGAGAACACTTTCGTCATCTCTTGGATTTATTTCATGCGGTTTATAGCGCCTATCATTTGCATGGGCAGAGTCAGAATGCCCCAGAAATGATTGATTATGATTACAGACGTCGCGGTCACTCAGTTGAAACTTCACGTCAGCGTGGTTTATCTGAAATTGAGCACTTAATTCATTGGTTAGAAAGCGTTTCACAAAAGCAGCTAAAAGCGACGGTTAAATTATCAACAGAAGTTTCTTTAACCCACAAGCAGTCTCAGCAAATGCAGTCTACTTTAGAGCGTGAGCTAGCGTTTGTGGCACTGCACGCGAATCATCATTTTGCCATGACGAAAGTCACCATCAGTTTGTTGGGCATTAAAGTGAATGATGACTTTGGTTTAGCTCCGGCTACTTTGTCTTATATGAGAGGCCAATAATCATGTGCTCTGTTACTTGGCTTGTGAATAACACAGGCTATGAAATTTTCTTTAATCGTGATGAGCAGAAGACGCGCGCCGCCGCTTTGCCTCCACGAGTTCAAAATATGGACGACATGAAAATTCTGATGCCGATTGACCCTGTTGGGCAAGGGAGCTGGATTAGCACAAACGAAGTAGGTTTGAGTCTTTGCTTATTGAATAATTATCAAGGTCGAATGCCTGAGCATGTGTTGTTTAGCCGTGGTTTGCTGCTCAAAACTTTGTCGAAAGAAAAGAGCATCAAAGACGTATGCATAGCATTTGAGCGCTTATCTTTGCCTCAATTCGCTCCTTTTATTTTGTTGGCGTTTGATCTCAGTATTTGTCAGCAAGGCCAGTCAGTAATCGCCATTAAATGGGATGGTGTCGATAAAGTCATTGAGCCGATTGAAGCGCCGTTGTTTTCTTCTGGCGTAAAGTTGGAAGAGGTGATGGCTTATCGTTACGCTATTTATGGCCAAATTGTGGGCAGCGAGCCGACTCAAGAAAATCTGTTAGCTTTCCATCAACATCATCATCCAGAACATTCTCACTTGTCTGTTTGTATGCATCGTGATGATGCCGAAACAGTCAGTCTTACGCGAATTTCTGTATCTGAGAAAACACAAAGTATGTCTTATGTGTCTGGAGCTCTGTGTGGTCATTTTACCAAGGAAGCTCTTGCTAAAAACACTGTCAGTTTCCCTAACAAAAAGGCGTTAGAAGTCGCCCTATAAAGGAGTGTAAATATGAAAATTGTATTTTCAGTTTTGTTATTTGTTGTAAGCCAATTTAGCTTTGCAGCCGATGCAATTTCAACTGGTTTTTTAAGCAATAAAGCCGTAAGTGGCTACGATACCGTTGCTTACTTTACTGAAAATCGTCCAGTGAAAGGAAGCAACAAATATAAAGCAGAATACCAGGGGGCGGATTGGTATTTTTCGTCACAAGAGCATTTAAATCTATTTAAAGCGGAGCCAGAAAAATATGCTCCACAATTTGGTGGATATTGCGCTTGGGCTATCTCTGCTCAAAATGATTTTGCTTCATCTGACCCAGAACAGTGGGCAATTGTAGAGGGTAAGTTGTATTTGAACTACAACCAGTCGGTGAAAGAAAAGTGGGATGCGGACAGAGCTTTGCATATTCAACAAGCTGATAAAAATTGGCCTAATTTAATAAAATAACAAAAGGAAATTCCTATGAAATCTCAGCTAAGTAAGTATCTTCCTGCCGTTTTTATCGGTTTTGTTTTTGTTCAGTCTTTGTTTTTCAAATTTACTGGCTCGTACGAGACCGAGTATATTTTTGGTACGTTAGGTGAGTGGTCTGGGTTTGACTTGTTTGCACAATATGGTGCGTACGTGATTGGTTCAGCGGAATTGATTGCAACTATATTATTGTTTTCACGTTGGCATGGTCTTGGCGCTTTGATGGCGGTTGGCATCATGTCTGGTGCGATTATTTTTCATCTATTCACACCATTAGGCGTTGTGATGCCTGAATTTAATGGCGCAGGTGAAATTATTGGTTATGACAGCGGCTTGTTATTTGGTATGGCTTGTTTAGTCTGGTTATCTGCTGCTTTTTTATCGCTGCGAGATCTGAAAAGCGAATCTGGTGTTTTGAGCCGCTTGTACACGACATTTTTTAAATAATAAGAAAACGTTTTAGTAAGAGAAAAAGTATGAATAACAGTCCGTTTCGTTTACCAAGAGTGACTCCTTTTGGGTTGGGTGAGCGCTTTTTGGAATGGATGACGGGGTTGAGTAAGCTTGATGGCTTTTATCAACAACGTCCTAAAACAAAATCTACCTTCGAATTCATGAACTACACATTGAAAGCGTTGGATGTGGAATACGATATTACAGCAGGTTCACTCGATAATATTCCTAAAGAAGGGCCTGTTGTTGTCGTGGCAAACCATCCTTTAGGTGCGATCGAAGGTGTTATTGTTGCCGATATGCTCGCAGAAGTTCGCCAAGATGTGAAAGTGTTGGCGAATGAAATGTTGAAGCGTCTTCCTGAGATTAGTGATCTATTCATAGGGGTGAATGTCTTTGGTGGTGAGAAGGCGAAAAAAACCAACAGCCTTGCGATTCGTGAAGCGAATAAACACCTAGCGGATGGCGGTCTTTTGGTGATATTTCCCGCTGGTGAAGTGTCGACTTATGCAAAAGGCAGTAAAGTTCTGGTCGATGTGGAGTGGCGTAATTCAGTGGCTAAATTTGTTAACCGTAGCCAAGCCACCACCGTTCCTATTTTTATCGATGGAGAAAACAGTGTATTGTTTTACCAAGCAGGGCGAGTTCATCCTCTGCTGCGTACGGCTTTGCTTGGTAAAGAGCTGCTTAATAAACAATCGAAAACCATTAATTTATCTGTGGGAAATGCGATTCCTTTTTCTGAGTTGAAAGGTTTTAATGATGAAAAAGATCTGGTGAATTATCTCAGGCTGAATACTTACTTGATGAGTCCAGATCGCAAAGAAGCTGAGCAAGAAGCACCGAAAAACGATGATTTACCTATCATTTCTCCTATTGAGACGAACCTGTTATTAGAGGAATTGGCTCAACTGCCAGAAGACGCTTTGTTGCTTGAGCAAGGTGATTTTGCTGTTTATTGCACACCCACAAAAAACATCCCTAATTTGATGAAAGAGATTGGTCGTATTCGAGAAGTGAGTTTTCGTGGTGTCGGTGAAGGCAGCGGACTTGCCTGTGATATTGATAAATACGATGAATATTATCAGCAGTTGTTTGTGTGGCATAAAGAAGACCGGCAAATCGTCGGTTCTTATCGTTTAGGATTTGTGGATCAGCTAATTAAAGAGCGCGGCTTAAATGGTTTGTATTCTCGTAGCTTATTTCAGTATGACGAAACATTTCTAAATACGCTTGATAAGAGTATTGAAGTTGGTCGCTCTGTGGTGGCACAGGCCTATCAGAGGAACTTAAACTCTTTACTTATGTTGTGGAAGGGGATTGCGACGCTAGTGTCTCGTCATCCTAATTACACGCATTTATTTGGCCCTGTCAGCATCAGTAATGACTACAGCGAGAATGCGCGACAATTAATGGCGCAAGCGTTGTCGTTACATCATTACGATCAAGCCAAAGCGCAATTGGTGACGGCTTCTACGCCACTGCGCAAGAGAACTTCAGAGTTTTGGCAACCTAATTTATTGTCTGCTTTGGCCAGTGTTGAGCTGCTATCCAAAATATTGGCTCGTATGGAAAATGGCAAAGGTTTACCTGTGTTATTGCGACAATATCTTAAAATGAATGGCAAGCTTGTTAGTTTCAACGTGGATCACGCTTTCCACGATACGCTAGATGGTTTGATCGTGGTGGACTTACGTCGGGTTCCGCTCAAAACCCTTGGTAAATACATGGGAAGAGGCGAAGCGGAAACCTACTTAGACAAGCATCAACAAGACGAACGATAAGAATAGGCATTAAAAATAACTAGGTAATGCTTTTGTTGCGATGTCATTGCCTAATCGAAAAATATGTATGCTCTTCAACATAGCCCAATTTTATTGGGCTATGTTGCTTAAATGAGCGGGCTGATTAATCATTTCATACAGAGTGTTTATTTGTTCTTGGCAGTCCTTTTGCGAAGATGGGCCGCCAAAACAAATGCGCAACGCTTGAGGCGGGTTGTTATCCGTTGCGAAAGCCGCACTAGAGACCGCATTAACACCATGAGCTCGTAGTTTTGTGGCTAAGTCGGATGGGTTCCAGCCAAGATTTTTAGGCAATTTTAGCCAAAAATGGAAAGCATTTTCCTCCATAGTGTAATGATGTGATTTTAATGTTTTTTTAATTAAAACCTGCCTCAAGTTTGCCTCTCTTTTAATGCCTTGGATCATGTGATCGAGAGTCCCTTCTTTTATCCAGCGGCAAATAATAGTATGAATAAGCGGATTCTCCATGACGTTTAACGAGCGTAAAGCACCTGCAGTGTATTCGGCTTTTCTTTGCGTCGGGCAAAGGATAAAGCCAGCTCTTACGCCCGGGCCAAAGCATTTAGATAAGCCGTTTATGTAATACGTTATTTCTGGCGCCAGTGTGGCAAAAGTCGGCGCTGTGTCATCACTGATTAATCCATAAGCATCGTCTTCAATAATGGCAACGCTAAAACGAAGCGCAACATCCACTAGTGCTTCCCGACGGCTTTTCGAGATACTGCTGGACGTTGGATTTTGCATGGTTGGATTAATATACAACGCCGCTACTTCGTGGGTTTTACAAGCATCTTCAAATGCATTGACTAATGGGCCATCACTGTCTCTTTCAAGAGATAAAAGGTCTTTACCAAGCTGGGCCGCAATGGATTTGATTCCAGGGTAAGTTAGGCTGTCGACACAAATGACTTGCTGATGGCCGCACAGCTGAGACACTAAAGCGACTAAGCCGCCATGAATTCCCGGGCATGAAACAACACGATCCAGAGTGGCATTTTTAACGCGGCGTTTAATTAAGCTTAAAAAACACTGTTTGGTCTCTTTATTGCCGCCAAAATCTTGGTAACGCACACTGCTCAAAATATCCGACATGGCGATACTGCTTAAAGCTCCGTCTTTTATCTCTTCAATAAGCGTTGGAATAGCGGGCTCAATCACCATGTTCATGGTCATTTCATAAGGCGCTAAGCTTGGTTTTATCGCTGGCACCTTGCCTTTAATGAAGCTTCCTGCTCCTGTTGTGGTGTCAATTAATCCTCGTTTTTTGGCTTCGCTGTAGGCACGAGAGGCGGTGGAGTAGTTTATTTCTAGGGCGTCAGCCAAATCTCTCATCGGTGGGAGTTTATCTTGTGGTTGCAGTTTACCAGACTCAATGTCTTCATTTATTAATTCGGCTATTCGTTTGTAAGCTGGATATTTTCCTTTCTTATCGAGTTCTTTTTTCCATGTAATCAGCATTGAAGTGGGCATGTAGTGATGTTCCTTGAAACGTAGTGAATTCATTGAATTTTATTGAGTGCTTTTATTTTGCATTCAATTTGTGTTCTGTTTTTTTAGTGTGTTTTGTTATTTTTTAGATTTTTAAGAATGTAAGTATATTTTTACAAAGACAAGTTGTCTGCACTGAATTGGTCGTGTTTTTAGTTTTTGGCGTCATTTTAGGGCGTTTTGTTTGTGTGTTGAGCATTTTTTTTGATTATTAAAAGATAATCAGAAAAAATATTTTTCTGTTTTTTTGCGTTTGGCATTTTACTTTATCGCATCATTTTTGCAAATTGATTGCTTTTTATTTTGCAATCATTGGCACCTAGGTTGCAATGTATTAGTTGAAATTGATCAGATCGATTTTTTCAAAAACTAATAAACCGGAGAGAAAGAAGATGCCAGAAGTAAAATACGAGCCAAATAAAGACGGTGATTTTTTAGTCGATTACGAAGAAAAAGTGTTTGAAGACGTAAAAGCGGAACCGGGTGAGAAAGCATTAGTAACATTTCACACGGTAGCCTTTGAAGGATCAATTGGTTTTGTAAATATGTTGCAAGCAACGCGTTTACAAAGAAAAGGTTACGAGACCAGTATTCTTTTATACGGACCTGGTGTGACTTTGGGTGTTCAACGTGGTTTCCCTACTTTGGGTGATGAGGCGTTTCCTGGTCACATGAACTTCAACAATCAGTTGAAAAAATTCATGGCAGAAGGCGGTAAAGTTTACGCTTGTCGTTTTGCTCTACAGGCTTTATATGGTCATGGTGAGCGTTCATTGATCGAGGGAATTACGCCAATTAATCCACTCGATGTTTTGGATATCAAACTTTTACATACCCGTGACAATGCCATCATTGTTGATACTTGGACAATGTAAAAGGAGCCGCGGCGATGAGTGATTACCCAATCGTTCGTGCCGCGGCCGTTCAAATCTCTCCTGACTTGGAGAGTTTGTCCGGTACGCTGCACAAAGTATTAAACATGATTGATGAGGCGGCTGAGAGCGGAGTAGAGCTCATCGTTTTTCCTGAAACGTTTTTACCTTACTACCCTTATTTCTCTTTTGTTTTACCCCCTGTGAGTCAAGGTCCAGAGCATTTGCGCTTATATCAAGAGGCTGTGGTTGTGCCAAGTGATACAACACGAGCGATTGGTAATAAGGCGAAAGAGCGTCAAATGGTCGTTGTGATAGGCGTGAATGAGCGTGATAACGGCAGTTTATATAATACTCAGTTGGTATTTGATGCCACGGGTGAATTGATTCTTAAACGTCGAAAAATCACCCCCACTTACCATGAACGAATGATTTGGGGACAAGGAGATGCTTCAGGCTTAAAAGTGGTTGATTCGGCTGTAGGTCGTATCGGTGCTTTGGCTTGTTGGGAGCATTACAACCCATTGGCCCGTTATTCATTAATGGCGCAACACGAGCAAATTCATTGCGCTCAATTCCCCGGCTCGTTAGTTGGCCCTATTTTTGGTGAACAGATGGACGTGACTATTCGTCATCACGCCCTTGAATCAGGCTGTTTTGTGATTAATTCCACCGGCTGGTTAACCGAAGAACAAATTCAAAGTATTACGCCAGATACAAAAATGCAGAATGCATTAAGAGAAGGTTGTAATACCGCCATTATTTCCCCTGAAGGCAAACACCTTGCGCCATCTCTGACAGAAGGAGAAGGCTTTATTTATGCAGATTTGGATTTTCGCTTAATAGACAAACGCAAACGTATGATGGATTCGGTAGGCCATTATGCACGCCCAGAATTACTGAGCTTACAGATGAATTCAAAGGCAACAGAGTATGTTGATGGTTTGCCTATAACAAATAACGCTCAGCCAGTTTCGAATGTTTCCCTTTTCAATAAAGGAGAGTCAAGTGATGACGCAGCTCAAGATGAAACAGTCTCAGTTTCTAACTGAATTACAAACGAAGGGCTTGCGCTTACAGTCGGCAGATCAAGCGCATGTAAGCCGTCGCGGTGGCGCTGGCCCATCTGATCATCAGGCAATCACAGTGGATGGCACAACATTGATGGTGCCAATCTATACGCAAACAGCGTGGTCGTCGCCTTTTACTTTGTCTGACAGTGATGAGTTACAACAGACGGAAACAGGGCAACAGAGTGCGACTTTGTTGTCCGATAAGATTCCTTTGGCCGATGTTACCTTTGCCAAAGACCCGAACTTTTATAATTTAACGACAGCAGATGGGATTCCGTATTCTCACATCGCGACATTGCACAGTACCGATGTGCTTGCGACGACGGTTTTACAAACCTGTATTCGTTATGAGAGCCGTCGTAAAGCCTGTCAATTTTGCTCAATAGGCCAATCTTTGAGAGCGGGTCGTACTATTGCCCATAAAACACCAGAGCAATTGGCCGAAGTCGCCAAAGCGGCTGTGGAATTAGATGGTATTAAGCACATTGTCATGACAACTGGAACGCCCGCTGGCGCTGACCGTGGCGCAAAAGTGATGTGCGAAAGTGCCCAAGGCATCAAAGCCGTTGTCGATGTACCGATCCAAGGTCAATGTGAACCACCAAAAGATCCTATTTGGTATCAACGAATGAAGGATGCAGGGATTGATGCACTTGGTATGCATTTAGAAGTGATCACGCCAGAATTGCGAAAAAGCATTACACCGGGCAAGGCCGAGGTTTCTTTGGATGAGTATTATCAAGCTTTTGAAGATGCGGTTGCTGTGTTCGGTCGTGGGCAAGTAAGTACTTACATTTTAGCCGGCTTGGGTGATACACAAGAAACCATTGTCGACACTTGCCGCAAGTTAATCGAGATAGGGGTTTACCCATTCGTTGTGCCATTTGTTCCCATCTCAGGAACGCCGTTGGAAGACAGGCCTGCGCCCACCTCTGAATTTATGGAAGCGGTACTTCGTCCTCTTGCCAAAGAGCTGGTTAATCTAGACATGACGTCAGACAAGGTAAAAGCGGGTTGTGCTCGTTGTGGTGCTTGTTCGTCTTTATCTCGTTTTGAGAAGGAGGCCGAAGATGAACGACAAATCGCATAAAAAAGGTCGTGTTTTTCAGGTGAAATGGGCAACCAATGACTGGGAAATTGAACAGGCGAAACGTATTCGCCAAGCGGTTTTTTGTGAAGAACAAGGCATTTTTGAAGAACACGATAGGGATGAAATCGACACCATTGCTCAACCTTTGATTGTGACCACATCGATTATTGGTATGCCTGAAGAAGTGGTTGGCACCGTGCGTATTCATCAATCTGAGCCGGGTTTATGGTGGGGGGCGCGTTTAGCCGTTAAGAAAGAGTTTCGCCGCCAAGGTGTGTTAGGCGCAAGTTTGATTAAATTGGCGGTTTCTAGTGCAAATACCATTGGTTGTCATACGTTTTTGGCGACGGTTCAAGAGCAAAATGAAGTGCTTTTTAGGCGGCTGAATTGGGACACCATTGGGTACGAAACAATACACGGTATGAAGCACGCCAAAATGCAGGCTGACCTTCAACATTATCCTGCTTTAGACCAGCCAGAGTTGGGTTTTTGGGTCACTGGGCGCCCAGTAAAAACTCAATCTGTCAGTGCTTATTTGCTTGGTGACGAAGTTCATTTCAATGCAGCGATTCCAAATAATCTTATTGAGGAGACAGCCCATGCTGGAATCTCTGCTGGATAAGGTTCGCCATTATCCTGGTGTGGCTTCTAAAGTGGCGTTGGCTCCCGTGATTTCCTCGTTTGAACAACACAACCCCTCAGGTTTCTCAAATGGTGATGACACGGCGGTACTAAAAAATAGCCGTGGTTATGACTTATTTGCAGTCGAGGGCTTTCTTCCTGAATTTGTAAAGAATGATCCGTGGTTTGCTGGTTGGTGTGGCGTTATGGTCAATATCAGTGACATTGCCGCTATGGGAGGTCGCCCACGAGCGGTTGTTAATGCGCTGTGGCAAAGCTCTGACGAATCCGCCAAGCAAATATTTCTGGGAATGAAAGCCGCATCTGAAACGTATGGCGTGCCAATTGTTGGTGGTCACACAAGCCATAAAAGTGACGCCACTCAATTGGCGGTTTCTATCTTGGGTCATGCTAACAAGGTGTTATCGAGCTTTGACGCCAAAGCGGGTGACGCCATTATTGTGGCAATGGATCAACGAGGTGAGTTCAGAGCGCCTTACCTTAATTGGAATGCCACCACGAATGCACCAGCAGAGCGGCTTAAGGGCGATTTAGAGTTGTTGCCTTTGTTGGCCGAGAAAGGTTATTTGACGGGATGTAAAGACATTAGCCAAGCTGGGCTTTTAGGCACGCTCGCCATGTTTATGGATTGCTCTCAAACGGGGGCGGACATTTTTTTGAATGACATTCCAAAACCTAAGCACGTTAAGTGGGAAGACTGGCTTTGTGCGTTTCCAAGCTTTGGTTTTCTAATGACTTGCCCCGTGGATCGAATAGACGAGGTGACTGCGTTGTTCAAACGCCGTGATATTGATGCTGCTTGCATTGGTCATGTCACAGAACGCGCTTCTATTGATGTCTCTTATATCGATACCACTTCTGCTGATCGCTGTCTTGGCATCGACCAAGATACATCACACCTCAAACAAACATCTGTTTTCTGGGACTTTGAGAAGCATCATTTTTTAGGCTTCATAAAAAGCGCAGATCAAAAGGAGTCTTTATGCCTGTAGTTCATTTTGAAGTGGTTTGGCCTGATGGCACAACCGAAGCGTGTTATTCCCCTTCCAGTGTCATTAAAGAGCACTTTTCAGAAGGGCAATCCTACCCATTAAAAGAGTTCTTACATATCAGCGAAACCGCACTTAATGCCGCAAGTGAGAGAGTTGGTGCGCGTTTTGGTTTTGCTTGTTCTAGTGCAATGGATCAGTTAAGCGTGATTAAAACGCGTTGTACTGGCTTTGAAAATATACCCGATGCCGCCGTGAAAATGACACGCTTTATCGATTAGAGGATACGATTATGTCTTTATCAACACCGAAAAATACACCTGAAAATACATTCGTAAAGCAAGGCGCTTTAAAAAGTCATTATACCGTTTTGATTGTGGGTGGTGGCCAAGCTGGTTTGTCGATGAGTGTTTGCTTGCAAGAACGTGGTATTGATCATTTGATTTTCGAAAAAAATACCATGATGCACAGCTGGAAAACGCAACGTTGGGACTCGTTTACTTTGGTGACGCCTAACTGGCAGTGTGCATTGCCGAACCATCCTTATGATGGTGATGACCCAAAAGGCTTTATGAAACGCGATGAGATTATTGGCTATTTGGACCGTTTTGCCGCGAAAGTAAAACCGCCAATATTAGAAAGTGTCAGCGTTGAGAAAATTACCAAATCAGACGATGGTCATTTTGTCGTATTGACTACCCAAGGGGAATTTACCGCTGAACAAGTAGTGATTGCCTCTGGCGGTTATTTAAAACCTATCATCCCTCGTATGGCTGAGCGCATCCCTGAGACGATATTACAAATGCATTCCAACCAATATAAAAATGCCCAACAACTACCAGAAGGCGGTGTATTGGTGGTGGGTTCTGGTCAATCTGGCGCGCAAATCGCCGAAGATTTACACATTGATGGGAAAAAAGTGTTTCTGGCAACAGGGAATGCGCCTCGTGTGGCGCGTCAATATCGAGGAAAAGATGTTGTCGAATGGCTTGATGATATGGGGTATTACCAGAAAACAGTGGATGAGCATCCATTGCGTGAAGGGGTTCGTGATAACACCAATCATTATGTCACTGGTCGCGATGGTGGCCGTGAAATTGATTTACGTAGATTCGCGCTGGAAGGCATGGAACTGTTTGGCTTGATGGAGAATTATCAAGACGGTCAACTCATCTTCAAGCCGGATCTAAGCGACAACCTAAAAGCCGCAGACGATACCTATAAAAACATCAATGCTCGTATCGATAGTCACATTGAAAAAAATGGCATTAGTGCCCCAGAAGAAGCGCCTTATGAGCCAGTTTGGGAACCTAAAGAAGAGCGTGAGAATCTTGATCTAGCGGCTTCAGGTATTACCAGCATTATTTGGTGTATTGGATTCACGCCTGATTTTTCTTGGTTGGATTTACCTGTGTTTAATGGCATGGGCGCGCCAGTGCATCATCGTGGTGTGACGAATGAAGCGGGTTTGTACTTTATTGGTTTGCCTTGGTTGCATACATGGGGTTCAGGCCGATTCTCTGGCGTTGCGACGGATGCAGAATATCTTACTCAATATGTTCAGATGTTTTCTGCTTCAGTGAAAAACCAAGAAAGTGCTAACCAAACCTTGCCAGAGGTATCGTGAAATATGGGGAAGCCTGAGGGAGTTTTGACACAAACGTTTGTTGTTGGCATGCCACAACTAGCGTTAGGTGGACTGAGTGAAAACTGGTTGCTCAAAGAGTGTGGCCATCAGCATTGGCTGGCACTGGCAAAATCCCTTGGCTTACCCAATCCTGACTTTGTTAGTCAACAAGGTCATAAAATGTATGCGGCATTTTTGGTGGTGAAGATCACTCAAGCTGCTTTTGAAAAAGTGTATGAAAACAGTTCGTTGACGATTAACACACAGCTTCAACGAGTCTCTTCATCGAGGTCTTATAGTCATCATGAAATACAAGTGGCAGGGGAATGCTGTGGCCACGTTGAATTGCTGTCGAGCTTTGTGAATCGTACTGAGCAAGGTAACAATCAAAGTGTTGCTCGTGGTGATGTGTTCAAAGGCGAGTGGTCGGACAATGACAATGCGCTTTTGATGATGAAGGAACACAAAGCAGGTCGAACGATCCATGTGTCAGAAGCAGAGCGCGCTCATAATAATGCCACTGACGCTAATGAGCGGTTTTATACCTACCAACCTTGTCCGTATTCCGATTTTAATGGCGCGGATTTTCTGTACTTTGCGCAGTTCCAATCCGTTATGGATCGAGCCGAACGGCATTTCCAGATGAAATCAACAGAGTCGCAAGATTCTCGCTTATGGCGGACACTCGATAGAACAATCTGTTACTACGGCAATATCAATTTGGATGATGCGTTGCTCGTGAGTTTGCAGACTCAGGACAAGAAAAGTACAGACAAAACGACGGATGAGATCCGTCATCAGGGGAGTTTATACCGCCTCTCAGATCATAAACCGATTGCCACTATTTCGACCCGAAAAGCTTATATGGAACATCCTCTCGCTTCCTTTCAGGCGAACCATAGTGGCATGGCTAAGAAAGGAGAAAATCAATGAACATCTCTCCTTTGAAACCGATTAAAGGCGCGTATGTTGTCGTTCCTGAAACCGCAAAAAATTGGTGTCATGCACATGGCCAAGTGCCTTTCGTTCGAGGTGCTTACCGCGAAATGTACCAAGGTAAGCCTTGGACAATCCGACAATATGCGGGGTTTGAAACGGCATCAAAAACCAATGCTTTTTTTAAACGTTCTCTTGCTGAAGGCCAGACGGGATTATCTGTTGCTTTCGATTTACCCACTCATTTAGGATTCGATTCAGATCATCCATTGGCGCAGGCGGATGTGGGACGCACTGGCGTAGCCATTGATTCAGTAGAAGACATGTCGGTGTTATTTGATGGAATTGATCTGGCTAAAGTCAGTGTTTCTATGACCATGAATGGTGCGGTGTTGCCGATTATGGCGTGCTTCATTGTCGCGGCGCAAGAGCAAGGTGTTCCCTTAGAGCAGTTAACAGGCACCATACAAAATGACATTCTCAAGGAATACATTGCTCGCAATACTTACATACACTCGCCAGACTTTTCTCTTGATGTCGTCAGCGATGTCGTCGCGTATTGTGCGGAAAACATGCCGCGTTTTAATAGTATTTCCATTTCTGGTTACCATTTTCAAGAAGCCGGAGCGACACCCGAATTAGAGCTAGCACTCACCATGGCAAATGCTCGAACGTATCTAACGCACTTTGAGCAACGCGGGATTGATATCGAATCAGTGGCCAAACGCTTGAGCTTCTTTTTCTGTGTGGGAATGGATTTTTACAAAGAAATCGCGAAATTAAGAGCCGCGCGCCTATTGTGGAGCGAATTGCTAGAAGAGTTTGGCGTGCACTCCAGTAGCGCCAAACGCCTGAAAATGCATTGCCAAACCTCCGGCTCTTCTTTAACGGAAATGTCACCTCTGAATAACATTGTGCGTACCACTATCGAAGCCATGGCTGGCGTATTTGGTGGCACGCAATCTCTTCATACGAACTCCTATGATGAAGCGATTTCTTTGCCATCTGACCAAGCCAGTAAAGTTGCGCTGGATACTCAATTAATCTTATTGAATGAAACAGGTATCGGTGATGTGGTCGATCCTTGGGGCGGCTCTTATATGATGGAAACCGCGACCCAAAACATTGTTGATTATGTTTATCAAGTTCAGCAAGAAATAGACGAACAGGGCGGCGTGAGGTCTTTAGTTGAAACAGGAGAGTTGACGGCGTTTATTCATCAACATGCATTACAGTCGGCCATTGCAGAAGAGAACCAAGATAAAACAATAATTGGTAAGAAAAGCACTTTAGTCGCGTCTTCAGCCTCGCAAAGCGAGCCGTCAGTAATGAATTCAACAAAAGAAAAGAAGGCCATTAACGCTGAGAAAACCCTTTCCCAACAAGCCCAAAAAATGGCTCACCTTAAATTAAAGCGTAACAATCAATCGGTTCAAAAAGCGTTAGAAGCACTAAAAATGGCGGTGCGGAACAAAAACAATCTGATGCCATTTATGATCGACGCCATTCGCTTGCGAGCAACTGTAGGAGAATGCATTCAAGCTTTAACCGATGAGCAAGCCAGATACCACAAGCCAGAAACCATCAAGCAAGGCTCTTTTAAACAGGCTTTAGACCCCAAAACAATAGACAAATTTCGGATCTTGTCCGAGAACGTGGGTCGAAAATTACGCTTTTTAGTCGCCAAAGTAGGGCTGGATGGCCATGATCGTGGCGCGAAAGTGATTGTGTCATTGCTTAATGATTTGGGTATTGAAGTCGATTATTTGCCTGTTTTTTCTACACCAGATGACATCCTAAATGCGGACCTAAAACAGCATTACGATTGCATTGGTTTGTCTGTGTTGTCTGGAGCGCAACAAGCCTTTGTTTCGACATTATTAACGTCATTACGTGTCGATTGCCCGCTGGTTCTAGGTGGGGTTATTCCTGTTGAGGAAGAAAGTGTATTTGAAAAACTAGGCGTCGACAGTGTTTTTACGGCTCGTCATACCCTCAATGATATTGCTTTCGCGTTATATCGTGTTTTATCCACTAGGCTGAGTAACGATCTTACTTTGCCTGATTTTCATGGCCACTATAAGGAAGTACAAAATGAAGTTAGTGAATCCATTTAGCCATCATGCTATTGGTCACCATATTATTGAAAACCTATCTTCTCCTGCGTTTATTAATTGCCTAGGCTCAGGGAGAAACAAAGGTTTGGCGTTCGTCAATGTCGCCATGTTAAAGGCTTTAGGATATTCATCGGCTTCAGCTTTAGTGGGCAAACACCTGAATACGATTTTATGTGAAGTACAGCCTGGTAATCGCAGCCGTGATGACATGATGGCAGAAGGAAAAGACCAACTTAAACAGTATAAGTACTGGCGTGGCGGGCTGACCTATCAACGGGCAGATGGTTCAACATTTACCACTTCTGCGATTGTGACGATGAGTTTGGTGGGGAAAACGCCTTACACTATTTCTATCCTAGAAAATAAAGAATTGTTAGAGGGCTTCACATCACAATTCAAGAATGATGTAGAAGACACAACTCAAAACATTAGTCGCTCTGTGGATATGCTGGGGCATTGTTCTGAGCAGCTTGCATCAGCGGTTAAGCAAACACTGGAAGAATCAAAAAATATTGCAGAGATGACGTCCGCATCGGCTTCAAGTGCCCAAACAATCTCGAGCACTGTAGAAACACTTTGGCATACATCAAAAGACATTTCTAAAAAGATTGCCTGCACCACAGACGTTGCCAAAAGTGGTGTGGAGCAAGCGGAATGCTCAGACTTACTCATTCAAAAAATGTCTTCCTCCGCCGCCAATATAGGCGAAGTGATTGCCTTAATAAAATCCATTGCAGACCAAACAAACCTATTGGCCTTGAACGCCGCAATCGAAGCCGCAAGAGCTGGCGAAGCTGGCCGAGGCTTTGCGGTGGTGGCTTCTGAAGTGAAGAATCTAGCCGCGCAAACATCAGACGCCACAGACAGCATTGGAGAGCAAATCGAATTAGTAAGAAGCACAATAGGCGAGACCATTGATGGTATTGAAAAAACCTCCCAAACCATCAAGAAAATAAACGAACTGTCACTGGAAGTTGCCCAAGATGTAAGTCACCAAGGCGACACCACAAATAAAGTGCATAAAGAATTAAGTGAGCTAGTGGCGCAATCTGATCAAGCGCAGCACTCTTCTAACCACATCTACCAACAAGCTCAAAACACAGACCAAGAAGCGGCTTTAGTGAAACAATCTGTCCACCAATTAAGTAGCCACACCAAAGAGCTAAGAGAAAAATCTAGCCACTTCATCAACCAACTGTTACAGCGTTCTTGATTGGGGGCAAAAGCTACAGGCATAAAAAAACCACCCTAAGGTGGTTTTTTTGAATTGGTGGAGATGGGGGGATTCGAACCCCCGTCCGCCAGTCCTCTGCCATCGGATCTACATGTTTAGTCACTTCTATTGTTTGACCACGAACCGCCCGAAGGACAGGGTGTTAATGGCGAGCCTACTTAGTCTTAGAACCTTATCCCTAGGCGGGGCATCAGTTAGCATCTTGTAATTTATGATACTGCGGAATCTCTGGCTACAAGCAACCTGAGGGCAGCACACTAGCAGGGGTTTAGGCTGCTAAAGCGTAGTTTTCGTCGTTTGCGACTATATAATTGATACGAGGGGATTTACGAGATCACGTATCACTCTCGACATGCACCTCAGGTTTTGTAACCGGCGTCGAAACCAAGTCATCCCCGAAGTTGCGGCCATTCTAACGGAAACTAAGTGGTTTCGCTAGACGTTCACCGTCTTAAACGCTGTGTTTCATTAATCGTTCTTTATCGCGAGCCCAGTCACGTTCTTTGGCTGAATCACGCTTGTCGTGGTCTTTTTTACCTGTTACTAGGGCAACTTCACATTTAATTTTGTTGCCTTTCCAGTATAGAGCCATGGCGGCACAGGTTTTGCCTTTTTGTTCCGTCACTTGGATGATGCGATCAATCTCTTTGCGGTTTAGTAAAAGCTTGCGCTGGCGCACAGGCTCGCAAACCACGTGAGTGGAAGCACTTAATAGTGGTGTAATTCGAGCACCTACTAACCAAGCTTCGTTTTGGTGAATGATAACGAAGGAGTCAACCAGTTGGGCTTTGCCTTCTCGTAGGCTTTTCACTTCCCAACCAGATAGCGCTAAGCCAGCTTCGAATTTCTGATCGACAAAATAGTCGTGCTTGGCGCGTTTGTTGAGGGCGATGGTGCCTGTGCTGTTGGATTTTTTCTTTGCTTTACTCATAGTGGGAAATTATACGGTCGATAGAGGTAAAAACCTATGCTTTTCTTGAGGTATGCGCTCGAATGTAAGAAAATTCATACCTATTACTTATTTTGATTGGTTAGGTGTTGCGAATGCGTCGCTAAGTTTGTATTTGCGACCTATCCTTTAGTGTCCTTATTGTTATTTAGAGCGTAATTTATGCCGGAAAGTCGATGTTTACAAGGTATCTGGTCCAGTCCATGGATATTTATTTTTGCGGCGAGCGGGTCTGCGGTCGGGTTGGGGAACATTTGGAAGTTTCCTTATGTGCTAGGGCAAAATGGCGGTGGCGCTTTTTTGTTGGTGTATTGTTTGTGTTTGCTCTTGGTTGGCTTGCCTGTTTTGATCGCAGAAGTTGCTTTGGGACGTACTGTTCGTTCCAATCCTATTGATACGGTAAACGATTTAAGTGAGCGCCGTATTGTTCATTCTGCTTGGGTGGTTGTACCTTGGATCGCGGGCATAACAGGCTTTTTGATTTTGTCGTTTTACAGTGTGATTGCTGGTTGGTCTTTTGCCTATTTAGAGAGGGCCATATCTGGTGATTTCATGGGGATTACGAGCTCTTCTGCCACCGATATGTTTAGTGAGTTGCTGGCAGAGCCGAGTGAAATGTTGTTGTGGCATTCTGTGTTTGTGGTGTTGGTTGTGATGACAGTAGGGCAGTCTGTTACCCGTGGTTTGTCTGCTGTCGTTCGATTTTTATTGCCTGCGCTCGTTATTACTTTGGGTGCGTTAGCGGTTTATTCTGTTTCAATAGGTGACATGGATTCAACACTACGTTTTATGTTTCAGTGGTCTTGGCAAGATGTGACGTTCGATGTGGTTCTTGCCGCTGTTAGCCTTGCGTTATTTAGTTTGAGTGTTGGTATGGGCGCTATGTTTGCTTACGGTGCTTACATTAATAAGCGTATGTCGATTGCTCGTGCTTGTACGATTGTTGTTGGCGTGGATTTGCTGGTGGCTTTATTGTCAGGGTTAGTGATTTTTCCTTTAGTGTTCGCTTTTCAAATTGATGTGGAAGCTGGACCAAGTTTGACCTTTGTCTCTTTGCCTATCATCTTCGGTAATTTAATTGGTGGTCAGTTCTTTGCCAGTATTTTCTTCTTATTGTTGGTGATAGCTGCGTTAACCTCAGCCATTTCAATGTTGGAGTTGTTTGTCGCTTGGTTGCACGAAAAGTTCTATATTGCTCGCTTGAAAGCTGCGTTTTTGATGGGTGTGCTGGTTTGGTTTGTCGGTGTTGCTGTGCTGTTGTCTTTTAATCATTGGGACAGCGATATTGTTTTAGGGCTGAACTTTTTTGAAGTGTTAGACTCAGTAACCTCGTTGATTCTATTACCTATTGGAGCGATTCTTTTGTCTATATTGGTAGCTTGGTTTATTCCGCACGCCATGTTGCAAAATGAGATGATCACACAGCGCCTTAGCCATTTTCAGTGGTGGTATAACGTCCTGAAGTATATAAGTATTCCTGCAATGGTGATGATTACGGTTGCAGGTTGGATAGGAGTTTAGTTTGAGTCATGTAGAGCGGTTTGCTCATGTTAATTATAGTTGCGAGCAAATGTTTGCTTTGGTTAATGATGTTGATGCTTATCCAGAATTTTTACCTGGGTGTTTAGGCTCTAAGTTAATTTCACAAACAGCAACAGAAATAGTAGCGTCCTTAGATGTTGGTAAGGGGCCAGTGAAACAATCCTTTACAACAAGAAATACATTAGAGCAGTACAATCGTATCGAGATGGCTTTGGTGTCTGGGCCATTTAAAACCTTGCATGGCGTTTGGGCTTTTACAGAACTGTCACCGACAAGCTGTAAAATTATGCTGAGCATTGAGTTTGAGTTAAGTGGTATGTTGAAGTTCGCCTTTGGCGGGGTGTTTAGTCAAGTGGCCAATGCCATGGTGGACTCTTTTAGTAAACGCGCAAAAGTGGTGTACGGTGAATAGAGTATGAGAGTTGAAGTAGCTTATGCTGAGCCTGATAAGCAAAAGATTGTAGCTTTAGAGGTTGAAGAGGGTTGTACTGTTCGTGATGCAGTACGTCGTTCAAATATAACGACATTTTTTCCCAATATTGATGTGGAAACGATCAAGGTAGGCATTTTCGGTAAAGCCGTTAGAAATGCCAGCGACCAAGCATTAAAAGAAGGTGAGCGCGTAGAGCTGTACCGAGAACTGAAGGTTGACCCTAAACAAGCTAGAGCCAACCGAGCAGCAAAAAACAGCTAAGATTAGTTGTTTTCGATTTGTGTTAAAACACCGTCACTGAAGATAAGCATTAGGTTGTTCACTTCACTGGTTTGGGTATCTGTTGCTGGATGAAGAACGGTAAACATATAATGCCATTCGTCTGGTTTAAATGTGTCTCTTATCATAGGATTACCTAGTAGGTAAGTGACTTGAGATTCAGACATACCAACTTCTAGCTGTGATAGTTGCTCCTGTGTCACAAGGTTCCCTTGAGTAACTGGAACTTTGTAAGGTGTAAATAAACTGCATGCACTGAGTGAAAGTGCGGCACATAAAATTAAAACTGATTTTTTCATTTGTATTATCCTTACTCTGGTGTGCTAATGATAAAGTAATTATCAACAAGAACGAATAGAGAATGACTCATGACTAGCGAAAATCAAGAGCTAAAGAAAGCGGGACTCAAGGTAACTTTACCACGAGTGAAAATTTTACAGATCCTTGAGAGTGCAGGCGAGCGTCATATGAGTGCGGACGATGTGTATCGTACCCTGCTTGATCAAGGCGAAGACGTAGGTCTGGCAACGGTTTATCGCGTGTTAACTCAATTTGAAACTGCGGGCTTGGTTCAGCGCCATCACTTTGAAGCTGGCACGGCGGTGTTTGAATTGGCGAAAGGCGATCATCACGATCACATGATTTGTTTAGAAAGTGGTCGAGTAATTGAATTTGTTGATCCTATTATTGAAAAACGTCAGCACGAGATTGCGGAAGAGCATGGCTTTGAGATTGAAGACCACAGCTTGATTTTGTACGTACGTCCAAAATCAAAGTAAGTGCTGGCTTTTAAAAGATTCACTCTTCAAAGCTTTATTCTATAAAAAAGGAGGTTAAGTGGAATGCTTAACCTCCTTTTTGTTTTGCTATGTTGTAATTTTTTCTGAGTTATTGAAGTTGTACGTTACCTAGCATTTCTCTGGCGTGGGCGAGGGTTTGCTCGGTAAGTTCCAAACCGCCAAGCAAACGCGCAATTTCTTGTGTGCGATCCTGATCTTTCAATAAATCTACTTGTGACGAAGTGGCTTCATTAGATACGTTTTTACTTACTCTTAAGTGTTGATTGCCTTGTGCAGCCACTTGAGCTAAATGCGTAACACAGAATACTTGTCCACGCTGGCCTACAGAGCGCAGCATACGACCAACAACCTCGGCGATGCCGCCACTGATACCCACATCTACTTCATCGAATACTAAGGTTGGGATAATAGAAGTATGCGCTGTAACCACTTGAATGCCCAAACTGATGCGAGACAATTCGCCACCTGATGCAACTTTCCGTAAAGGTTGAGCGGGTTGTCCTGGGTTAGAAGCAATCATGTATTCTATGTCTTCAAAACCATTCGCTGTGACTTGGTTTAATGGTTGGCATTGAATAAAGAATCGAGCATGAGGCATGCCTAGACCATGAATTTGCTCTTCTACTTTTTTAGCTAAATTGTCTTTGGCTATGATGCGTTTTTCTGTCAAGGTTGTAGCCAATGCTGTGAGTGTTTCGTAGGCTTGTTCTTCTTTTTCTTTCAACGCTTCTAGGCTTTCTTCGCTGCCTTGCAGTCCTTCTAACTCTTCTTCAACGCTTTCTCTCAGTGGCACTAGAGCTTCTGGTAAGACTCTATGTTTGCGTGCTGTATCATAGATGTCAGACAAACGTTGTTCGATTTCCGCTAATCGTTCTGGGTCTTGCTCTAGGGTATCTTGGTAATGATGTAAGCTGTCCGCGGCTTCTTGTGCTTGAATGAGAGCGTCGTTCATCATTTCCAGCGCACTTTCTAGCTCTTTTGTTGCAGGGCTAATTTGGCTTGCGGTGCTAAGGGCTTGATTCAGTAGCGAGCAAATATTGCCTTCGTCGCTATCAATTAAAATATTGCTGGCTTGATAGGCTTTTAATTGAGAGTCGGCAATATTGGATAAGAAGCTCTGCTCGCTTTCTAGAGATTCAATTTCGCCTTCTTTTAAATCAAGGCGTTGCAGCTCTTGTGCTTGGTAGGACAGAAGTTGAACTTTCGCGTCTTGTTCTGAAGATCGGCTCTGTTTTGCTGACAGTTCTTCTTTTAACTGTCGCCAAGTCGCATATTGTACGCTAACTTTTTTTGCTAAATCGGTGAGTTGTCCATAAGCATCTAGTTGTTGTCTTTGAGCATTTTTCTTAAGTAGCGACTGGTGTTCGTGTTGACCATGAATATCGACTAGATGACTGCCGACTTCTTTTAAGTCACTCAAAGTACACGGGCGGCCATTAATATAGGCTTTTGAGCGCCCCTCTTTACTAATGACACGCCGTAAGATGCAATGCTGATCGTGCTCTAGGTCTCTCTCTTCAAGCCATTCATGTACGTGTGGATAATGCTGTATATCGAAGCTCGCACTGATATCGGCTTTTTTCTCTCCGTGCCTGACGACAGCAGCATCCGTACGATCGCCTAAACAAAGGGATAAAGCATCCACCATGATGGATTTACCTGCACCGGTTTCACCTGAAATAACCGTCATACCTTGTTTAAATTCAAGCTCCAAGGCTTCAACAATCGCGAAATTGGAAATAGCAATGCTAGTCAGCATAGAGGGCTCCAAAAGAGAAAAAATACATATGGTTATTTATACAGTACTTGGCTGTTTTTTGACAAGTGTTAGAGAGAGTTATTTCTTTTTTTTATCCTTTGTAAAGGGCTTAATAATTTTGGCTGATGTTTAAATAAACAGGGTAGTGTTGTGTGTCTAGTTAACATATTGAGAGCATAAGGCTATTACAACTCCTTAACTTATGTGGCCGCGATTCCTGAGTGGGATTGGGTTGTTGGATTGAATGTTGATATGACAGTGTTACAAGCTGTAATAGAGAAAAACCAACAAGAGCTGAATGATAGATTGCAGTCGAGCATTTTGAATATATTGTCGTTAATGTTTGGCTTGGGGTTACTTGGAGTTCTGTTGGCGCATTATACGATTAAGCGGATTCGGCGAGGTATCGAGTTTTTCTCAGATCATATACAAAAAAGCTCCGCACGAATGAATCTAATTAATCATGACGATGTGACTTATCAAGAGTTTGACGACCTTGCTAAAGTCTTTAATGAAAAGACGGAAAAGATTAATACATTGCTGCATCAAGATGACTTAACGGGCTTGTTTAACCGACGTTTTGTTGACGCTCAGCTGCAAGCCTTATTGAGCTCTCCTGTATCCGATCAACAATCGTTGGCATTAATTCTCTTTGATATTGATCACTTCAAAAGAATTAATGATGAGTACGGTCACTTGGTTGGAGATGATGCTCTATGTGAAATAGCAAAATGTATCCAATCACAAACCCGTAAACAGGACTTTGTTGGGCGCTTTGGCGGAGAAGAAATACTTGTTGCTTTACTAGACACCTCTAATGATGAGGCGTTCGCCTTGGTCGAGCGTATTCGACAATAAAGTCGAGAGCTTAACTATAGAAGGTATTGATCGAGTGATTACTGTTAGTGGAGGAACCAGCTGCCGATCTGGGGGAACTCCAGATAAAATGCTCACTGAAGCAGATAATAAGTTGTATCAAGCAAAGGAAAGTGGTCGCAACAGAATAGTATCGTGACAATTTATTATTATCGAACCTTAGGTTTTTTTGTTCTGTTAAATATTAAGGGCTGCTGTTTCAGCTTTTTTTATGCTTGTTTTTATTCAGTTTTTTTTACCTGTAGTTTTCCTTTTTTACGCTTTATAAATGAAGTTGAAAAATCCCATAAAATTAATATGGTTTTAGTGTTGAAAGGCAAAAAGCTGTCCCCATATAACCAGCACAGAGAATCAATTATTTCTGTTATTTGGAGTGCACCATGAGTGAACAGCAAAAAAATCCTAACCTAGAAGCGGAGCAAGATTTGAAAAGCGAAACACAGAACGACACAGTGGAAGAGATTTTAGAGCCTGAGGTTGAGGTTTTAGAAGAAGTCGCTGAAAACGATGAATTAGCAAAAGCATTAGAAGAAGTTGCGCAATATAAAGAAGCGGCACTTCGTGCTCAAGCAGACTCGCAAAATGTGCGTCGTCGAGCAGAGCAAGACGTTGAAAAAGCACATAAATTCGGCGTTGAAAAATTTGCTAAGTCCATTATTAATGTTGCAGATAACCTAGAGCGTGCTCTAGCGTCAGAAACAGCGACAGGTGAAGCAGACCCTCTTCGTGAAGGTGTTGAATTAACCCTGAAAGATTTGATTGAAACGTTGGCACGCTTTGAAGTGAAAGTCGTTGACCCACATGGCGAACCTTTCAGTCCAGAACTGCATCAAGCTATGACAATGGTACCTAATCCAGAGTTAGAGCCGAATACAGTTATGGATGTTGTACAGAAAGGCTATACGCTTCATGGACGTCTTTTACGCCCAGCAATGGTTGTTGTTTCAAGCGCAGCATAAATTAGAGTGTCATTTTTTTGACGCTCAGTGCTTGAAATACTCAGAAGCGCACCCAAATACAGAATTATTAACGTAATAAACAAAATATTGGAGATACAAACCATGGGTAAAATCATTGGTATTGACTTAGGTACAACGAACTCTTGTCTAGCAGTATTAGACGGCGAAAAAGCACGCGTAATTGAAAATGCAGAAGGCGATCGCACAACGCCTTCGATTGTTGCCTTTGCTGAAGACGGCGAAGTATTGGTTGGTCAATCTGCAAAACGTCAAGCAGTAACAAACCCAACAAACACTTTGTTTGCTGTTAAGCGTTTGATTGGTCGTAAGTTTAAAGACGACGTTGTACAGAAAGACATCTCTATGGTGCCGTACAAAATCGTTTCAGCTGATAATGGCGATGCTTGGGTAGAAATCAAAGGCGATAAGAAAGCGCCACCACAAGTATCTGCTGAAGTTCTTAAGAAAATGAAGAAAACAGCTGAAGATTATCTAGGTGAGAGCGTAAGTGAAGCGGTTATCACGGTTCCTGCTTACTTCAATGACTCCCAACGTCAAGCAACAAAAGATGCGGGTAAAATCGCTGGTCTAGAAGTAAAGCGTATCATCAACGAGCCTACAGCAGCGGCATTGGCTTACGGCTTAGACAAAAGTACTGGCGATTCTACAATCGCTGTATATGACCTTGGTGGTGGTACATTCGATATCTCTATCATCGAAATCGCAGATGTAGATGGTGAGAAACAGTTCGAAGTATTGTCTACAAATGGTGATACTTTCCTAGGTGGTGAAGATTTCGACATGCGCGTTATCGAGTTCTTAGCAGACGAATTTAAGAAACAGTCTGGTATCGATTTGCATAATGATCCGTTGGCTCTACAGCGTTTGAAAGAAGCGGGTGAAAAAGCGAAAGTTGAGTTGTCTTCTGCGTCACAAACAGAAGTGAACTTACCTTACATCACAGCGGACGCGACTGGCCCTAAACACTTGAACGTGAAATTGACTCGTTCTAAGTTGGAGTCTTTGGTTGAAGATCTAGTATTGAACTCACTTGAGCCTTGCCGTAAAGCGCTTAAAGATGCTGAGCTTTCTGCGTCTGAGATCGATGAAGTTATCTTGGTTGGTGGTCAAACACGTATGCCATTGGTTCAAACGAAAGTAACTGAGTTCTTCGGTAAAGAGCCACGTAAAGACGTAAACCCTGATGAAGCGGTTGCTATTGGTGCTTCTATTCAAGGTGCGGTATTAGCTGGTGACGTAAAAGACGTTCTTCTTCTTGACGTAACGCCGTTGTCTCTAGGTATCGAAACAATGGGTGGTGTAATGACTGCCTTGATCGAGAAAAACACAACGATTCCGACTAAGAAATCTCAAACGTTCTCGACAGCAGAAGATAACCAGAATGCGGTAACGATTCACGCGGTACAGGGTGAACGTAAGCAAGCGGCTCAAAACAAATCTCTAGGTCGTTTTGACTTGGCTGATATTCCACCGGCTCCACGTGGTGTACCTCAAATCGAAGTAAGCTTCGATATCGATGCCAACGGTATCTTGAGTGTTTCAGCGAAAGACAAAGCAACAGGTAAAGAGCAGTCTATCGTAATCAAAGCGTCTTCTGGTTTGAGTGATGAAGAAGTTGAACAAATGGTTCAAGATGCTGAAGCGAATGCAGAAGAAGATCGTAAGTTCGAAGAGCTTGTACAAGTTCGTAACACGGCTGACGGCATGATTCACGCAACGCGTAAAACGTTGACTGATGCTGGCGATAAAGCAACAGAAGAAGAGAAAACAGCGATTGAAACAGCGATCACTGAACTTGAAGAAGCGCTAACGTCGAATGACAAAGAGCAGATCGAAGAGAAAACCAATGCGTTGACTCAAGCGTCTGGTTCTTTGGCTCAGAAAATGTACGCTGAAGCAGAAGCTGGCGAGCAAGCAGCAGGCGCCGCTGAAGAAGCGGGTGCTCAATCAAATGATGATGCTGTTGATGCTGAATTCGAAGAAGTGAAAGACGACAAAAAATAAGCGTTAAACCTTATTTCGTAGCCCCTTTATTGGGGCTGTTTACAGGAAGCACGGTTTAACACCGTGCTTTGCTGTTTACAACACTTCTAAGTAAGCAGGTTGAATTAGATTTTATAAGTGTGGATTTTATAAAATCAGACTTTTCAATTCAAACTTTTCAATTCAGGCTTTTTAATTCAGGAATTCCTGCAATGAGTAAAAGAGACTATTACGACGTTCTTGGTGTTGCCAAAGACGCGGATAAGAAAGACATCAAAAAGGCTTATCGCTCTTTAGCGAATAAGTATCATCCAGATAAAAACCCTGATAATCCAGAAGCCCTTGAAAAATTCAAAGAGTTAGCTGAAGCCTATGAAATTTTATCTTCAGAGGAAAAGCGCTCTGCCTATGATCGATTTGGTCATGAAGGTGTAAATGGTCAAGGTGGTGGTGGTTACGGCGGCGGTGCTGGTGGCTTTAGTGACATTTTTGGCGATGTATTCGGCGATATCTTTGGCGGCGGTGGTGGTGGCGGTCAAAGCCGAACACGTCGTGGCTCCGATTTGCGTTACACATTGGAATTGGATCTTGAGCAAGCGGTTTGGGGTTGTGACGAAAAAATTCGCATCCCAACATTGGTGAGCTGTAAGCCTTGTGATGGCTCAGGTGCGAAGAAAGGTTCTAAGCCGAAAACCTGTACTACATGTGGTGGCGCTGGCCAAGTCCGCATGTCTCAAGGTTTCTTCTCTGTTCAACAAGCGTGTCCTGACTGTCATGGTCAAGGTCAGGTTATTTCTGACCCATGCCCTGAATGTCATGGACAAGGTCGCACGCAAGAATACAAAACACTCAACGTTAAAATTCCGGCGGGCGTTGATACAGGTGATCGAATTCGTTTATCAGGCGAAGGCGAAGCGGGTTCTCAAGGTGGACCTTCAGGGGACTTGTTTGTTCAAGTGTCTGTGAAACCACACAGCATTTTTGAGCGTGATGGCGCGAATTTATATTGCGAAGTTCCTATTAGCTTTTCAACTGCGGCATTAGGTGGCGATATCGATGTGCCTACGCTGGATGGCCGAGTGCGCTTGAAAGTAACGCCAGAGTGTCAAACTGATAAGCTGTTCCGTTTGCGTGGTAAAGGTGTCAAACCTGTACGCGGCGGCCCAGTAGGTGATTTGATTTGTAAGGTGGTGATTGAAACTCCTGTGAATCTTACTGCTCGCCAAAAAGAATTGTTTACAGAGCTGGCAGAAAGCATGGGTGAAGGTACGAATCACTCACCTAAGCAAACGAGCTGGTTTGATGGCGTGAAACGCTTCTTCGATGATATTAAGAAGTAAGTGATTTTTTAAGATCATATTGGAAATAAAGTAAAAAAGGCGCTTATTTAGCGCCTTTTTCTTTTAGTAGGTAATCAATGTGGTTACGCAGCAAGTTCGCGGCATTGGTAAAGCTTTTGTTATTCGGAATAATAAAGTCCGCTTTATTGCGAATATCAATGGTTTTCAGGGCTGCTTGACGAACGTGGCGCATGTAGCGGCTTGTTACTTCGTTTACATCACGGCCGCGCTCTGCAATATCGCGCTTTAGGCGTCGTACAATGGCGATGTCCATGTCAGTATCAACAAACAAAAGATAATCGACCGCATCACGAATACCTGGGTCTTGGAACATCATGTGACCTTCAACCAGTACTACGTGTGTTGGGTCTAGGTTGCGGTAACCAGTACGCTTGTGTTGTGAATGATCATACACAGGAATTTCATTTGGCTGCTGGCGGTTCTTGCAGTTATGAATGGCCAGAGTAAGGCTTTCAAGATCCAATGAACTCAAATCGTCAAAATTATAGACGTCAGGGTCAATGCTACCGCAACCATTGTAGAAACTGTCTTGGCATAGAACAGTGATTTTGTCGCCTTGACCTTCTGCTAATAAAGAACAGAGCCGACTTTTCCCACTTCCTGATACGCCAGTGATACCAATAACAAGTGCCATTTGTTACCTCAAATAAATAAAGCCCAAAAATAAGTCGAGCTTAGACAATAAAATTTTCAGCACCTTGAGTAGAAGGTGTTTATAGTGTTGTATTATATATCAGATTTGGTGTTTTTTGCCTGTTTAAACTGGATGATGTTTTAGAGAGAAACTATTAATGCTAGAAAGAAAAGCGTCAATTGTGTTTATCTGCCTGCTTTTTTTGAGTGGATTGGGAAGTTTGTCTGTTTATGCCGCAACTCAGAGCGTTGTAGGCGCTTCAAGTTATGCAGAGTTGTTTGGCTTACGATTCAACGATTTAAGTCTAAGTAGGTTGAATAGCAAGCTGCGAAGCATGGGAATAACAAGTTATCCTTCCTATAAAGAAGGTCAAACCAGCTACAGTTTGGGAACAGAAGGAATCTTAGGTGTAACCAATGCTACTGTGTTCACAAATTCATCTGGTTATATCCAACAGGCTTTATTGTCCGGTGTAGTTGAGAGCAATGAAAATCGCCGTTCTCTTGGTAAATTGTTAGAGCAGAAATACGGAGCACCAGCAGCGGGTTATTTATCTAATGGTATTGGCAAGGCGAGATGGCTTTTCCGAGAGGGCACTACGATTGAGTTGCGTAATACCACTTTTGATGTGTCGCTTGCTTATGTAGATGAACGACCTAGAGTGCAATCTAGGTCGGGAAAGATTGACGTAGAAGCTTTGTCTCGAAAAAACCAATAGCATTGCTGACAGTTGTATATATTAACTCTTAATTAGAAAGTTGTTTGATTCATTAACCATGCTTATTCTCGATTTAAATCTTCGCCTAGCTCACTTTGTTCAATCTCATTTACATGATATTTCTTTGGCGCTAGTGGCGACTTGTTTGGTCATTTATGGCGACAAAATAAATGGTTTTCTGAAGAAGCTGGTTTCTTCTTGGATTTTCATTGCGCGAGTGTCAGCCTTTATCTTGATGTGTACTTTTGGGTACGGCTTACTGACACTCTGGAGTCAGCCATTGGTTTACTGGGGGATTACACAAGTAGATTTAATATATCGCCCCGTTCTTGTGTTCGCTTGCTTTTGTTTATTGGGGATTTTAGCTGAACGAAAGCGCCATTTATAAAATAATTTATGAAAGTTTCTACCAGTTTTTGTTGCCAAATTACCACATAACCTTGTTGTTTAAAGGCGAATTAGGTTTTGCTTTGAGATTATGTGGTAAAGTTTCTAACCTCTACTATTTATTTCGTTATTTCTCTAAAAAAACGCCCTAAATTACCGATTTTAAAGGTTTTTTGTTGCCTTCTTACAATTTGTTTTTGTCTTAATCTGCCGTTAAGCTGCGATCAAATTTTGGTTTGACAGTGTGTTTTCGAGGGGCAGAACATGACAAATACTTGGTTACAAACACTTGCTCAGGCGGAATCAATGATTCCTCTTTTGGGCAAGCTTGGGCGTGAAAGATCAGTGAAAATTGAATTGGCTGGTAATCCATTAATGGCCGATTCTGTGACAGGCTTGATGGCGGCTTTTGATCAGCATCCTGAATCAGATCTCACTCAAGTGTATCAAGTGTTAGAGCAAGTATTAGCAAGCGATGTCTCTCATACCGTTGTTGAATTAGAGTCTTTGCTGGCTGAAGCAGATATTGCATCTGTGTTGGCCGCTAAGCCTAAAAGCGGTGCGGAAACGCCTGTAGTGTTATACGGCTTTGGTCGAATTGGCCGGTTAGTAGCTCGTCGAATGTGCACTTTGGGACACACTACACCAGGGATGAATTTGGCAGCTATTGTGGTTCGTAAAGCTTGCAATAATGATTTATCCAAGCGCGCTAGCCTGCTCAAATATGACTCTGTGCATGGCGTCTACGAAGGCTTAGTGAAAGTAGATGAGGTTAATCAAGCTCTGATCATTAACGGCTTGCCAGTAAAGATTATTTACGCATCTGATCCTGCTGAAGTGGATTATCACGCTCATGGTATTGATGACGCTCTGTTAGTGGATAACACTGGTCGCTGGCGTGATCGTGATGGGTTGAATGTACACTTGAATCGACCTGGTATTAGCCGTGTTGTATTAACGGCACCCGGCAAAGAAATGAAGAATATAGTGTTTGGTGTGAATGATAGCGATGTTACCGAAGATGACCGTATCATTTCAGCTGCCTCTTGTACGACCAACGCCATTACTCCAATTCTATCTGTATTAGAGAACGAATACGGCATTGAGTCTGGCCACGTGGAAACCGTTCATGCTTACACCAATGACCAGAATTTGATTGATAACATTCATAAGAGTGATCGTCGTGGTCGTGCCGCTAGTATGAATATGGTGATGACAGAAACTGGCGCCGCGAAAGCAGTTTCAAAAGCCATTCCGACATTGGAAGGAAAGTTAAGTGGTAGTGCGATTCGAGTGCCCGTGATTAATGTTTCAATTGCGGTGTTGAGTTTGAATTTAAAATCCACCTCGTCAGCAGAAGAAATAAATCAGCTGTTAAAGCGTGCTTCTAACAGCGCTGAGCTGACAGGCCAAATTGGCTACAGCGATGGTGCTGATGCTGTAAGTTCTGATTTTATTGGCTCTCAGCAAGCGGGTATATTGGATTCTCTATCAACCAAAGTGCGTGATAATCAAGCGATTCTGTATGTTTGGTACGACAATGAATACGGCTACAGCTGCCAAGTGGTTCGTTTAATGGAAAAGTTAACTAAACTTAACGCTTTCAATGAAAAGAAAAGTGTGACGTTACAAACAGATCAAGCGGCTTAGGTTTATCACAGACGCCACTTTGTAAAAAGGCGACCTTATAAGTCGCCTTTTCTATGCTTTGAATCTTCACTGTTTTCTAACAGATACTAGTTATCGAGCAAGAGTTTCACAGAAATAGCCAAACACATAATGATAACCATAGGTCGAATCAGAGTTGCTCCTTTGGTTATAACGAGGCGTGACCCAATCTGAGCCCCAAACCATTGGCCAAATCCCATGGTAATGCCTAACGCCCACACAATGTGCCCACTGAAAGCAAACATAGCTAGGGAAGCCAAGTTGCTTGTGGCATTTAGTACTTTGGTGTGAGCTGTTGCGGAAACAACAGTTAACCCCATAAAACAAAGATACGCAGTGGAAAAAAATGCCCCAGTTCCTGGCCCTATTAGTCCATCATAAAAACCAATTCCTGTACCAATGATCAATGAAAATTGTAGGTTGGTTAGGGAAAAACGGCTGGCAATATAAGGCTGAACTTTAGGTAGAAAGAAAAAGAAAATAGCCACAGCAATAAGAATGATAGGAACGGTTTTTAATAACAAACTACTGTCTAAATAAGACACTAGCAAAGTACCAGAAATCGCTCCTATTGCCGTCATGGCAATAGCGAACCACATATCAGAGAGCTTCACCTGGCCTTTCTTAATAAAATGGTACGATGCTGAAACTGTTCCTGCGCAACCTTGTAATTTGTTGGTAGCTAAAGCCTCAGCAGGAGACAAGCCAGCGGCTAATAAAACAGGAACAGTAATGAGTCCACCTCCGCCTGCAATGGCGTCGATTGCGCCGGCAAAAAAAGCGACAACAAAGAGTAAAAGATAGACCCAAATCGATATATCGAAAAACACTAAATCCATAAAGGCCATGAAATCTATTCCTTGTTTGTAAAATTGGGGGAGAGGATTCAGTAGAGCAAAAAAAATCTACCTAAGCAATGACTTAGGTAGATTGGATAGTGAACATTTATAAAGGTGATATTTGAGGCTTTTTAAATTTTGCTTTGTAGGTAACTTTCAAGCTCGGCGACTTGCTTATCTGTAAATTCCAAACCTAGTTTACTGCGACGCCATAGAATATCTTCTGCAGAATAAGCCCATTCATACTTGATCAAATAATCTACTTCGACTTGGTATAAAGAATGACCGAACTCTTTTCCTAAATCGATTTCTGAGTCCGCTTTATTTAATAGCAGGTGCGTTAAGGTCCCGTAACTGTGAGCAAAACGACGGGCAAGAGTGGCGCCAATAAATGGGTAATCTTGCTGTAGCTTGATTGCAAAGGCATCTAAAGACATATTTAAATCGCCACCAGGCAATGGTTTGCTATGAGTCCAAGCGTCGCCAAGGTTAACAAAGTAAGGTTCTAGTTTACGCATAGCAGATAGAGCAAGTTTTCTGTAGGTCGTAATTTTGCCACCAAAAATACTTAATAATGGTGCTTGGGTTTCTTGGTCATCAAGGTGCAAGGTGTAATCTCGGGTCACTGCGGATGGGTCTGAAGATTCATCTTCCAATAACGGACGCACACCAGAATAACTCCACACAACGTCTTTTGGTGTCAGGCTCTTTTTGAAGTGATCGTTGGCTACATTCAAAATGTAGTTGGTTTCATCATCGTTGATGGCGACCTCATTTGGATTGCCCGTGTATTCAACATCGGTTGTGCCTAACAAGGTGTAATTCTCACGATATGGAATAGCAAAAACGATACGCTTGTCGGTGTTTTGCATAATAAAAGCATTTGAATGTTCGTAGAGTTTAGGAACCACTATGTGGCTACCTTTGATCATGCGGATGCCGTAGGGTGCTTTTTGTTCTAACTTGGTTTCGATAAAAGATGACACCCAAGGGCCGGCAGCATTGACGAGCGCTTTCGCTGTCACGCTATGAACTTCTTTTGTGATTTGATCTTCTAGATTAATAAGCCATTCGCCGTTAACTCGCTTGGCACTGGTGCAGCGGGTGCGAGCAAAAATTTGAGCGCCGTTTTCTTGAGCGCTCAAAGCATTGGTAACGACCAAGCGAGCGTCATCTACCCAACAATCTGAATACTCAAAGCCTTTTGTGATGTCTGTTTTAAGTGGGCTGTCATTGCCATATTTCACGCCTTTTGAACCTAACAGAGTTTCACGTTTGCCTAAGTTGTCATAAAGGAATAACCCGATTCTGATAAGCCAAGCTGGTCGTAAATGTGGCCGATGCGGCATTTGAAAGCGCATTGGAGTGACGAGATGAGGTGCGACTTTCAAAAGTACTTCTCGTTCGTTTAAGGCCTCTTTTACTAAGCGAAACTCATAATGCTCTAAATAGCGTAAACCACCATGAATGAGTTTACTGCTTGAGGATGAGGTTGCATTGGCTAAATCTCCCATTTCACAAAGACCAACATTGAGGCCTCGTCCAGCAGCGTCTGCCGCAATGCCTGTGCCGTTGATTCCACCGCCAACGATAAATACATCAAAATGAGATTGATTCATGCTAAGCCTTATGATTACGGAAAATGACATGTTCGGAATCGAACATTTGTTTTCGATATTAAACCTCATAAAGCAGGAAGACAACCTGATATTGTGAACTTTTGATGAATTATTAGACGAATAAAGGGGTCAGACGTGTGACGTTTGAAGCTATTTGGGTGTACAAAGTTCTAATCGCACATCATGCTCTTTCATTAAATTGATAATGGCTTTTGGTGGTTGTTCATCCGTAAAGATACTATTAACCTGAGTAATGTTGCCCAGACGAACCA
Organism: Marinomonas sp. 5E14-1; assembly: GCF_039939215.1. Lineage (NCBI taxonomy): Bacteria > Pseudomonadati > Pseudomonadota > Gammaproteobacteria > Oceanospirillales > Oceanospirillaceae > Marinomonas > Marinomonas sp. 5E14-1. The sequence continues at coordinate 54,479 of NZ_JBDXMW010000011.1, read as the reverse complement.
TGGCATTCCGGCCAAATTTTCCACTGTCTGCAGCAAGGAAAACGGTTCGTGAGTTGGAAATGATGCTTTGTGCGACTCGTACCTCTTGGTAGTCATAATCCAGCAATGAACCATCGTTTGGATCAATGCCACTGATGCCGATAATGCCGAAATCAACGCGGAATTGATTAATGAAATCAATGGTTGCTTCTCCCATAACACCGCCATCTCTGGAGCGTACAGTACCGCCAGCAATAATAACGGTGAAATCTTCTTTTCCACTCAAGATAGTAGCAACATTCAGGTTGTTGGTGATTATTTGTAGACCTTGATGGTTCAATAATGCGCGAGCAACGGTTTCAGTTGTTGTTCCGATATTGATGAATAAAGAGGCGTTATTAGGGATTTCTGCTGCAATGCGTTTTGCTATTTGTTCTTTTGCTGGCAGCTGTAATATTTGTCTTGTGGCATAAGCAACATTGGTTGTGCTGGAGTCATAGCTGGCACCGCCATGATGTCGACGTATTTTATCCGCTTTTGCCAATTCATTAATATCACGTCGTATGGTTTGTGGTGTGACAGCAAATTGGCTAGCCAGTTCGTCGATTGTCACATAGCCTTGATCTTTTACAATGCTGACAATCTTGTCTTGGCGGGAAAGTTGACTCATGTTGTTTTCTTCTCCTTACAAAGGTTACTGCTTGCTTAATAGGTTCACATTGGTTTTTAATGTATATATTCGTATTTGAATATTTATGTTCAAAAAACAAAACAAAAACAATAAATCATTCACTTTTTGAATGGTTGTGATTTCAAAGAGAATTCACTATGCCTCATTATATTCTTGCTATCGATCAAGGTACCACCAGTTCCCGCGCTATTTTATTTGATGAGAAAGGCTCTCGAGTAGGCCAATCTCAACAAGAATTTCCTCAAATATTTCCAAAAAATGGCTGGGTTGAGCATGATCCTGAAGAGATTTGGTTATCGACTTTATCGGTTTGTCAGTCTGTTCTCAAGGATACAGGGATAGATGCGCATGCGATAGCGACCATAGGTATTACTAACCAACGTGAAACAACCATTTTGTGGGATACAGAAACAGGCAAACCTGTTTATAACGCCATTGTTTGGCAAGACCGTCGCACAAGTGAGTTTTGTCAAGCTTTGAGTGAGCAAGGTCTTGGTGAGAAGGTTCAAGAAAAAACCGGCTTGTTAATTGATCCTTATTTTTCGGCGACAAAGATTCGTTGGGTTTTAGATAATGTTGAAGGTGCACGAGAAACTGCCAAAGCTGGGCGTTTGGCTTTTGGAACGGTTGATAGCTTTTTGCTGTGGCGATTAACTAATGGAACGTCTTATAAAACGGATGCAACCAATGCGGCTCGTACAATGGCATTTAATATTCATACTCAAGAATGGGACAGCGAACTGATTGACGCTTTAGGGATTGGCGATGTGCTGTTTCCTGAAGTGATGGATTGCAGTGCCGATTTTGGCGTTATCGACTCTTCTTGGTTGGGGGCGGAAATTCCAGTGAATGGTGTTGCTGGAGATCAACAAGCGGCTTTAGTCGGTCAAGCTTGTTTTACCCCAGGAATGGTGAAAAGTACTTATGGAACAGGGTGTTTTCTTATCTTGAATACAGGTGATAAGCCGATTCGCTCGGAACATAAGTTACTGACGACAGTAGGTTATCGTTTGAATGGAAAAGTTTCTTACGCGTTAGAAGGTAGTATTTTTGTCGCGGGTGCGGCGATTCAATGGCTACGCGATGGTTTGAAATTGTTTTCAGATGCAAAAGAAACCCAAAGTTTGGCTGAGAAAGCATTGAACGATGACTCGGTTTATCTTGTTCCTGCGTTTACTGGATTGGGTGCACCCTATTGGGATCCCGACGCGCGTGGTGCCATGATAGGTTTAACCAGAGACACAAGCGTGGAAGACATTGTGAGTGCTGGGTTGCGTTCTGTTTGTTATCAAACAAGAGATTTGGTAGGTGCCATGGCACAAGATGGCGCCACCTTTAGTTCTTTACGGGTTGATGGCGGCATGGTGATCAACGATGTGATGGTGCAGTTTTTAAGCGATGTGCTTGAAATGACAGTAGAGCGTCCTCGTGTTACAGAAACTACTGCGTTAGGTACCGCATTTTTGGCAGGCTTGCATACAGGCCTGTTTAAGTCTTTGGGTGATGTGTCTACTCTTTGGCAAGCAGACCAAAGCTTTGAACCTTCTATGGAGAAAGGGACAGGCGATAAGTTGTATAAAGGATGGCAAAAAGCGGTAGACAGAGTACGAACAAAAAGCTGATTTCACTCAGTTTACGTTTTACTACATGTGAGGGCTTGTATCATTGAGTTATAGCCGCTAAATTCTGTCTACGAATAGATTTTAAAAAGGTTTGAAAATGTCGAAACAGTTTGCCGAAGTACAACAAGACGATTTTATGAAGTTTGGCGGTGAGCGCCCAAGTTATTTAGAAATTGAAGACGCATTAATGGCTCTAGGCGGACATGGCGTTAATGGTAATAACTTTAAGAACGAAATGGTGAAGTTAGCCGGTTGGACAGGGGGAGCGTTAACCACTTATGCCCAACGTGCAGCGGTTGCCCAAGGTGCATTTAATAAGATCCGAGAAGCGCTTTCAAAAGCCAAAACAGCGGATGAATTAAGAGCTCTATTAGCCGCATCTTAAATAGCTAGAGCTTGATCTAAGTCGTTAAGTTATAAAAAAATAAGGGAGAAATGATTTTCATCGTTTCTCCCTTATTTTTTGCGGTGAGTTGAGAGCGGTATTATTCTGCGTCTGCGACTGCTCTTATTCCGTATTCTTCATCCAAAATGCGTCCGATGACGTTATCACCAGCAAGGTGATGAGCGTATTGCATATGCAAGCAGCGGATTTGCCCCCAATTCGCAATGCCGCCAATACCCAGTTTCTCGAATAATGGCTTAAAACCTTTTTCTTCTATAATGGCTTTATGTTCGTCGCTCATAACTTCCCAGCGGCGAGCAACATAATCACGATGAGAAGCATAGTAAGCTTCTCTTAAGGTCTCGTCTTCTTTGATGCGTTGCTCTAGTTCTTTTACCACGCCTTGGCTTTCTATCTTTGCTAGTGCTTTGTCTATGGCTTTGCTTGATAGCCAGTAAAGCGTTGGGAACGGTTGATCAAAAACCCAAGTTTCCATTTCTAAAACTTGTGGTGTGCCGTTAGGCGAATAGTGAGCAATGGCGTTAATGCCATTTGGCGCTCTTCCTAGTTGTGCGGCAATAATATCAAGGTCGTGCTGGGAGAGTATATTTGTCATCTTGTCTTAATTTTGTGGGTGATTGTGTATGGCTGGCTTTGTCTATTTGCAGTTTAGACATCAGTGTTTAGATTGTGAAAGCTGGAAAGCTTGCAGCAAACTTTTGTATCCATTCTGCAGCAGCTTCATTGTAATTGAGTCTACGGCCTGCAATTTTTGCTTGGCGTCGATAATGCTCAATCTGGGATAGTTGCTCGATCATGCGAACGCAGTAACATTCTTCTTTGGTCGGGAATTCAATTGAGATTCGATAACCATCCATTTCTTTTTCGCACTGGACAACACGACCAGATACACAGAAATTAGGGTCTATCTCTTCTAATGTGATTCTTACCGAACGTCCATTATCAAAAGGACGAGAGGTGAAGGATGTAATACCGACAAACCCAGCTCTTTCCTTATTAATCTGAGGAAATGGCTGATCTTCTATTAGAGTGATCTCTAATGGAAGGTCTCTCGGATGTGCAACAAATTCCATCGCAACAAGCCAGCTACTATTATTTTAGACAGTTAATTAAGTTATCGGCCGATAAGGCCAAGTGTTTAAAAAAGAATGCGAATTGTACGCTTTTTGTTCCATCTGTACAGATGAATTTTAAGATGTCAGAACGCCTTTTCATAATCTCTACTTATATAAGATAAGTTGTGTTTTATGAGGTAAAACTTATTCATTCTGCTCTAGTTGTTGGTGGCAAAGTTCTCCGAGCATTTTTAGTGCGCTATCTGTGGTGTTGTCCCAATTCTGAGCATAGTTTAACCGGAAATGATGGTGGAATTGAGCTGTTAAACTAAAGGCTAGTCCAGGTAATAAGCCAATACCACTTTTTAATGCTTGGGAATGTAAGGTCATCGTATTAATCGCATTAGGGAGCGTCACCCAAAGTAAAAAACCACCTTTTGGTGTTGAGGTTTTTGTACCTTCGGGGAAATGTTCAGCAATTAAATTCTGACAGCGAGTGAGGTTTTCTTGATACGCAGATTGTGTTTTTCGTAAATGACGATCGTAAGCACCGTTCTCAAGAAAATTGGCGATGGCGGCTTGAGTGAGAGTTGGAATCGCTAAAGATTGGACATAGGCTTGATGTTCTATTTTGGCTTGGAACTTCCCGCCTACAATCCAACCGATACGAAACCCTGGTGCGATGCTTTTAGAAAAAGAGCTGCAATAGATGACATTGTTATTTTTGTCATCGGCTTTTAACGCACGTTCTCTTTTATCGAAATAACTGAGCTCTCCATAAACATCATCTTCAATGATAGTGAAGTTGTACTGCTCAGCTTGTGTGATAATGCGTTGTCTTGCGAGGTGATTGAGTGTGGCGCCGGTTGGGTTTTGGCTGTTTGGGGTGACGATACAAGCTTTAATCTCCCATTCTTTGGCGGCTTTTTCTAATAAATCTAAATCAATGCCCGATTCAGTAGAGCAAGGTATTTCAATAGCTTTAAGATTGAGTGTTTCAATTGCTTGTAACAAACCATGGTAAACAGGGCTTTCTATGGCCACCGTATCACCAGCTTTGGTAATGGCTTGCAAGGAAAGCATTAAAGCATTCTGGCAGCCCAATGTGATGGTTATGTCGTCCGGTTGAAGTTGGCAGCTACTGTCTAGCATCCGAATTGCAATTTGGCGACGTAAGTTGAGCAAGCCAGGTGTGAATTCATAAGCCACACAAATCTCGGGCTCTAAACGCATTAATCTACCAACAGAGCGTTGCAATTGTCGTATCGGCAGAAATTGGCTATTGGGAACAGAGGTACCAAATTGAATTGTTTTTTCGTCTTGAGATGTTTGAAGTAAATGCTGTAGTCGAGTTTGCATAGAACCATCATTACTTGCGGGTTCTATTTCTGTACTTTCAGGCGTTTGGCGCTGTGTTTCTAGAACGAAGTAACCTTTTTGTGGACGAGCTTTAATGATACCTCGGTCTTCTAAAAGACTGTACGCTTGAAGTACCGTAGCCACGCTTACTTCCATGCGCTTACTCGATTTTCTTACCGATGGAATCTTTGCTCCTGGTAAAAAAATACCTTCATGAACTTGGAGTTCAATTTGATTGGCAATTTTTTCGTAAAGAGGTGAATCCATAAAGTGTGAGTCAAAGATTAAAAACAAAGGATCAATCTATCAGATTGATGTATCGAAAGAAATCGATCTTAGTATTAAGGGGATTTTGTTTATTAAAAAATATTTTTATCCTTGTCATCTAATGAAAATAGAATGATGTTATGGTTTTTAAATTAAATGGTCAGATTATTGCATTACGTTTTTGTTCCGTACTTTTGGGTGCAAAAAGTTTATACAATCGAAAACTTAGAGGTCGATTATGTCGTTGTCTGTTATTCAGAGAATTTTATTTGGTTTTGGTATTCTGCTGCTGCTTTTGTTGACAATTGCAGCGTCCGGTTTTATAGGGATTAATAAAATCGAAGACAGGCTAGGAGTGGTCACCGGTGAAGTTATAGACATTAATGTGACGGCTCACCATTTAAAAGAAGAGCTGAGTTTCGCCAATGGCGCTGCTTTACAATATTTATTGAGCAACTCCTCAGAATCATTAGATAGTTTGTTGAACAACTTCGATGGTTATAAGCAAAGCTTTATTGATGTTTCTTCTTCATTGGTTGAAAAGCTTCAAGACTTTCACACAATGGAAGAAGCTTTAAAAGGTATAAACACTGAAGCGGAAGTTTTCTTTAATTATACAGACACGGCGTTTTCAAATCATAAAGAAATGTTGTTCGTGCGAACTGTGATTGCTAAACAGAAACAAGAACTGAAAGACACGATGATTTTTATGTCTGAAGACTTAGCCATATTAGAAGAAGATGGTGAAAATTTTGAAGTTCAGTTTTCAGCGTCTTATATGCAAAGCCGACTACAAAGCTTGCAAGCCTCAGTATCCGATTACTTTGATTTAACCACCTTGAGTGATATGGAATCGCTTCGTGATTCTATGGTTTCTACGATTCAAGGTATGCGAGATAAACAAGCTTACCTTAAAGATAGCAACATAGATGACCTTTTAGACGAGGTTGAGCAAAGCGTCTTGTCTGATGATAGCGTTATTACTAAGTACTACAACAACACTCGCTTAGCCCAGAAATCAGAAGTATTGGCTCAAGAGTTGTCTAGCAGTATGAGTGTAATTAATGGAAATGTGCGGACGCTTTTATCTGAAACAACACTCATGAGTGACAATGCAACGCAAGAAGCAAACGATGCTGCCAGCATTTCTCTGTTAATTATGGGGGTTGTTTTAGTGGGCTCGATTATCATCGCGGTTCTGGTTGCCTTGTGGGTAAGCCGTAGCATTCGCCTGCCATTGAAAGAAGTGATGAGTATTCTCGGAAAAATTGCCGATGGTGATTTCACTCAACGAAGTAAGGTTGCCACGAAAGACGAATTTGGCGAACTGTCTACTTGGGTAAATGGCTTGGTGACCAAGTTACAGAGCGTGATGACAGACATTGATCAGGCATCGAATAAAGTCTCTGAATCCGCGGGTAACAACGTACATTTGGCTAATGATGCCAAGCGTCTAATGAGCTCTCAAAATGATCGTACGACGGAAGTGGCATCGTCCATAACGGAAATGGCCGCGACGGTGAACCAAGTAGCGAAAAGCTCAGAGACTATTCTGCATCAGATACAAGGTGTGGATCAAAGAGCTGCACAAAACCGTGAGCAAATGGATTCGAGCATCGAGACAATCGAGAAGTTACTTCTGAAAATTGAAGAATCTACGCTTGTTGTTAACCAACTTGATGAGCATTCGAAAAATATCGGCCGTATCTTGGAGGTGATTCAAGAAATTGCTGAGCAAACGAATTTACTGGCGTTGAATGCTGCGATAGAAGCTGCACGAGCGGGGGATCAAGGTCGAGGATTCTCTGTGGTTGCGGATGAAGTACGTACTTTGGCAAACCGAACTCACAGTTCAACGGAAGAAATTCAAAGTGTGATTGCTCAGTTGCAACAAGGGATGACTAAGACGGTAGGAAGCATGGGCGAAAGCCGTAAGAGTGCGAACGACAGCGCCGAAGAAGCGCGTTTAGTTGGGGCTTCATTGACTCAATTGCAAAATGAAATGGCGGAAATTCGTGACCTAAGTATTCAAATCGCTACAGCAGCGGAACAGCAATCAACTGTTGCTCAAGAGATTAGGCACAATGTGGTAGAAATATCTGAAATGTCAGAAGAGGCTGCGCTTGGCTCAGATAAGAGTGAGAAAAGCAGTGAAGGCTTATCAGAACTTGCTTCACATCAAAAACACTTGCTCAGCCAATTTAAAATTGTTTGATGGTTTTTTTAGGGCGTTACGTTAATATAAGCGCAATTTAATTATCCGGAGATACAGTGTATGTCGATTCTGGTTGGTGATATGTTGCCACATGGTTCTTTTCAGGTAATGGGTGAAGATGGCCCAGAAACAATCGATGTAACCGAATTTTTCACAGGTAAAACCGTACTGATGTTTGCTGTTCCAGGTGCGTATACACCGACATGCAGCACGAGTCACTTGCCTAGTTTTGTTGTGCATTTTGACGCTTTAAAAGAAAAAGGTATAGACGACATTATTTGTCTTTCTGTGAACGATGTTTTTGTCATGGATGCATGGGGCAAAGCGAATAACGCTGATAACCTTATTGTTGCATCGGATGGTTTGGCTGAACTTACCTGCTCATTAGGGTTAGAGCTTGACATTTCTGCCGCTAAAATGGGAATTCGTAGCCGTCGTTACGCCATGCTTGTTACGAATGGTATTGTTCAGCAGCTTTGGCTGGACGAACCAGGTGAATACAAGGTTAGCTCTGCCGAATACGTATTGTCTCAATTATAAAGTTAAGACTTATATAGAGTTACAGAAAGCGCTCTTAGAGAGCGCTTTTTTATGCCTTGTGTTTGATGCTAGGATTAACTGTATTAGCAACGCTTTCTGGGAATAAATGATTATGCCTAAAATTATGGTTTTAAATGGCCCGAATTTGAATTTACTTGGTACTCGTGAGCCAGAGACTTATGGCCATGAAACCTTGTCGGATGTCGAGAGTTTGTGTCGAGAGACTGCGACCTCGCTAGGCTACGAGATTGATTTTCAGCAATCGAATCATGAAGGTGAACTAATTGACTTAATTCATCAAGCCGGCCTTTTAGTGAAAAGTGGAGGTTTACTTGGGGTTGTGTTTAACCCGGCCGCTTATACACACACTTCCGTGGCTTTACATGATGCAATTAAAGGTGCGGCGGTTCCGGTTATTGAAGTGCATATTTCAAATGTTCATACGCGAGAAGCTTTTCGACATCATTCTTATATTTCTTCTGTGGCAACAGGGGTTATTGTTGGAATGGGAGTGCAAGGGTACGCATTGGCCATTCGAGGTTTAGTGCAGAAGCTGAAAGGCTAAGCTTAGTTTTATAATTTAAAAAACCGAAGAATGGATTCACCTTTTTCGGCTTTTTTGTTTTTAATGTTTGTTCTAGTACGACTATTTTGTTTTTTTGCCTTTAAAGTTTGCCAAAAGCCGTTCGAGTCAGGTTGTCAGATTTAGTGTTTTTCACAACAACATTGTCTTCAATTCGTATCCCTCCATAAGGTAGAAACTGCTGTATTTTTGACAAATTACAGCCATGCTGAGTTATTTCACCTTCCATTTTTTCAATTAACATAGGGATAAAGTACAAACCGGGTTCAATGGTAATGACCATATTTTCCTCTAAAGTGCGAGTTAATCGTAAAAATGGAGCTTGTTCATCGGGCAGATTTAAGTTGCCTGATTTATCTGCCTGATGTCCGCCCACATCATGAACTTGCAAGCCGAGCAAATGCCCTAAACCATGAGGGAAAAAGACTTGAGGGATACGTTTGGCCAATTGTTCTTCAACACTGAGAGAGCAGATTTGATGGTCGCGTAATAAGGTTGAAACGCCAATTAAAGTGTCTTGATGCAGCTTTCTAAAGTCCACACCCGATAGAACCTTTTCACAAAGGGATTGCTCCATCTTGTCTAGACTGTTGACTAATGCACTGAATTCATCGTTATGACGAACAAAGGTACGAGTAATATCGCTGGCGTAGCCATGTTCGTTCGCGCCAGCATCGATTAATAGCGTGCGAGAATTAGCCTGCTTTTCTATAGATTTATGCTCGTAATGCAAAACGGCAGCATGTTCATCCAAGCCGACTATACCTGGATAGGGTTCTTGAGTAGCGGATTGTTGGCTTGCTTGTAGAAAAGCCAGATGAATCTCTAGCTCACTCATGCCAGCTAGAAAAGCCTGTTTGGCCGCCATATGACCTTTTACAGCTCGTTCGCTTGCTGCTGTCATAGCATCGATTTCATAGGGTGTTTTAATTGCTTTGCTGAAATCCACATAGGCTTTAAGACCTTCACAAGGAATTGCGAACTCCATAGGTTTTGGACCAAGCCAAGCAGTTTTATTTGGTAAGTCTGCGTACCACTTATCTTGTTTTTTTGCTTCCACAATATTCCAATTATGTTGCCAATCACCTGCAGGAACGGGATTTGGTGCGTGCCAAAAATCATCTCTCACAGGCCAAACGAGAGTGGGTTTTTGTCCTGCTTTTATAATTAAGTAAGTTTCAGCGCTCAATGTAAAAGGTAACCATTGTTGGGCGCCGGAATAGGCATGGAACGGGTGTGTGTGATCATCTTGAAAGTAGTAACTTTTCTCTCCAGATGCCAAGACAATGGCATCTAGATTGAAATGGGAGAGAGCATCTTCATAACGGTTTGAAAGTTCAGTCAAGTGTGTTTGATAAAGTGTTGTCATAATTAGAAATTACCTGTCATTCGTTAAGAGAGTGTTCGTCTCTTTGAATGTTTCGCTTTGGAAAGGTGAAATAGCTAACGCGCTTATGAAGGGTCTTTAACAATCCACTTTTGCACGATAAACATAGATCCGCGATAAACTAGAAATGAGCATAATAACGCTGCAAAGACGAGTACCACGTTATTTTGGTTGCCTAAAAACATTTTAAATAAGAAGAAGAAAGAGAGGGTTAATATAATTCTAACTAGGCTACCAACGGCTTGTATGATTCTTGGAGAACGTATCACTTTTATTACTTCCCTTATTCAATTTGAACCTGAGACTTTCCCATAAAAAGCATTAGAAGCCAATTATTTAATTGGCAAAGAAACGAGTGTTACATAGTCTTTTGCGTTGTCAGTTTGACCTGTTCCGACTTCAAATATCTCCACACCATAAGCGCGCTTATGGTGTTTTAGCTTATTGAGTCTTCGGTAGTTGTGAAGTACGTGCCAAGCTAAAGATAAGTTCTGATATGAGCCAATATAACGTAGTTGTAGATATTTTCCGCGCAAGACAATGCGCTCTGGGCATAACACACAGGGAATCACATTTTGTACAGGGACACCGAGACGACCAGAGAAATAATGGTGAACTATGTCGGCTTTTTTGTACAACGCAAAGCATGGCCCTGCTGGTGGGTTTTCTGGCCCTAGTTCGATAATCAAATCATGGAAACCTTGGTGCATTTTTTGTGACATAGGTTGGTCACTAACGACAAAAGGGCGAGTGACGGCGTCTAGGTTTTGCAGCTTATTCTGACCAAGCCATTCGAAGGAAGGAGTAGAGTGTTCTCTGGCAGAAGTTGGGTTGTATTTTGCCAAATAGGCCAAGAGCTCCAGTAACGCTAGTTCGGCATCTTTGCTTGCTCTTACTTTGTAATCTTTTCCCATCCAACGCTTGAAGAAAGGCAAATCTCCCGTTATTTGAATGGTGATTAAGGTGTGTTCATTTTGTTTACTTAGATCAATATTAAAATGTACGTCATTTGGAAAAAACGCTGGTGCTTCCAATATAGAATGAAAATAGTGAGTGCCAGAGCGGGCGGGTTGCAGAGACAGGTGGCTTTCTTTTGTTAAGTGCCCACGCCATACTAAGCAGGAAGGTAAAACGGTTCGGACTCCAGAGCTATGATATTCATAGAAAACATCCAGATCTTTGTCGTACAGAAGCCAGGGCAGCCAGCTTTTCCAGTTGGTTAAATTACTCAAGTCTTCAGATATGACTTCAATAGGTACATCAAGAATGGCACTTTGTCGGCAAAAAAAGCGCCCTTTAAAGAAAGATGAATAAAAACATAATAAGAGAATGGCAAGTGTGAACAGGAATAATATAACGAGCATAGCTATTTTTCCTTCATCAATAATGTACTTAAAACATTCTCTTACTGCCGTTTTTAATAAATGATTAAAGGCAATAGAGTAGAAATGTCTTCTCACAGCATAGTGTTTAATATCAGGTTTTGGCAATAGACTGTTTAAACAGAATGACGTTATATCGAGGTAAAACTAAGATGAAATCGACATTAGTATGGGATTGGCCAATTCGTATAATGCATTGGCTGATGGTTTTGTTGTTTACCGGATTGATTATAACGGGCAAGTCTGACGAAGGTTACATGCAATATCATTTCTATATGGGATATGGATTATCCGCCGTGGTGATTGCTCGGATACTTTATGGCTTCTTTGGTTCCTACTACGCGCTATTTGGTCAATTTGTAAAAGGGCCAAAAGAAACCTTTTCTTACGCCAAAGATTTTCTATTTTCTCGCCCTAAAAAGTACATTGGACACAACCCTTTAGGCGGCTTAATGGTGGTTTTTCTGCTCCTAGCATTAACCGTTCAGTGGGCAACCGGCTTATTCAATAGCGATGATATTTTCTGGTTTGGGCCTTTTAGTTCGTTGGCATCGCAAGACATGATTCAGCGACTCTCATACATCCATCATTTACTGCCAGACTGGTTATTAGGGTTGGTCGCCATTCATATATTGGCGGTTTTTTACCATGAGCTGTGTTTAAAAGAACGCCTTGTCGATGCCATGATCCTAGGCCGAAAAAAGCATGGGATGAATGCTAAAGAAGTGAAAACACCACGTTGGGGAGCTATTTTCTCATTAACTATAGGTCTTGCGTGGCTTGCAGCCCTTTGGATGATGCCGATATGAATAAAAAAGCAAGCTGACTAGCAGCTTGCTTTTTAGACTAATGTCTTTTTATTTAGAGGCTTTGATTAGCGAGATTTTAGGTAATCCAGCATTGTATCGGCATCCGACACTTCGAATGGGTCGCTTGGTGCGTCATCCTGATAGCCTGCCTCTGAAAACAGTTTAGTAATCTCACCATTTTCAACAAACATAGAATAACGCCAGCTGCGCATACCAAAACCTAGGTTGTCTTTTTTCACTAACATGCCCATTTGGCGAGTGAAGTCACCGTTGCCGTCAGGTAGCAAGAATACGTTTTCAGCGTTTTGGCTTTTGCCCCACTGGAACATAACAAAGGCGTCGTTGACAGATATGCAAATGATTTCATCAACACCTTGTGCTTTAAATTCTTCATAAAGTGCTTCAAAGCGTGGTAGGTGAGACGTTGAACACGTTGGAGTGAAAGCGCCAGGCAAAGAAAAAACAACGACTTTTTTGTTTTTGAATAAGTCATCCGTTGTCACATCTTTCCACTCGAATGGGTTCGGCCCACCCAAAGCTTCGTTGCGAATACGAGTCTTAAAAGTAACATTAGGTACTGTCTTCAACATAGAACACTCTCTTTTTAGTTGTCATTAATAATTATGAAAGGAAAAGCATGTGTGTTCTGAAGTGTAGCATACGTTCCTTTTTTGTCTCAGAGGAACGTATGCCGTATCGGCTATTTATTAAAGAAAGGTTAATGGTGTTGTTTACTGGCGACGTCACCCCATAAAGATTCTATTTTGCTATCTCGGCGGCAACTTAAACGATAAAAGTTATAGCGCGCTGGGTTCTTAAGGTAATAATCTTGATGGTAGTTTTCAGCGGTATAAAACGTTGAGGCTGGTAACAGCTCCGTCACAATGTCTTCTTTAAAAGGTTTGGTTTTTTCTACATTTGCTAATGAAGCTTCGTAAACGGCTTTTTGTTCTTTATTTTGATAAAACATGGCGGTTTTATATGGCGAGCCTTTGTCACAGAATTGTCCGTTTGGATCTGTTGGATCTATGGTTTTCCAAAAGTAATTGGCTAAGGTTTCTAATGAAACTACCTCATCATCAAAGGTGATTTCGACGGCTTCATAATGCCCCGTTCTTTTTCCCGCTACTTGTTGGTATGTTGGATTTTTTGTGTGACCGCCAATGTAACCTGAGACAGCACTACTGACACCTTCAACGCCTTCAAAGTCTGACTCTACACACCAAAAGCAGCCGCCAGCGACGATCATTGTTTGAGAAGCAGCGTGTGAAACATTGACGAAAGCGCTGGCCGCTAAGAAGGCCGTTAACGCTAATGCGGGTTTGAATGGAAAATACATTGTCTGTTGTCCTTTTGATTTCAAAAATAGATTTATGACCAATTGATTCATATTTGATCTGTTGTGAATATCGTAAACAGTCCCATAAAATGAATCTATACGCTTTAGACGCATGGTGTCTTAGGTTTCTTACAAAGCATAGAATGAATGGAGAGCCCAATGAGTAACGATTCTAATGTAGACCAAAATTACGTACCACCAAAAGTCTGGAAATGGGAATCAGAAAACGGCGGCAAATTTGCCAGTACGAATCGTCCTATTTCTGGTGCAACTCATGAAAAAGTATTGCCAGCAGGCGAACATGCTTTGCAGCTTCACTCTTTGGCAACGCCGAACGGTCAGAAAGTGACGATTCTTCTAGAAGAGTTATTAGCGCTGGGTAAAAGTGACGCCGAATACGATGCGTATTTGATTAATATTGGCGAAGGCGATCAGTTCTCGTCTGGTTTTGTTGAGATTAATCCAAACTCAAAAATCCCTGCTCTGATGGACAACAGCACAACGCCGCCAACACGCGTGTTTGAATCAGGTTCGATCTTGCAATATTTGGCTGAAAAATTTGATGCCTTTATTCCAAAAGACTTCAAAGCAAAAACAGAGTGTCGTAACTGGTTGTTTTGGCAAATGGGTTCCGCGCCTTATTTAGGTGGCGGATTTGGTCATTTTTATCATTATGCGCCTTTCAAAATGCAATATCCGATTGACCGATTCGCGATGGAAGTAAAGCGTGAATTAGACGTTTTGGATAAGCATTTGGCTGAAAATACTTACTTTGCTGGGGAAGAATACTCCATTGCAGACATCGCTATTTGGCCCTGGTACGGAAACCTTGTATTGGGCAACTTGTACGAAGCGGCTGAGTTCTTAGACGTGGCAAGTTACACCAATGTAATGCGTTGGGCGAAAGCAATCGAAGCGCGCCCTGCGGTGAAACGTGGTCGTGTGGTGAACCGGGCTTGGGGTGACGAGGCTCAGTTGATAGAGCGTCATTCTGCCAGCGATTTGGATGAATTAGACTTGTCATAGCGTTGGCGATAAGAATTCATTATCTAATCCATTTTAATAGAAAAGGGAGAGCTTGGGCGCAAGTTCTCCCTTTTTATTGAGCTTAGTCATAAGAAATTGTTATTTGTCATTTCCCTTGAGTGTCTTGATTCCCCTTCGGTTTATACTGCGAAACAACAAAGTTACAAATGAATTAAGGATTGATTATGGGATTTATCGGTGTTGCTGTTTCAGGTTTTCCTATCCTTTTGCTGATTTGGTTGATGACGAAAAAGAAAGCGGTTCCTTCTCATGTTGCGTTACCGCTGACGGCCTTATTGGTTGGTGTTATCCAGTTTTTTTACTTTCAAGCAGACTTAATATTACTGATGGCAAACACCTTGTCTGGCGTGTTGTCTGTGATCACGCCTATTTCCATTGTCGCTGGTGCGATCTTGCTTAATCGCGTATTGGCGATCTCTGGTGCAGAGAGTGTGATTGCTCGCTGGTTGGAATCCATCAGCACTAATGCTGTTGCTCAATTGATGATCATCGGTTGGGCGTTTGCCTTCATGTTAGAAGGTGCCTCTGGCTTTGGGACACCCGCCGCAATTGCAGCGCCTATTCTCGTTGGCTTAGGTTTTAATCCAATTAAAGTGGCGATTCTCGCCTTGGTGATGAACTCCGTTCCTGTGTCTTTTGGTGCGGTTGGAACGCCTATATGGTTCGGTTTGGAAGCGTTAAATTTGAACACGAAAGCCCTGTTGGATATCGCTTCTCAAACCGCATTAATCAACTTGGTTGCCGCGCTTTTTGTCCCTGTATTGGCTTTAAGCTTTGTTGTGAACTGGGGTGAAATCCGTAAAAACCTGCTGTTTATCTTACTCAGTGTACTGGCTTGTACCGTGCCTTATTATCTTTTGGCTATGGTCAACTATGAGTTTCCTTCTCTAATCGGTGGTGCTATTGGGGTGATGTTAAGTATTGTGCTGGCGAAAAGTGGAGTTGGGCTGCAAAAAAATGAAGAACCGGAAGAGCAAAAAGAGAAAATTGCGTTTAAAGACGTATTCATCGCCTTACTTCCATTGATGCTGCTTATCTTTATTTTAATCGTGACGCGCATTAGTCAGTTAGGTATCAAAGGTTTGTTGACAGACAATACGGTTTGGTTCGGGTTTGATGTTGGCAATGCGTATTTTAGTGTGAGCCAAGCCTTAGTATTGTCTGTTCAGAATATTTTAGGGACGTCTGTTGGCTGGTCTTATAAAACCTTGTATGTGCCTGCGTTGATTCCATTTTTGCTGGTGGTTTTGATTTCCATTCCTTTATTGAAAATGTCAAAAGAGAAGGTAAAAGAAGCCTTTGTTGATACTGGACGACGCATTACATTACCCATGGTGTCTCTTGTCGGGGCGCTGATCATGGTGAACTTCATGATGCTTGGTGGCGATCATTCTCCAATCTTTTTGATTGCGAATGCGTTTGCGAATGTGACGGGCGACAGTTGGACTTATTTCGCCTCTTTATTGGGGGCGCTTGGTAGCTTTTTCTCTGGTTCTGCAACGGTGTCTAATCTCACTTTTGGCGGCATCCAGTATTCTATTGCGGAGCAGGTGGGGTTGCCTGTGACAACTGTACTTGCTTTGCAATCTGTTGGTTCTGCCATGGGCAATATGATCTGTATTAATAATATTATTGCGGTGTCTACGATTCTTGGCATCGTCAACCAAGAAGGTTATATCATTAAGAAAACCATCGTGCCTATGATGGTTTATAGTGTCATTGCTGCTTTGGTTGGCTTTGTTCTTTTATTCGTATAAAAAACGATTTAACGTTATGTTATGAAGCCACTTTGTTAAGTGGCTTTTTTTTACATGGAAAGCATGGCAGGAGACGATTTGTGGCTGAATTTCTAGTGCTTGGAGCAGGTATGGTTGGCGCATCCAGTGCGTTGGCTTTGCAGGCGCGCGGACATAACGTGGTGCTGGTGGATCAACAGCAAGCTGGATGCGAAACCAGCTATGGGAATGCTGGCGTGATTCAAGCAGAAGCCGTTGAACCTTACGCCATACCGAGAGATTTCAAAACCTTAAGCCAATTTGCTTTAGGGTTAAATAACGACGTGCACTGGCGGTTGTCAGGCTTAACGTCCATGTTGCCCATGCTATGGTCCTATTTTAACCACTCCCAAAAGCGCAAACATCAGCGCATTTCTCAAACTTATTCTCAGCTGATTGCTCGCTCAACAATGGACCATCAAAAGTTGATCGAAGCCTCAAATAGCCCGGCATTGATGACTAAAAAGGGCTTCTCTATATTGTATCGAGATGAAAAAGGCTTTGAGTCAGGAGTTATAGAGGCCAACCATTTACATCAAGAATACGGTGTTTCATCTAATGTATTTAGCGGGCAGCAATATTGCGAACAAGAACCTGCTTTATTAAGCGCACCGACTGGGGTGGTACATTTCACCGACAGCTGGTCGTGTTCTTCACCGGGTGATTTAACCAAAGCGTATTGTCGTCTATTCGTTGAACGAGGAGGGCGATTCTGCCAAGGAAATGCGAATAGTCTAAAAGAACTCAACAATGGCTGGGCGATAGAAACCGAAGACGGCACGGTGCAGGCAGAACAAGTTGTTGTGGCATTAGGGCCTTGGTCTCCCGAGTTTTTGAAAACCTTTGGTTATGACATTCCTATGATTTACAAACGCGGCTACCATGCTCACTTTGTTTCATCTGAGCCATTGAATCGACCGTTTTTAGATGCCAGTAATGGCTTTGTTGCGTCTTCGATGAAAGATGGAATCAGGCTCACCACAGGCGCATCTTTAGTGAAGCGCAATGCGCCTATTGAAACGAGCCAGTTAGATCATGCCTCACGAGCATTGGCAGAATTGCTACCCATTGAAGAACGAGTAAAAGAACCGCAATGGTTTGGTACACGGCCTTGTATGCCAGACATGCTCCCAGTTGTTGGGCAAGCGCCAAAACACAAAAATATGTGGTTTCATTTTGGACACGGACATCAAGGTTTTACACTCGGCCCAACCACCTCAGAACTGTTTGCTGAATTAGTTGAAGGGCGCTCGAACTCGTTATTGGAAGCGTTATCACCGACGCGGTTTTAGTGGCATCAGCCGAACAAAGTTGCTATCTTTAGAGTCATAGAATGTAATCAAGGCACATTTTCTTGGTTAGACAGGAGAGGCTTATGTTTAGTCAAAATAAGAAAGCAAACTCAAAATATTCGATTCAGCCTGAAGTTGTTAATAACTACACGTTAGCTGTTAACTTAAAAAATTTAAGGGGTAGTGAAAAGGTTAAAGAACAATTTGAAAAAGCTAAGCAATTAGCACAGAAAAAAAATACAACCGTCTGAAGCTCGATAAAGTAAAACTAAAGGATTAGTTTATGCTGAAACCCATATCTCTATTATTTATATTAGTATTGTGTTGCTCAGGCTATTTACTATTAATTCTTCTCCCTAACTTTCGTTTTAAAATATCTAAAAGCGCGGGTTACCATACATTTCTTCAGTCTATTATCGCCGGCATTTCTGTATTTATCTTAGCTTCGATTGTCTATTTTTTATCAGGCTTTATTTTACGTTCTCTTAATATCACTTTTTCTATTAGTGATCTTATCTTAAACGAAATACTCCAACTGACTGTATCTAATAGTACTAAAACCATATCGGATATATGTGTAATCAGCTTTCTTATGGACGTTTTCTTGTATCTGACTTTGACGGTGATGCAGAGGAAAAACTCTCAATACTTATATGAATCTACCTTAAAAAACTTTGCAGATTCCCCTGAAAATCCAGAGTTCACAGACTTATTTTTTAGATCCGCTAGACTTGGCTTGCCAATACTTTTTACATTATCAGACCGGAAAGTTTTTATAGGCTATATTTCAACGTTAAAATTTGGAGATTATAACGATATTGAAATTATCCCCATGTACAGTGGGTTTAGAGATAAAGATACTTTAAAAATAGAGCTAGTTACCCCCTATCTTGATGTTTTAGACGAGTTGAGGGATGAAACCATAGAAGATGATGTTTTTTGTGTTTCGATGCCTCTTAGAGAAATCATACATGCTCATCTTTATGATTTTTCATATCAGGATGACTTCAAAAGAAGAGAAGATGAATATCAAAATGGATTAAAGTATTCATCTACATCTTAGCCTCTATTTTTGCCAAAATAATGTTTATCTCTCACTGCTTCTTCACCAATTCCAAATAACGCTCGATCCCGCTGATCTGGTCTTCCGCGTGGTGATTTACATACAAAACCGTTGTTTCTGAACCTTGGCAGATTTTCTCGATGAGGGCGAGGACGAGCTGTCGGTTGAGGTCGTCTAGGCCGAGGCAAGGTTCGTCGAGTATCAGTAGTGGCGGGTGTTTGACCATGGCGCGGGCGATGAGAAGCAGGCGTTGGTCACCGTAGGAGAGTTTGTTGAAAGGCGAGTCCGCGCGGTCTTTCATGCCGAGTAGTTCGAGCCATTCGTTGGCGATTTTCTTCTGATTGTCGGTGGCTTTGGAATACATGCCGATGCTGTCGTAGAAGCCAGAAATAATCACGTTTCGACAGCTTGTGCTGACGCGATATTCCCATTGCAAAGCGGTAGACACATAGCCGATAAACTGTTTGATCTGCCAAATGCTTTCTCCGTTGCCACGCTGAAAACCAAACACAAAAATGTCGTTCACGTAGCATTGCGGGTGATCGCCAGTAATCAGCGATAGAACGCCTGTTTTACCGCTGCCATTTGGCCCACTGAGTTGCCAGTGTTGACCTTGTTCTATTGTCCAGTTGAGTTTGTCGACAATAATGGTGTCTTCGTATTTGATGGTGACGTCTTTTAAGCGAACCAAAGGTTGAGCTGGGTCGAGCTTTGGCAATTGGTTGCTTGAGTCGGCTTCTGGCACCTGTAGTTCGGTGGTTTTTAAATGCAGCAGTTGATGCAGTTCATGAAAAGCGGTGGTGTCTTGTCGATCAACAATAAGAGATAAGCCACCTTGCTCGTTACCTTGTTTGTCCATGTAAGCGATGTGGGTGATGAAGCTCGGCATTTCATCAAGGCGATTTAACACCATCACAATAGGAACCTGATTCACGATGGAAGCAAGGTGTTCTTGTAGCATGTCTAACGTGTTGGCATCTAAACCATCGAAAGGTTCGTCTAAAATCAGTAATTCGGGTTGATTAGCAAGGGCGCGAATCAACATCACTTTGCGGGTTTCCCCTGTTGAAAGCTTGCGAAAAGCGCGGTCGAGTAGAGTGCTTAAGCCGAATTTTTCCACCAATTGCTCTGCTAGGTTTTGATCTGAGCAATGATCAAAAATCATTTCTCGTACTGGCGTGCCAATGGCGATCACGTCCATGATGTCCGCATCGTCTTTTTTCAGTTCTTCAGCAATGAGTTCTGCTTGTGCCTCAAAAGACACTAAACCAACCTTTGCTGGCAAGCCAGAAACTTGGCCTGTGGTGATGTCTCCTATGCCAGCTAATACCGCTGCCAAAGCGGATTTACCAGAACCGTTCGAGCCTGTGATCATCCAATGCTGGGACGGTTCTAGTGCCCAATTTATGTTGTTTAGAGTGAATTGTTCATCGAATTGAATAGTGGCATTTTGAAGGCTGATCGGTGAAATAGACATATGTTGCTCTTGTTAGTTGTGGCTCTTGTTGGTTGAAGAAAGGTTCTGGTTGAAAGAGCGTTTTAGTTGAGAAAACATTGCTGAAATATTGTTTTATTTTCCTTGGCGGATGTCACCTTTCCAGTGAGAGAGGTTAAGAAATCGACCATGTTGATTTTTTCTTCTTGGCTCCAGTGTAAAGGGCGAAGTATTTTTTCGCCATCGGCGTGGAGCCTTTCTTCATTGAGTTCTGAATAAAAGTCGATGACCTCTGCAAGTGTCGCAATGCTACCGTTGTGCATATAAGGCGCTGTTTGTGCGACGTTTCGTAATGAAGGGACTTTGAACTCTCCCCAATTACGATGCAGGGTTTGCAAATGCTGTGTGCGTAAAGCATTGCTTTTGCTCGGGTCATCATTGTATTTACCCAATAGATTGTAAGGGTCTTTGCGTAAAGATTGAATGCCTTGATAGCGACCTTTATCAACACTTTGGCCATTATTAATAAAAAACGGTACGCCAATGTCACCAAATTCTCCATTGGTTAAATTTGGTCCAGAATGACAGAACACACAACGGCCTTCACCCACAAAGAGTTTTAAGCCTTTTTGGGCGCTTATTGATAAAGCAGGTGTGCTTTTTTCTTGTTTGAGCAACTGATCTCGATAACGGTCAAACGGGCTTTTTTCACTGCGAATGGTTTCTTGGTAACTAGCGAGCAGTTTGCCAAGAGTAATCAGAAAATCTTCTTCAGAAAGGCTTTGTAGCGTTTGTTGGGTCGCTTGCTGGAAAGCGCATTGAAAATAAGCGTCTTGCTCTAATGTCGCTTTTAGCTTGCTGATGTCTGTGTGCATTTCTGTAGCAGCCAGCATGGGGCGAATGCTTTGTGACCACAAGCTATCATGTTCTCCTCCCCAACCGTACCAAGGTCTGTGACCAATATTGATCAGGCTGCTGGTGTTTCTATGCAACACATTCAAACCTTTATTAAGAGCGATGCCATCTTGAAATGCTTGGTTTGGCTGGTGGCAATCCGCGCAAGATATAAATGAGTCGGCAGATAAGCGACGATCAAAGAAGAGTTGTCGACCAAGCTCAATGGCTTGCTCTTGTTGGGAAAAACGATTGCTGGTGTCTGGGGTTGCTTCTACGGGCCAAGGGCCTAGAGAGCGAATGAAGGCCATGTCTTGTTCGTTGAATGCTACTTCGGCACAGGCGTTTGTTATGCCTGCTAACATCCAAGAGAAGAGAAAAAAACGAAGCATTATCATCATGTTAAGTTATAGGGTTACGTCGTGTTCAAAATGGTATTTTTGTCCATCGGACACAAGTGCAAGACGTAATTGCCATACGCCAAACATGTGAAAGAGAAAACCAGCGCCTTTATATTGCCCAGGTTTTTCCATCACAAAACTAGGGCGATAATTCATACCATGATTGTGCGTTGGCATGATGGCGGAAGCGGAAATGTCGCCAGTGAATGGCTGTCCTCCCTTACAGGATAAAATCTGCAACTCAAAAGGTTGACCGACGGTGAGATCTTCTGACCACTGAATGGCGATGCTCACGTCTTTGTCTGCAAGCGTGATATAACCTTTTTCTGGCAGTGAGCAGGCGAGGCTGTGTTGGCTGCTAATAAGAAGCAATAGCCCTACAATATTAAGAATGTGCTTTTTCATTCTAATACTCATTCAGGCAATGCCCATTCAGACAATGCTAAGGCGTTTTTATAAGCAATTTTTTCGGCGACTTCCTTTGGCAAATCGGCTAACCATTCTCGGCTCCAATCGGCATGATCAATAATGTAATACCAACGTTCAGGAGAGAAGGTGTCGGTGCCGACCATGATTCGATCAGGAAAGGCTAAGAAAAGCTCGCGCCAGCCACTTTGTACTTTTCCGTTGTAGGCATGCTCATTACGAAAGGCCAAATCAGCGGTTAAGTTAGGGTACTTTTCTAACATTCTTGTAATGTCGCTTGGCTCATCGAAACCAGAATGTGCCCACAATACTTTTGCGTTTGGATCTTGTTGGAAGACATTTTCTACTGCTTCTGAGTCTCCGTGTAAATGAAGGAAAAGCCGGTATTCAGCGGCCAATTCAACCACACGACGAATCACCGGCAAGTTAGCGTTGTCGCCATAAACATGGAATTCACCAATGCCCGCATAGGTGTTTTTTGCGAGGAGGTTTTCTAACATGGGAATAACAGATTCATCACGGAACCAAGTGCCAGTTTCACCGCGTTTACGATAAGGACGTAGCACAGGAACGATTAGATCTGGCGCTTCTGCGTAGAGCATTTGAGTGCCTTCATCACTGGAGCTGGAGACAAACGCTTTTTGTAATCCCGCATCTCGTAAAATGCCAATGGCTTTTTTCGGTGGCGTGATGCTCCAAGCATCGTGGCTGTAATGGATATGCGTATCAATGATCGGTGTTTCTGCCTGAGAGGTTTCAGCTTGGCTCATGGTAAAACCGAAGGTGAAAACACAACTTAACAGGGAAGCTGTTAGATACTTCATTTCTTTTCTCCCAGAGAACGATGACATTGTGTGTTTAAAAAATGATCTGATGTTACATGCATTTTGCCAAGCAGATACAAAAAAGCCAAGGCAAAATGCCTTGGCTTTTTTAGGTTTAATTCTTTTAGAAAAATTAAACGATTTTTTTCATGTCAGCCATGTGACCACGAAGAACCGCGCCAATTGCTTCTACTGGGTGAGAGCGAAGCGCTGCGTTTACTTCGATTAGGCGAGCGTTGTCTACGCCGTTATCTGTTTCAGAAAGACCTTTACCGATTACATCCGTTTTGATGTCTTTCATGAAGTCCGCTAGCAATGGTAGGCAAGCATGGTTGTATAGGTAGCAACCGTATTCTGCCGTATCAGAGATCGTTGCGTTCATTTCGTAAAGTTTCTTACGAGCGATTGTGTTCGCGATAAGTGGTGTTTCGTGTAGAGACTCGTAGTAAGCAGACTCAGCAATGATGCCCGCAGCTGTCATTGTTTCAAACGCAAGTTCAACACCCGCTTTTACCATAGCAACCATCAAGATGCCGTTATCGAAGAATTCTTGTTCAGAAATTTCAACATCGCCAGCAGGAGTTTTCTCGAAGTTTGTTTCGGCTGTTTCTGCGCGCCATCCAAGAAGGTTTTTATCATCGTTTGCCCAGTCTTCCATCATTACGCGAGAGAAAGTGCCGTTGATGATGTCGTCTTGGTGCTTGTTGTAAAGCGGACGCATGATCACTTTAAGTTCTTCAGCAAGATCAAACGCTTTGATCTTAGCTGGGTTAGAAAGACGATCTAGCATGTTTGTCACGCCGCCGTATTTCAATGCTTCAGTAATGGTTTCCCAACCGTATTGGATAAGTTTAGATGCGTAACCTGCGTCGATACCTTCTTCAACCATTTTGTCGAAGCAAAGGATAGAGCCAGTTTGCAACATACCACAAAGGATAGTTTGCTCACCCATAAGGTCAGATTTTACTTCTGCGATGAAAGAAGACATTAGAACGCCTGCTTTGTGACCGCCAGTACCAACAGCGTAAGCTTTTGCTAGAGCAAGACCTTCACCTTTAGGGTCATTGTCTTCATGAACAGCAATAAGTGTTGGAACACCGAAACCACGAACGTATTCAGCACGTACTTCAGAACCTGGGCACTTAGGTGCAACCATGATTACTGTAAGGTCTTCACGGATTTGCATGCCTTCTTCTACGATGTTGAAACCGTGAGAGTAAGATAGGCAAGCGCCTTTTTTCATAAGAGGCATGATTTCTTTAACAACTGGTGTGTGTTGTTTATCAGGTGTTAGGTTCAATACAACGTCAGCGGTTGGGATAAGTTCTTCATAAGTGCCAACAACGAAACCGTTTTCAGTCGCGTTTTTCCAAGATTGGCGTTTTTCTGCAATCGCTGCTGCACGCAACGTGTAAGAAACGTCTAAGCCAGAATCACGTAGGTTCAAGCCTTGGTTAAGACCTTGCGCACCACAACCAATAACGACAATTTTTTTGCCTTTAAGGGCTTCTACGCCATCGCTGAATTCGTCCATAGACATGAAACGACATTTTGCTAATTGAGCCAATTGCTCGCGTAGCGGCAAAGTATTGAAGTAGTTATTAGACATGGTTAAACACCTGTAGTTTTAGTTGTTAACTTAAAATGAGCGACAGTTTCATTACCTTTTAAAGGGTAATTTCTGTCAGTGGTGCTACCTTACCGAAATTATACGGTTTCGTAAATTGATATATTTGCAATGTAATGTCCCATTTTTTGAAACGATCAGGTATTCTGTTGAGGGTTAATAAAGCGGCTATGACAGAGAACAAATGAAATGAACATAAAAATCCTCAAACACTTTCTTTCACTGGCGGATAATCTGCATTTTGGTCGCGCCAGTGAAGAATGTCATATCAGTATTTCGGCTCTATCACGGAACATTCGTCAATTAGAAAGCGAGCTCGGCGTGCTGTTATTTTTGCGCGATAATCGAACGGTCGCGCTTACAAGAGAAGGGCGCAAGTTTGTTGATTATGCTAGAAACACTCGTAACCAATGGGATTTAGTTCGTCATGAATTGATGGAGGAAGCGGATCAACTAAGAGGTGAGATCAGCTTATACTGTTCAGTCACCGCGAGTTACAGTTTTCTATACGATTTGCTAAGCCATTTTCGGGTGACACAGCCTAATATTGAAATTAAATTACGCACCGGTGATCCAGAACATGCTATTTCGCATATTTTAGAAGGTAAAGAAGACATCACCATTGCTGCTCGCCCTGAGCATTTACCGCGAGGGTTGGCGTTTAAACACATTGCAATGTCGCCTTTAATATTTATTGCGCCACTTGAACAACAATTGCCAAATGTGCCAACAACAGCGCCTAGTTCTCTGGAAGACTGGGCAAAGATCCCTATGATTTTATCGGAAAGCGGCGTATCACGTGTGCATGTGGATGATTGGTTTCGACAGCATAAAATTGTGCCAAGCATTTATGCTCAGGTAACAGGGAATGAGGCGATTGTGAGCATGGTGAGTCTGGGTTTTGGAATTGGTGTTGTTCCCAAAATTGTTCTAGATAACAGTCCTTTGGTTGAGAAAGTTAGGGTGCTTGATGTGCATCCACAATTGACTCCTTATAATATTGGTTTGTTTGCATTAGATAAAAATTTACACAGCCCTTTGGTAAAAGCTTTTTGGAATCTGAAAGCGATAGACTAATAAACGTTGATCTTGGTCAATTTTTTACATAAAAAAACATTCATACTTCCTTATTGTCTTAGCAATGTCTAAAATACGCCCCTCGTCTAAAAAATAATTAGGTTCAATTATTATGCACCGTTTTAATTTAGGTTTTAAAGGAAGCTTAATAGTCTCCGTTGTACTGGCATTATTGCTTTCCCTTTCTGTTGCTGCCTTGTTTTCTTATCAAATGATAAAAGATCAGGTAACACAAAATGTAACGAATGATTTGCGTTACCTAGTCAATGAAGAAGCTGATAGCATCTTATCTGTATTTCACCGAGCAGAAGAAGCGGTAACAGCGATATCTAAATATTTTACTGAAAAAGGTTATGGCCCGAGCGATTACCCATCTGTTTTGATGACATCCGCAAAAGCTGGCGGTATCTCTAAGTTAACCCTTGGCTTTGAAGATGGTACGTCTTATGTATCCAAGCCTTCGTCAAAAACGTTTCCTGGCGGTGTCGGTATCACATCAAAATATGACCCAAGAACACGCCCTTGGTATCAAGAAGGTAAAGCGACATCTGGTTTGTCTCATAGTAAACCGTTCTTTACTAAAAGTGGTGACCCTATCTTAGCGGTATCTCATACCGTAAATAATGGCGTATTAGCCGCTGATGTTCGTTTCAGTAATCTTCAATCTCGCTTAGAGCAAATCTCGGAAGAAGGTGGGATTAAAAGCTTCATTACAGATAAGAGTGGGTTGATCATTGCCTCTACAATTGATGCAGTGGTACCAAAAGAAGACATTAAAAGCTCCTCTATGTATGGCTTTGTCGGTGAGTTATTTGCCTCTGAGAATTTAGTGGCAGAGCATGTTGTAGATGGGGAAAATTTATTATTCCTAGTGAAAGAAATGTCATTAATTAATGGTGGGCAATGGAATTTCTTTGTAGCTGTTGATAGAGATAAGGTTTTTGCTCCTGTTGCAAAATCTACCGCTCAGCTGCTTGGGATATTGTCCTCAACTGCAATCATCTCGGTTCTGATTTTATTGTTTCTTCTTCGTTTGATTTACAAACCTATTTTGTCTCTTCGTGAGTTAATTACAGGACTTTCTCAAGGTAATGGCGACTTAACTCAGCGTCTGGAAGTGCATACAAATGACGATATCGGTCAAATTGCACTGGGTATAAACCGCTTTATCGAGCAGCTTCAAGTCATGATGAAAGAGGTAAGAAATGCTTCTGAACAACTTTCAGGTCGAGTGGTGAAGATTCACGAGAAGAGTGAAGAGAACTCCGTTGTTTTATCACAGCACGCAACGGAAACAGAGCAAATTGTGGCCGCTGTTGAAGAGCTTTCCAGTTCAGCGGCAGAGGTAGCAGATAACTCAATGTCTGCCGCGTCGTCAGCAAATGAAGCGAAAGAAAACAGCAGTAGTGCTAATGAGCGTTTAACCCAAGCTCAAGCGAAAATTAGTACTCTTGCAGAAGAAATTTTGCAAGCAGCTGAAAACGTTAAGAAAATGGATAATGAAACCAATAATATTCAATCCATTGTTGAGGTGATTGGTGGCATTGCCGAGCAGACCAACTTACTTGCCTTGAACGCGTCAATTGAAGCGGCTAGAGCGGGTGAGCAAGGTCGAGGCTTCGCTGTCGTGGCAGATGAAGTTCGTGCTCTGGCAAACCGAACACAAGATAGCACAACAGAAATTGATCAAGCGTTGGGCGGTTTGCAGAAAGAAGCAGGCAGTGTCGTTATTGCCATTGCAGAAACAAAAAATACCTGTGAAACAACGGTTGAAGTGGCTGAGTCTGTGTCGCAGATTTTACAAACATTGAGTGGGCATATTATCGAAATAAATAATATGAACGCAGAAATATCCAGCTCTTCTTCGGAGCAAAGCAAAGTTATTCAAACAATCAGTGAGAACATTACGGAGCTCCATGGCATGGTTGAGAAACTTTCGACCATTGGCAATGGCCAACATGAAGAAGTGCGTCATATCTCAACCATTAATGATAAACTTGGCGATATGATTAGTAAATTTAAGTTATAAGAAAACACAGGCTCAGTTGTCTCTTCTATTACTCTTTTTGAGTAAAGATAGCTGGGCCTGAATTATTTGCACCTTTATCTGTACATAATTATCGTTTGCGCCTTTTCATAGTGCGATAAACGCCTTGTTCACAATTTTTTATCTTTTCCTGCAATCTTATCTGTCGCTTACGCGCGAAATAAATTTCTTTATTAATCAATCTGGTAAGCATTATCTCTTATTGTTATTCCTTTCTCTTTTAATTTTTGGCATTTCTTTTGCTCAACCTTAGATGCACTAATATGGTTTTACTCCATTTGGTGTTTCCTGTTGACCAGCGTCGGTCGACACCATTAATGGCAACGTCGCCCGCTACTGAATCGCTCAGTGGTATCTGATTAGTCTCCTTTTTGAAGGAATCTAGTGAGGTAGGCGTTTGTCTGTCCGTATGATTTCTTCTATTAAAAAATTCTCTTCAGCTTCCTCTTGATGATTCTTGTCGTTAGTGGTCATGACAGTTTTGTGTTGCCAGATGACCCCTTGCTCGTAGGGACGTTATGCGTTGAGTTGCTCTTGTGTATGCAACGAGTGCTTCAAGGTTGACTTTACTTTTGTGGAAGAAAGCAAATGAATAAAATTGATGTTACAGAAGCTATTTTTGCTGCCAAGAAAGGCAAAAATCTTACTTGGGAAACTATCGCAGAAGCGGTTGGTATGACGGACGTTTGGGTAACTTCTGCTTGTCTTGGGATGAACAGTTGTACAGAAGAAGTCGCTGATAAGTTAGTCGCTTTTTTAGGGCTACCAGATGTTGCAAAAGCCGCATTAATGGAATATCCAACAAAAACATGGGACGAAACCATTCCTCAAGACCCTTTGATATACCGATTGTACGAAGTGGTCGGTGTATATGGTCCAACATTAAAAGAAGTCATCCAAGAGAAATTTGGTGATGGGATCATGAGTGCGATTGATTTTTCTATGTCAGTGGACAAAGAAGAAGATCCAAAAGGTGACCGTGTTGTTTTGACCTTAAACGGTAAGTTTTTACCTTATAAGTCTTGGTAACAAACGCTCATTATTAAATAATTTTTCTCAATAGCTGTACTTAATAGTTTTACTTAATAAATAAGGAAGAGAGGGCTTTATGGCTTATATAGAACCAAGTGAATTCGTTACTAAAATGGTCGATTCAGGCGAACAAAAAGTTTACATGTCGACAAAAGATACTTTTATCCGTGCTTTTATGGCGGGTGCGATCCTTGGCTTAGCGGCATGCTTTGCTATTACCGTCATTACCCTAACCGGCAATGCAATATTAGGAGCCATGTTGTTCCCTGTTGGCTTTATTATGTTGTATTTAATGAAGTTCGATTTATTGACCGGCGTGTTTACTTTGGTGCCTTTGGCATTGTTTGACAAGCGTCCAGGTGTCACTCCAAGCCAAGTATTGCGTAATTGGGGACTGGTTTTTATTGGTAACTTTGCTGGTGCCTTAATGACGGCATTCTTTATGTCGTTTATTTTTACTTATGGCTATGAAACCGATGGCGGCGCAATTGCTGCGAAAGTAAGTACTATTGGTGAATCTCGTACATTAGGTTATCAATCACATGGAGCGTCAGGTTGGTTCACTATTTTCATCCGTGGCATGTTGTGTAACTGGATGGTGTCTATGGGTGTTGTTGGTGCAATGATCTCTACTTCTGCTGGTGCGAAAATGGCGGCGATGTGGATGCCTGTTATGTTGTTCTTCTACATGGGTTTTGAGCATTCAATTGTAAACATGTTCCTATTCCCATTCTCTATGATCATGGGTGGTGATTTCACTTTCGTTGATTACCTTGTATGGAATGAGCTGCCAACTGTATTGGGTAACCTTGCTGGTGGTTTGCTTCTAGTGGGTCTACCTCTTTATCTTACCCATGTTAAAACGTCTAAAAATCGTGAGCTGTAAGTTTAGAATGGATGCCGGTTCCAGATGTTTTCTGTGAGCTAGTCTAGAATAAAAGCCCTGTTCTTATGTAACAGGGCTTTTTTATTTTAGTTGTCTTGTCCTGAAATAGTGTCTCGTCCTGAAATAGGCTTACGGCTACGAGAACAGAGCTTAGTTTTGCCATTTACCTTGAAGCATAGTGAGATAGGGAAGAATATGAGTAAACCACTGAGTGTGAGTATTGGTAGTGCCACTAATAAGGGTAAAAAAGAGGTTAATCAAGATTGCCTTGGCAGTGAAACCCCACAGGAACCTTTATTGAGTGCAAAAGGGGTTGTCGTTGCTATTGCTGATGGCATTAGCTCCAGTAAGGTAAGTCAGATTGCCAGCCAAACTGCGATTAAAAGCTTTCTTGGCGATTACTATTGCACATCCGATGCTTGGTCAGTGAAAACGTCTGGTCAAAAAGTGGTTAAATCCATCAACGCATGGCTATACGCTCAAACGAAAAACAGCCCTTATCGTTTCGAGAAAGACAAAGGTTATATTTGTACTTTTAGTGCTTTGGTTCTGAAATCGAATAGTGCACATGTTTTTCACTCTGGAGACAGCCGTGTTTATCGTGTAGTTGGGTCTGCATTGGAGCAACTGACTCAAGATCATCGCCGTATTGTGTCAGAGGATGTGAGTTATTTGACTCGCGCATTAGGTATCGATCAAACCCTAGAAAGTGATTACCTCACAATGTCGATTAGCCAAGGAGATCAATTTATTTTAGCCACAGATGGTGTTTATGAATTTGTCTCCAATGCACAAATTCTCAACACGATGAGTGATTACGAATGCCTAGATGAAGCGGCAGAACAGATTGTTCAATTGGCATTAGCAGCGGGCAGTGATGACAATTTAAGTATTCAAATTGTCCGAGTGGATGATGTGCCAAGCTATTTATTAGGAGAGGTTCAACAGCAAGTAGTAGGTTTACCATTGCCTCCTGCATTGAGTGCCAGAATGGAGCTCGACGGCTACGAAATTATTCGGCCTATTTATGTTAGTAGTCGAAGCCATGTGTTTCTCGCAAAAGACCCCGATACAGAACAAACCGTTGCGATTAAAGTACCTTCTACGGAGCTTGCATCCGATGCAGCTTACCTTGAAAGCTTTATGATGGAAGACTGGGTCGCGAAGCGTGTTACAAACCCCCATGTGGTCAAAGCCATTGAGCCAACACGCAAACGCAATTATTTGTATGTGGTGACAGAATATTTAGAAGGAAAGTCTTTGGCCCAATGGATGATAGACAACCCTAAGCCAACATTAGAGCAAACACGTAATATTATTTCGCAGATAGCAAAAGGCTTACAGGCGTTCCATCGCCAAGAAATGATCCACCAAGATATTCGACCTGCGAATATCATGATTGATGATACTAATACGGTAAAAATCATCGACTTTGGTTCTACTTATATTGCCGGTGTGACGAGTTTAGAAGGGGAAGAAGTCTTAAAAGGTACCATGCGTTATTCAGCGCCAGAGTATTTTTTAGGGCAAGCAGGAACCGTGAAATCAGATATTTATGCACTTGGAGTGATTGCTTATCAAATGTTATCAGGGAATAAATTTCCTTACAGTACGAGCATTGCTCAGGCGAGAAGCGTTTCGGCGCAACGTCGAATTCAATACACAAGCTTGATTAATGAGGAATCTGAATTACCTGTATGGATCGATGATGCCTTGCAAAAAGCCTTGCAGATTAACCCCTTAAAACGCTACGAAGCCTTATCGGAATTTGTTTATGATTTGCATCATCCGAATAAAGCTTTTTTAAACCGTACTCGTCCGCCACTTATACAGCGCAACCCAGTGATGTTTTGGCAAGGCGTGTCTTTTAGTTTGCTTCTCATTATCGTTTTTATGTTGTTAGAAATTTAAGAACAAGGCTGCTCTCGATTAATCAAAGAAGCAGGCTTGAAGTTAGCTTCTTCATGCTTTAATCATGCCGTATGCTGAATAAAAGCGTTCACAAGCCCATCATTATTCATGTCATCATTGATGCCGTTTTAGTTGATTATTGTAAAAAATCATCATGATAAAAAGTAAAATAATTTATCTAGAATTACTTCGCTGTTTAGCAAACTGTGGTCACAAAAAAAGCCACTTCATTTGAAGTGGCTTTTCGAGTTTTATATTACTCAATAATTAAAGCTGAATGCTTACTGTCTCACCATCAATGGTAAGCTCTAGTTGGTCACCAACTAGTTTGTGAGTCACTTCCGTTTTAGCTTGTCCAGCCTTACTTGGCACAAGCAAAGTAAGAATGTTGTGCTCTTTCTTCGCTTTGAATTTCGCTTCCACATGGCGGTGAACGTCTAAATCTTTGTACTCCGCTGGGTCAACTTCACCGAAGCCTTCTACATTTTCAATCGACAATAGATTGTCTGTGCAATCGTTAATGAATGACACGTCTAACACCGCGTTTTCACCAATGATCTGGAAAGCGTCTTTTGCTGTTTCTGTACCAAACGTTGTATGTAGGTTCCAAGTTAGATCTTGCTCAACCTTCATCGTCGCTGTATCACGCATGACAAAAACTTTGCCTTTCGCAAACCAGATTTTACGTTTGTAGCTTTCTAGGTCTGGGTTGTGGAACTGGTAAGAAGTGGATGCATCACCTTCGACAAACAATACTTCGGATTCTGTATCGTAATCGCTGATTTTTCCGCCCGCTTCGATACAGTAACGATCTTGGTGCTCACCTTCGAATTTAGATGTGGTGTTTTCTGCGTACTGACCCTTACCATCAAACAACGGTAGATTTTTTGAGAAAGTACGACGACGCCATTTGATGTGCATGTCGACACCAAACCCACCGTAATACCCAGTAATTGCTGCCAATGTGTCACCAAAAGCATGCAAAGTGTAAGCGTTTTGATCGCCGTGTGAGTGGCTGATAGAACCAAATGGGCTACATTTGTAAACCATGTGAATGTGCTCGTCACGGTTTGTCATGTTGCTATGGAAAGCCGCCCACCCGGTGATAGGGAACACTTTTAACAAAGGCTCATTAGACGGCGCTACTTCTGGCATGTCGTTCCATAGGTAGTCAAAACGCAAATCATCATAACCAAAGTCCCACCAACCGAAGTTGTAGAATTTAGTATGCGCTTCTGTATCGCGTGCTTTAAGTTGGTTGTAGTACCAAATGTATTCAGGCTTGTTATTCACACCCGCAAAATGCTTGATGTTGTAAGCCAGTTTCAACCCCGGGAAATCACCGATACTAGACTGATCACAGAAGCTCGCGCGCTTAGAGTGAACAGGCATACAGTAAAGAGGGAAGTCGCCAGTGTTCTTGTAGAATTCTTTGTTGAACATGTTGATTGAGGTGTAGCTTTTCAGTAGATCAAAAGACTCACCAAGGAACGCCATCTGAGTGTTCCAGTAATCTGGGCCTTCCGCCCATGCGCCATCTTGGCCACCCCATGGTGGGTAATGTTTCGCATAGTACTCAATGCCATATTCGATGTATTCACGAGCCTTTGGATACTCATTGTATAGAGCAATACAAGTTGGAATCACGGCCGAACTGATACTGCGCACACCGTGGCTGTTTAATGGATTGGCTAATAAATCCACAGTCACTTCTAAGTGGTGCATGATTTCTTCAAGGCGAACAATTAAGGCTTTCTTTACGGTTTCACGCTCTTCTTCTGAAAAGTAGCTGTGTAACCAATCATAGCCCCAAGCCATGGCTGCAATAACACGAAAAGCCGCTTCATCATTGTAACCACGAGACGTTACGCCTTCAGGGTCATACGACGCAAGCTGCAATGTCCATGCTTTTGCCTTGGCAATAATCGCTTTGTCTTCTAATACAATGCCCGCGATAGACAAATTACGTGTAGCGTTAAATGCTTCTTGGCAGCTAACGTACATTTGACGCCAGAAAGGGCGCCACAAAGAGGCTTTACCAACCGTTTCTTCTGGATAAGGTTGTGGCTCTGCGTAAGGGGAGGTGTCTAAAAACTTGTTCGTTGAATTGCTCATGAACGCGTCAAATTTGCAGTAGCTTGGGTCCGCTTTTAGCTTGCTTTTAAAAGCATCTAGATCTTTGCTTTGGACTAATAAACGTGGGTGTTCCACACTTAAATTATCAAGAAAAGAAAGGTCGATATCCGCTTCTTGAACTTTGATAGGCATGACATCAACAAGGTTGCCAGCTGACTTATCGTTTTCTAATTTGATCGCTTTAATGGCATCAAAAGATTTATCTTTAGACATGGTTGTCCTCTTCTCAATAATGGTGTCACTCGGTGAGACCGAGTCGTCATTTTAGAATTATTGTTTCGTTGTGTTTAGCTGTTTTTTATTCGCGCAGTTTTTTGATATATCACCATCCAGCGCATGCACTAAATTGTCTATGGCGCAGTTCACCATCTTTAGTCGAGTTTCTGTGGTGGCTGAGCCAATATGCGGAAACAAAACCGCGTTATCTAGATTGCGCAAAGGAGAGTCAGCAGGCAGAGGTTCTATCTCAAAAACATCTAAGCCAGCCGCTCTAATTACGCCTTGAGATAAAGCGTTAATAAGAGCCGCTTCGTCAATAACTTTACCTCGTGATGCATTGATGAAGATGGCGCTATTTTTCATCATGGCAAACTCATTTTCACCAACTAAACCTTTTGTTTCCTCGGTAAGTGGTGTCAATACGCAAATAAAATCCGATGTTTTGAGCAAAGATTCCATATCCACATAAGAGGCATTGAAATCTCGTTCAGCATCTTCTCTTTGGTT
This sequence comes from Marinomonas sp. 5E14-1, assembly GCF_039939215.1. Classification (NCBI taxonomy): domain Bacteria; kingdom Pseudomonadati; phylum Pseudomonadota; class Gammaproteobacteria; order Oceanospirillales; family Oceanospirillaceae; genus Marinomonas; species Marinomonas sp. 5E14-1. The sequence goes on along the minus strand of NZ_JBDXMW010000011.1, from coordinate 20,246 downwards.
TCGGTTACAGTACTGAATTGGCATATCGAAGCCAAGGTGGGCGCGTTTTGCTAAGGCATAACCAATGCGGCCCATACCGATAATACCGAGTGTTTTACCATGAACGTCTATGCCAAACAGTGTTTCATCTATGCTTCTGTTCCAGCGACCTTCTTTTACCATATTAGCCAATTCGACAGCGCGTCGTGCTGTACACATGATGAGTGCGAATATTGTATCGGCTGTGGTGTCATTTAACACATTGGCCGTGTGCATCAATGGGATATTACGGCTGCTTAAATAAGGTAAATCATATTGATCAGTACCCACTGAAATAGTGGAGGCCGCTTTTAAACGAGGTGCTTGACCTAATATATCCGAACTCATGTTAGTGCTAGCGCCAATAAGGCCTTCCGCTTCAGCAAGCGCATCGAGAAATGCGCTTTTATTTGACTCATTAATTCCATCAAAGAAAGAAACTTCAAATAGATTTTTAAGCCGCTGAAGCGGTTGCTCAGGAATCCTTTTGTATAAAAGGACCTTCTTTTTCATCGTATTAAGCTTGTTCTAACTCATTAAGCTTTTCACGAGTTGGCAAGCCTTCGCTATCGCCACGAACTTGTACAGCAAGAGAGCCAAATAAGTTGCCACGACGGGCCGCTTCTTCAACACTTTTGCCATCAAGCAATGCTGAGATAACGCCAGTTGCAAAGCTGTCGCCTGCACCGACAGTATCGACCACTGTTTCTACTTTAAAGCCTGCAACAGTGCCAGATTCGCCTTCGGCTGTTTTGTAGTACGCACCGGCACTACCGAGTTTTACGATAACGATTTTTGCGCCGTTTTTGATGTAGAAATCAGCAATAGTCTCAGGGTCTTCGCTACCGACTAGGATTTTGCCTTCTTCGATACCAGGAAGAATAATGTCACTGGCGAAAGCAAATTCGTTGATGGTGGCTACCATGGTTTCTTGGTTCGGCCAAAGAGTAGGGCGTAGGTTTGTATCGAATGTAATCGTACAACCTTGTGCTTTTGCATAAGTTAGAGCTTGTCGAATGGCTTCTCTTGTGGAATCAGAAACGGCAGCAGCAACACCGGTTAAATGTAGGTGTGTATTCGCAGTGAAAAGAGAGGCATTAATATCGCCAGCATTTAATGTAGAAGCGGCTGAGTTGCGACGGAAATATTCAACAAGAGGGTCGCTGCCGTCAGTTTGATTACTTTTCATCATAAAGCCAGTAGGCGCTTCTGAGGTCTCAGAAATGGAATCTGTTTTGATGCCTTCCTTGCCGATTGCATTACGAATAAATTCACCAAGGCAATCTTTGCCGACTTTACTAACATAGTTAGATTCGAAGCCAAGGCGAGCCATACCGATAGCAACGTTGACTTCTGCACCGGCTAAATAGCGAGTAAATTCTTCAACATCAGCTAGTTTTCCTGGTGTTTTAGCAACGAACAATCCCATTGCTTCACCGAGTGTTACAAAAGATTGTGCTTGGTTATTTTGCGCCATGTTTTTTATTCCTATCTTATTATTACTGTCATCGAGGTCATTTCTTGTTGACCTGTTATATTTTGATCAAGAAGATAGCATGGAACCGATTCCAAAAACAGCGAAATCCGTTCTATGTTGATTGTCTAATAACCAATTCCGCTGCCAACTTGATGTGCTGTGTTGGTTCGCTATTACCTTGAATACGCGTCAAAAGTCGATTGCAGGCGGTTTGCCCAATGTCTTGTGTAGGTTGACGCATGACGGTTATACCACCTTCAAACAATTGCACCCATTCAGGATCATCTATTCCAATTAACCCAATATCTTGGCCAGCTTTAATGTTCAGCTTTTTCAGTGTTTTTGCCGCGCTCATAGTGGCAACTCCATTGGTGGTAAAAATGGCTTTTTTGCGATTTGGGTTTGCTTGTAAAAAATCGTTAATTGTTGAGCTCATACAAGGCTCACTCATTTTGTCTGTTTCCACAATGTCGCAGGTCATGTTTTCGTGTTCTTCAACGAAAGCTTGAATAGCGTCAGCTCGTGCACGACGAGGCTCAATAGTAAGAGACTCGGTGATGACCAAAATGTCTTCATAGGATTTGGATAACAGATGTTCGCATGCTTGTTTGGCGGCGGCTTCGTTATTCAAACCGACGGAATCAAACCCAAGTGAGGTGTTAATGCGGTCAACCAAGACAAGAGGACAAGTAAGCTTTGCCAAGTTGTCGAGCTGTTTTGGCGCCATAGCTGCGATGTTGACGATTATGCCGTCTACTCGATGTGCTTCTAATAAGTTTAGATAACTGTCTTGTAAATCTTTTTCATTATCCGTGTTACACACCATCAGCATGTAACCTTCTTGGCGACAAACGTGCTCTATTCCTTTTAATACATCAATAGAATAAGGGTTGGTGACATCGGCAAACATAAGTCCAATGAGTTTCGAATGACCGGCTCGTAACATCCGAGCGGAATGATTCGGACGGAAATCTAAATGAGCGATGGCGTCTTCAATTTTCTCTTGAAGCTTTTTCGATAACTTGTTTTGTTCGCCATTTAGATAGCGAGAAACACTTGTCTTTCCTACATTAGCGTATTTGGCAACATCAGAAATGGTGGTGAAATTTTTGTTCGGATTCTTCGGCAATGTTTTGTCTCAGTATTTGAATAAAATGAGAAAGCCCCACAGAAATGAGTAATAGGTAGGTGTTTTATCTACTTTAAACTATGATCCTAGTAAGGTGCAATTGTAAGTCTCAAATCTGTTTATATCCCGCCCTTGGGCTTTTTTAAGACCTCTTTTTTAATGGCAGGAATCCTATGAAAATTTTCAGTTGTTAGTAATGTGGTCAAACCGTGTTATTTGAAAATACGCATTGTGAGCAATGTTCGTCTGCACTTGGCTGGTGGAAGAGGGTGGAAGTTCATTTTATGTGGCGTGCGATCTGAACCGCCACATTCCTAACTTAGGTAAAATGGAAGAACGCCAAGCGTGGCAGCAACAGGCTTCATTCATGATCCTAGGGAGAAAAGAGATAAGCAATTTAGAGGCTTAGTATACGCCATATGTAGCGCTTCTCTGCTATCGATGAATAACCGAAACAAGAAATAAAGGGAAAACCAGAAGTCATGAAAAAGATGTAATAAGCGGGAACAAAGCCTCCCATTTAAGTGTGTTAAATGGGAGGCGCTATAGCTGAAAAAAAATATTATTTTAGAAAAATAGCCACGAGAAAAGTTGAATGACGCCAGCAAAAACACCCACTAAAACGAGCAGGATCAGTGTGTTGATAAGGTACTTGAGACGCTTGTAAGCTTTTCTGTTGGTTTTCTTAAGCTCTTTGCTTTTTTGTAGAAGTGGTGCCATAGACTTAAATATTTGATTGGCTAAACCGCCTTTGTCTTCATGAGTGTTAGGCACAACGGAAGCTCGCATTAGCAGTTTGTAGCTGAGGTTAATCAGTTTTCCTAATGGATTGACGGGGCGGTTAAAGTCGCACATTAAAATAAGGCGACTTTCTTCTGTATTGTTTTTGACGAAATGCAGATAGGTTTCATCAAACAAAAGGTCTTTTCCATCTCTCCATGAGTACTGCTCTCCATCGATATTAATAAAGCAGTCATCACTGTTCGGGGTTTCTAGTCCCAAATGATAACGTAGCGAACAAGCAACAGGGTCAAGGTGACGAGTAAGTTCTGAGTTGGCTGGCATGTAAGCAAACATGGCACCATTAATGTTTTTGATCTTACTGAGAATCTCGACTGTTCTAGGACAGCTCTTCTGAGCGGAAATGTGGGAGTAGCCATACCATTTTAAATAAAACTTACGCCACCCGTATTTATGGAAGGTTCTAAAGCCAACGTCATAATAGGCATCTGAACCAAGAGTATTGATACTTTCTAGCTCTCCTTCCTTTTGTAGAGCTAATGCTTCATCTCGTATTACTTCCCAATTAGCTCGTAGCTCATCAAGCTCTTTGTATTGCAAGGTATCAATAATTGGGCGACGGACAGCTTTAGGTGAAAACAAATACAGCAAGCAGTTAAGTGGTGCAAAAATCGGCCAACCTTTTCGTAAATATTCAGTCCAGTTGGCGTATCGAACGCTGCCTCTGTATGTATAAATGTAATACATAGAGCATAGACTGAAGCCCACTAAAAGAATCAATATGACGGCGAGGTACATTTTTTATCCCTATTAAAATACAACTGTTCATTTTATTTGCTAATTATTTACTAATTCGTTCAAAATATGAACCTTTTAATGGGCTTTGTACACATTCCGTTTTTTTATTTGTAAGTTTTATTCCTAGGCGGCATCACTTTCTACGAAATCACTGGTATCGTCTTGATCGAATATGACAGTATTTTCCTCTTCTTCATAGAAGCTTTCTTCATCGGGTTCTATGATTAAGTCTTCTAACGGCTTTTTAGGTGCTGCATCGGCTAAGTCGAGCTGTGTGTTCTTTTCTACATTTTTATCATTGGACTTTTTCGTGTTTGGTCGAGCTTTCTTTTTCGGCCCCAATATATCTAGAAGAGAGTCTTTATTCTCTGCAAGGTACATGGATAAGGCTTCAACTTGGGTTGAGTCATCCATAAGAGAGCTGCTGTCCAAGACTTCATAAAGCCCTTCGGCTGTGTCCAAAAGCTTATCGTAGGCATCAGCTTCCGCTTTCGAAATAAAAGTCATTTTTTCAATTCCATCACGTTCTACAACATATTGAGTAATTACAGGCATAATCCATCTCCGGAAAATAATACTGTATAAATATACAGTATTATTTTCCTTATTGTCCAATGCTTTTGTTTGTTGATTTTGCCAATGATTGTTAAAGTGGCGCTCTTGATAAAGGAAATGGTTTTTATGCAATTCGACTTATCCCAATTGGATTTTTCTGTCGTAACTGAACATATTGAAGTGACGTTAACAGTAGCTTGGGCACTGCTTTTTTACATTGTAAGACGCTATACAAAACGTCTGATTCGTTTAAATCAGAATATAGAACACGATAAAAAGCGCCAGAGAATTAACACGGTAGATAATATTTTCAATCTCTTCTTAGTGGTTGGTTTTATATTAATTTGGTCATCTGAACTCCAAAATATCGCCATTTCAATCGCGGCATTTATGGTGGCGCTGGTTATCGCCACGAAAGAGTTTATCGCTTGTATTGTGGGTGCTTTTTACCGTGCCAGTACAAGACCTTATCAAGTAGGTGATTGGATTCGTATTGCTAATTATGAAGGTGAGGTCACCGACAGCGATTGGCTTTCTACGACTCTGTTTGAAGTCGATTTAAAAGGCGGAAGTTATTCTTATACGGGTCGTACTACCGTAGTGCCGAACAGTGTTTTGCTGGTTCATACTGTGCAAAACCTGAACTATATGCGCCGTTATGTTACTCATAATTTCTCCATTTCACGAAATACAGATGATGTGAATTTATTTGTGATTAAAGAACAGATCTTGGAAAAAATTCGCGAATACAGTGAACATTTCCATGAAGTAGCGATTCGCTACAACAGCTTAATTGAAAAGCGTTTAGACATTAAAATTTCAGGTCCTGAACCTCGGGTTCGAATCACGACGACGCCAGAGGGTTACAACATATTCACTGTGTCTTTGTTCTGCCCAACAGAAGAAGCCGTAGGTATTGAGCAAAAGGTGACAGAAGACTTCATGCGGTTTTGGTATGAAGAACGTAATGCCAATTGGAACCGACAGAGTAAATCGAGTGAGGCAAGTAAATGAAGACCTTTCAGCAAGCTTTAACACTGACTTTATTGGCAAGCACTTTATTGTTAAGCGGCTGTAATAGCTTTTTAGTAAGTGAAGAGGAAGTCAATCAAGAGGTTAAAAAGCAGCTTGAAGAATCACAACAGAACAAAATTACCTTCAACATTGATGGTAATGTTTTGAACTTGGATTTGTTGGTGACAGAAGCGGACATAGATTTCAACGCCCGTGATGGTGGCTTGGTTATTGTCGATTTAGTGAGTGATTTAAAAGGGACGTTAACGGCATTTGGTCAAGAGTTTTCATTGACGACTGTGGTTCGCCCATCGTTTGAATCTGGCGTTCGTATTGAAGGCGATAAGCTCTATTTAGTTGGCCCGAAAATCACAAAAATAGATATACAAGGCTCTACTTTTAGTGAGCAAATGTTACGTTCAACACTAGGGTCTTTGCATGGCGATTTGGAGCAAGCGCTGGCTCAGCATTTTGCTAAGTACCCTGTGTATGTTCTGAACCATTCGCCATTTGAAAAAGCAGCCGGGGCGTTGGTGAAAGACATTATTATTAAAGAAGAATCCCTAGAGCTCTCTATTTTCTAGTTAAGTTCCTAGGTTGCCTTTATAATGCTGCGCTAAAATGAGCAGTAATGCTCTCTCCCAGAATGAAGAATAGAGGAAACCCTATGCCGATTGCAGATAATCAAGTTGTTCAATTTCACTACACATTACGTCATGGAGAAGACTTGATTGAGACGTCCGCAGGTAATGACCCTGCTGCGTACCTTCACGGTCACAGCAACATTGTTCCGGGACTGGAAAAAGCAATGGAAGGCAAAGACGTGGGTGATGAATTTGAAGTAACAGTGCCTTGTGCTGAAGCTTATGGCGAGCGCCATGAAGATCGCACACAGCAAATGCCAATCAAGCACTTACAAGGCGCGAAGCGTTGGAAGCCAGGTATGGTTGCTATGGTACAAACAGACAAAGGCATGCGTCAGGTAACCATCATCAAAGCCGGCCTGAAGCATGCAACGGTTGACTTAAATCACCCATTGTCAGGAAAAGATCTTACATTCAATATTGAGATTGTTGAGACTCGTGACGCAACCAATGATGAGATTGCCCACGGTCATGCACACGGTGTAGGCGGACATCACCACTAGTATTTATAGAGTTAGAGAAAGCCTCTGTTGCGTTTATCGTAGCAGAGGCTTTTTTGTATGAAAAAATGATGGAGAATCAAAAAAATAAAAATTAATAAGAATCGTTATCAACTAGCTTGACAGAACTTCCTTATAAGTACATATTGATAATAGTTATCATTTATATGTTTGAAAGGAGAAAGCAATGACTCGCTATTTAGTGCCATTCTCAGTACTTGAACAAACCATTCAGGCGGGTCAGTGTGCAGACTCGCCAGAGATTCTTGATCATTACCTAACGCTAACAACAGAATACGCTGAGCGCTTGAGCATTCCTGATGCCACATCATTGCATCAACGGGCCTTTAACGTCTTGCTTGATACTGTTTGCGATACCAGCCTTCCTCCTCACTGGCGTCAAACTTGCCTTGATAAAGTGTACTTACCTTTATCACAGCTAAAACGCTTAATCGTGACGTATCAAGATGCCAGAAGCTATTTCAAAATGGAGCACAGTCTGCGTACTTTGAGCCATTACTTTATTTCTTCTTACTAACAATAAGGACACATCATTAGAATGAAAATGCGTATTGAAAAAGACAGCATGGGTGAATTACATGTACCTGAAGACGCTTTGTATGGCGCGCAAACTCAAAGAGCAATCAACAATTTCCCCATCAGTAATGAGCCGCTTCCAGAAGCCTTTATTCGCTCTCTTATTTTAATCAAAGCTGCCGCTGCACGAGCTAACCAGAGCTTAGAGTGCATTACACCAGAACAATCGGCGGCTATTCAAAATGCTTGTGATGATTTACTAAACGCCAAAAGCTTAATGCATCATTTCCCTGTGGATGTGTTCCAAACTGGTTCCGGTACTAGTTCAAACATGAATGCTAATGAAGTCATTGCGACTTTAGCAACCAAATACCATGGTTTGGATATTAACCCGAATGACCATGTGAACTTTGGACAAAGCAGTAACGATGTCATTCCCAGTGCCATTCATGTGAGCGCCACATTAGAATTAACAGGACACTTACTTCCTGCATTGGAATATTTAAAACAAGCCATTATTAAAAAAGGTGATTCTCTAGCCGGCTTTACCAAGACGGGCCGAACTCACTTAATGGACGCCATGCCAGTGCGTTTGGATCAAACCTTTCATGCTTGGGCTGCACAATTACAAGGCAATATTGATAACCTTAAATACCTAGAAAGCAAAACATCACAGCTCGCACAAGGTGGTACGGCAGTTGGAACAGGTATTAATGCGCATCCTGAATTTGCAGCGTTATTTGCGAAAGAGCTGTCTGACTTAACCAAAGTTGCCTTCGAACCTGGGAAAAACTTTTTTGCCCTCATTGGTTCACAAGACACAGCCGTTGCCTTGTCTGGTCAGTTGAAAGCTGTGGCTGTCACCTATATAAAAATTGCCAACGATTTACGCTGGATGAACTCTGGCCCATTAGCTGGATTGGGTGAAATTACGTTAGAAGCGTTACAACCTGGTTCATCTATTATGCCGGGGAAAGTAAATCCAGTGATTCCTGAAGCCACTGCCATGGTAGCGGCACAAGTTATTGGGAATGACGCGGCGATTACTATTGGTGGACAATCTGGCAATTTTGAATTGAATGTTATGTTACCCATGATCGCCAAAAACTTGCTGAGTAGTATCAAACTGCTAGCAAACAGCGGTCAACTTCTGGCTGATAATGCGATCACAACACTGACAGTAAACGAAGATAAGCTAAATGAAGCGTTACATCGCAATCCAATTCTTGTCACGGCCCTGAACCCAATCATTGGTTATGGCAAAGCGGCTGAAATTGCGAAAACAGCGTATCGAGAAAAACGCCCAGTAGTGGATGTTGCAGAAGAGCAAACGGACTTAAGTCGAGATGAGTTAATTGCTTTGCTTGATCCCGCTAAATTAACAAACGGTGGATTGTAGTTCGTTAAAAGAGTTTCAGAATTTGGTTACTCCCTTTTCCAAGTTTTGAGATAAGCCAGCCTTGAGCTGGCTTTTTTATGCCTGTTAGATTGATTCAAGAGCTTCATTCACAGCAGATTCAGCGTGAATATAAGTGGTGTCGAATAAGGGTACAGACACGTGTTCTTGCTGTAATAACAACGTAATTTCAGTACAGCCTTCTATTACGGCATCAGCGCCGGAAGCTTGGAGACGGTTGACGATATCAATATAGATTCTCCTTGATTCTGGGAGGATTTTTCCAAGGCATAGTTCTTCATAAATAATCCTGTGTATCTCGTCGCGATCTGCTTTTGATGGCGTGATCACTTCCAAACCATAGGAAGCTTCAAGGCGTTTAGTATAGAAGTCGTCTTCCATAGAATAGCGAGTACCGATAAAGCCGACCTTTTTATGTTCGTGTTCTTTGAGTTTTCTTCCTGTGGCGTCAGCGATATGCAATAAGGGAACTTTAATCGCATCTTGAATAACATCCGCGACTTTGTGCATGGTGTTTGTCGCAATGACAATAAAATCGACCTGAGCGAGTTCTAAACGTTTCGCTTCTTCGGCGAGCATTTTGCCTAATAATGTCCAATCTCCTTGATGTTGTAATCGCTCGATTTCAGCAAAGTCGACACTGGATAACACCACTTTAGCTGAGTGCAATCCGCCGAGGCGTTCCTTAACCAGTTCATTGATGGTTTTGTAATACAGTACGGACGATTCCCAGCTCATTCCGCCAATAATTCCAATGGTCTTCATTTTCTCGCCTCTTTGTCTCGAATGATGGAGCTTCTTTATCTCGAGTGATGGATAGTAATTAAAGGCAGTTTATCCTTCTTTTAATAATAGAAGCATGTACAGATAAAAAGAAAAAGACGGCTCAATTGTCATGGATAATTGCTATTTGTATGAGCGGCAGGGCGATAAAACCGCTATAGAAGTTTGTTCATAAATACGCTGTGCGGATCGAGCTGATAATCAGCGAAAGGGCCGCATTCTTCAAAGCCGTGTTTGGCGTAGAGTTTGCGAGCGGGCGCAAAGAAGTCTTGTGTGCCTGTTTCTAAACTAACTTTTTTAATGTCTTGTTGTTTGGCTGTTTCTAATATGTGTTTGAGTAATATGGAAGCAACACCTTTGCCGCGAGCCGCCTCGGTTGTGCGCATGGATTTTATTTCGCCTTCTTGATTGCCCAATTGCTTCAGTGCTCCACCACCTAATAATTTATTATCTTCCCAAATTGTCCAAAAGGTGATGTGAGGGTGTTGAAGTTCACTTAGGTCAAGAGCATGAACACTTTCTTCTGGAGAAGTGGCGTACATGTCATCGAGATGCTCGGTTAGTAATTGTCGTACTTCAGGGCCTGATAAATCATCCACTCGGATTTCCATGAGCTTGTTTCCTCTTCGTAATAAATAGGGTGTTAAGTAATTTATACCTTTTTAAAAGCCACTTTTGAACTCTTTTGAAATCAATTTTGAACTCTTTAAAAATCACCTCTCTACTCTGCTAAGATATCGGCAAACGCAAGTAAACAGGTATACTGTTTGAAAGAAGACACTATTTTTTGTGGGCATATATGACAAACACACTGAATCTACGAACCGCGACACTGGCAGATGCAAAGATATTGTTAGCTTGGCGTAATGACCCTCAAACACGCGCCGCGTCACACAATACCGACGAAATTCTTCTAGAGAATCATCTTGCTTGGCTTGAGTCATCTTTAAAGAAGCCAGAGCAGCGACGTTTGTGGGTGGCGGAATTAGATGGAAACCTCGTTGGAACCTGTCGAGCCGATAAAGAAGACAACGGATGGGAGCTTTCTTGGACCGTTGCCCCAGAAGCTCGGGGGCAAGGAGTCGCGCATAAAATGCTGTCGAAATTGATAGACACCTTCCAGCAACCACTGACAGCCCAAGTGAAAAAAGACAACATGGCATCCATGAAAGTGGCTGAGCGTTTGGGTTTTGTTATTGAGAAAGAAGAGAGCGGCGTGCTTTTTTACCGTCGCTAGTGGTTTCACTCAGTCGTCAAACCGAATATGTACTTTTGCCTTAGTGTCGCCTTTTTTCTCTTCAGAAGGTTGGCGCAATGGGTCAACCAACTTTTCTAATCCATTGATTTTGATTTCCAAGGCCAGTTGCAGCCATTGGCCCAAATTACCATTTGGCCAACCCTTATTGGCAAACCACAGTAAATATTCTTCAGGTAAATCGACCAAAACACGACCTTGATACTTACCAAAAGGCATAGTCTGACGGGCAACTTGGATGAGATCTTCTTGGGAAAACATAGTGCTCACTTACTCATTAATATGGACTGTATTTAAACATAAAACACATAAAAAACCGCCTCCTACTTTTTATAGAAGACGGTCTTTTGCCTGTTAGGGCGTTACGCTAAATAGCTGAAGCTCTTAAGCCCAGAATTGGCGTAACTTCGGCGCAACCAAACCTGTAATCGCATCCAAGACTAATACCACCACGATGGTGGCAGCGCCTAATGGAAAGAAAAGCGAAATAGGCAACAAGAACCAAACCGCGTGTTTCCAGCGAGCAAGGTTGTTTGGCATTGGCGGTGGAGACAAGGCAAAGCGTGCGCTAGGGCGGCGTTTCCACCACATGACGACACCTGAAACACACAAGGTAATAACAGACAAAGCAAAAATCGTTGAGGCGATTAAATTCCAAAGCCCGAAAAGTCCCATATGAAGCGCAATGCCAGCCGCCATGGATTTAGCGAACCAGTTGTAATCCATGAAACCCACATCCGCTAAAACAGAGCCAGAATAACGATCAAAGTGAACGGTTCTATCGTCCCATGCATTTTCGATGTCTTTACTCATCGTGCTGGCAGAAGCGGTATACACGCCGACTTCATCTTTAGGGAAGCTGACTTGGAACTGAGTGAACCCCATTTCTTTTGCGTCTTTTACAACACGGTCAAGTGTAATACTAACCGCGCCATGTGATGTCGACTCAGGTAGTGGTGCTTGTTCAAGAGCCCAAGGTATTTCCTTTAGACCTTCTATGTTTAAGTCTTCATGAGTCAAAGTAGAAGATACGCTTGATGCTCTCTTTTCCATTGGAAAAGTACTCCATGCTTGAGTAAGTTTTCCACCCCAAACCGTTGCCCAAGCTAAACCAGAAATACAGAAGAAGAGCAAAATAACAGCGACCCAAACACCAATCACACTGTGAAGGTCTTTCCAAAAAGGGCGAGCGCCTTTTCTGCTGATCGTGGTTGCCGCTTTGATTTTCGATTCGCCTTTGGCAGGCCACCACAGAAACACACCGGTCAATATAAGAAGAACCGTAAGACTGGCCGCAATCTCGATCAGTCTTTCTCCTGTATCTCCCGCCATGAAAGTGCCGTGCGTGCTTTCCGCCCAAACGCCTAATGCGCTGTTCATATCCAGATCGCCTAAAACTTCCCCTTTATAAGGGTCAACAAACACTTGACGAGTGTCGCCATCTGTTTTCACTTGAAAGCGAGTGGCTTCTTCTGGCGCAGCGGGTAAATAGAAACGTGAAATGGTGCTGCCAGCATACGTTTTTTGCACCAGTTGGTATTGTTCTTCATAAGAGATAGGTGTTGCAGAAACGGCCTCAACTTCATAGAGGTCAAGGTTTTGAGCGCGTTCTATCAAAGGCGCGTACAACATAATTAAGCCAGTAGCCGCCAGCATAATGAGGAAAGGCACCGCATAAAGACCAGCGAAAAAGTGCCAGCGCCAAACTGACATATAAAAAGGTTTTGAACCAAACATGTAATGATCCTTGTAAGGTTTGGGTATAAGTAAACACCATGCCCAAACCTCAGTAAGGGCATTAAGTGAGTTGTTCTAATAAATGAAATGTTCCATGAAAGGTAGGTAGGCCTCTGGCTTGAGCGGCATAGACAGCCGTAATAGGCGAAACATGAAAAGTATCGACTATGGATTCTAAGTGTTTGATAAAACGAGCTTCTTCAGCAAGAAACAGTGTCGTATCAAAAGAAAAGTGGATACAAGGACAGCCTTCGGCTTCGTGATCTTCTGCGCTTTGATCTTGAGGTTCCGAGCTGCTTAAGCTCATATGCTGAGCATGAGAGCTGTGACTCATTTGGTGGTCAGCGTGCGAGACCATGTGATGATGAGCGTGAGGATCAGAATGATGAAGATGGGCAGAATTCGATACGGGCGGATTGATATCATGAATCATCACACCTCTGGTGACGCATAACATGACATAAACGCCATTGAATACACCAATGCTATTTATGGCGGGAACAGTGAAGTAGGTAAACCAGCAAATAAAAAGTAGATAAATGCTGTTTTTTTTGTACGTCATAAAGTAAGAACTGGCGATTATTTGGCGGGGAATTTACCTATCTCTTCATATAATATCAAGAAAAACCATACAAAGAGTATGTATATACCGTTTGCATGATTTTAAAAAGCGCATACCTAAAAACAAATAGCTAAAAAACGAATGACGTAAAAAGAACGTTATGCAAACGTTGTGTTATCAGCAAAACAATGGATTAAATAATCGCACACGGCTGCCAGTTTAGGAGAAGCTTGGCGAGCTTTGGGGTATACCAGCCAAACGCCACTATAAGGATATTGGTATTGAGGCAAAAGGGCGATTAACTTTCCCGAAGCGAGGTCGTCTTTAACGTAATAATCTGGTAATTGAGCGATGCCTAAGCCTTTTCTAACCGCATCTAATAACGCCACGCCTGAGTTGCTTCTGTGTTGCCCATGTATTTTGACTTCTTTACGCTGGCCGTTTTGCTGGAACTCCCAATGATTTTTTGAGCCAGTTAAACATCGGTGTTTGTTTAATTCTGCCAATGTATGCGGCATGCCGTGCTGATCAATATATTCTCGTGAGGCACAAAGATATTCAACGCGATTACATAAACGTCGGGATAGATGACTGGAATCTTTCATTGACCCCATGCGAATGGCCAGATCATAGCCTTCTTCGATTAAATTTACTGGGCGATTGGTGAGATGAAAATCCAGCTCTATTTTTGGATGAGTTAATAAAAAATCATTCATTAAAGGTGCGATATAACGCTCACCAAATGTCGTGGCACAGGTCATTTTAAAACTGCCAATAGGCGCTTGATTGAGCGACGAAATCACTTCTTCGGCACTGCTCAGTGCACTGGGTAAATCTCGACAATGTTGATAATAGAGCTCGCCAGATTCACTTAAACGGATTCGTCTTGTGGTACGAAATAATAATGTCGTGCCAAGGTCTGTTTCTAGTTGAGAAACCAAGCGGCTGATGTGTGAGGCTGAAACACCCAGTTTACTGGCCGCACCAGAAAAACTCCCTTGGCGGACAACTTCAACAAAGGCTTCCATGGCTTCCCAATTTTTCATTTTGACCTGCTAAAAAGGTGGAAGGGTATTGTTATATTATAACTATTTGGTGTGTTTTTGAAATGATTATTGCAGTATAGCAACAATCATTTTCTGAAATAGCTATTATCGCACTAATTTTTTAGGACTAAGCTCTGTGTTATTAGTCATTAAAAACACATACTTTGGAGAACACATATGAAATGTAAAGCCGCTGTTGCTTGGGGCCCAGGCCAACCACTTAAAATCGAAGAAGTTGACGTACAAGATCCGCAAGCGGGTGAAGTCTTAGTTCGTATGGTGGCGACAGGCGTATGTCACACAGATGCCTTTACGTTATCGGGTGAAGATCCAGAAGGTATTTTCCCAGCGATCCTTGGTCACGAAGGCGCAGGTGTTGTTGAAGCCATCGGCGAAGGCGTAACGTCTTTAAAAGTGGGCGATCACGTTATTCCGCTTTACACCGCAGAATGTGGCGAGTGTAAATTCTGTAAATCAGGCAAAACCAACTTGTGCCAAGCGGTTCGTGAAACCCAAGGCAAAGGCGTTATGCCAGACGGAACAAGCCGTTTCAGCATCAATGGCGAGCCAATTTACCATTACATGGGAACCTCTACATTCGCCGAATACAGTGTTGTAGCGGAAGTGTCTTTGGCGAAAATTCACGTAGACGCGCCATTGGAAAAAGTCTGCTTGCTCGGTTGTGGTATTACCACGGGCATTGGCGCAGTATTGAACACAGCGAAAGTAGAAGAAGGCGCAACCGTTGCCGTCTTTGGTTTGGGCGGCATTGGTTTGTCCGTTATCCAAGGCGCACGCATGGCAGGCGCAGGTCGTATTATCGCCATCGACATCAACGAAGCGAAATTCGAAATGGCGAAGCAATTCGGCGCGACAGACTGCATCAACCCGAAAAAATTCGACGCGCCAATTCAGCAAGTGGTTGTCGACATGACAGACGGCGGCGTAGATTACTCGTTTGAATGTATTGGTAACGTAGATCTTATGCGTTCAGCACTTGAGTGTTGCCACAAAGGTTGGGGCGAATCCATCATCATCGGTGTAGCGGGTGCAGGCCAAGAAATCTCAACTCGTCCATTCCAATTGGTGACAGGTCGCGTATGGAAAGGCTCCGCATTTGGTGGCGTAAAAGGACGCAGCCAATTACCGGGTTACGTGGAAGACTACATGAATGGCAAAATCGAAATCGACCCATTTGTGACGCATACCATGGGCTTGGAAGACATCAACAAAGCGTTCGATTTGATGCACGAAGGGAAGAGTATTCGTACCGTGATCTTATTTGATCAATAAGGAATAGAAAGATGGAATTACTGTCTAGCACAAAAAGCCATGGCGGTTGGGTGAAACGCTATCGCCATGAAAGCGCGTCGGTAAAAGGCGACATGACCTTTGCGATCTACTTGCCACCGCAAGCGGAAACACAAAACGTACCTGTGTTGTATTGGTTGTCTGGCTTAACTTGCACGGATGAAAACTTCATCCAAAAAGCCGGCGCGTTTCGTAAAGCGGCGGAGCTAGGTTTGGCGATCGTTTGCCCAGACACCAGCCCGCGAGGCACAGACTACCCGAATGAACACGAAAGTTACGATTTTGGTTCGGGGGCGGGCTTCTATGTGAACGCCACGGTTGCGCCATATTCGAATACCTATCGCATGTACGATTACGTGGTGAGCGAACTGCCAAGCTTGATCGAGGAAAACTTCCCTGTGACAGACAAACGCTCGATCACAGGTCATTCCATGGGCGGACACGGTGCTTTGATTTGTGCCTTGAAGAACCCAAGCAAATACCAGTCGGTTTCGGCCTTCGCACCCATCGTCAATCCAATCAACTGCCCTTGGGGCGAGAAAGCCTTCACGGGTTACTTGGGTGAAGACAAAACCACTTGGAACGAGTGGGACGCGACTTACTTAGTGGAAACAGCAGAAGAGCGTTTACCTCTGCTTATCGACCAAGGCGAAGCCGACAACTTCCTAGTGGAACAGCTAAAGCCAGAAGCCCTAGAAGCCGCCTGTGAAAAAGTCGGACACCCGATCACGCTACGCCGCCAAGCGGGCTACGACCACAGCTACTTCTTCATCGCCAGCTTTATCGACGAGCATTTAGAACATCACTCGAAAGCCTTGAGTTAATCATCGCCTTAGAATAAAAAAAGCGAGCCACGGCTCGCTTTTTTTATTTATGATGCCTTGTCTTATATTTCGTAGGGCACGATGAGCGAAGCGTAATCTGCCATCTCACGTAGGTTGGTCTTTAGACCAACAAAAGACTCTTAAACTTCAAAGGCGTACGTATTGACGAACGTTTTACAAGGCGTACAATGTGTTTATTAATTAAACAGTTTTGAGGTTTGTCATGGCTGGCATAACAGCAACAGAAGCCCGCGGAAATTTATACAGATTGATCGACGAGACCGCAGAATCTCATGAGCCAATTAGGATTTCGGGCAAGCGTAACAATGCCGTTTTAATATCGGAAGAAGATTGGTCAGCGATTCAAGAGACGTTGTATTTATTGTCAGTGCCAAACATGCGTGAATCGATTCGTGAGGGTATGGATGCCCCAGTGAGTGAATGTGATGAGGAGTTAGACTGGTGACATGGAAGTTGGTGTACACAAAACAGGCTCAGAAAGACGCTAAAAAACTCGCATCCAGCGGGCTAAAATCAAAAGCCCAAGAACGACTGAATTTACTGTCTGAGAACCCTTTCAAAAAACCACCACCATTTGAAGCTCTCATTGGTGACCTTTCCGGCGCGTATTCACGCAGAATCAACATACAACATCGCCTCGTTTATCAAGTCTTAGAAACAGACAAAGTCATCAAGGTTCTACGACTATGGACGCACTACAAGTGATGTGTTCTTAAAAATTTATAACCAAAGAGCCGACAGTATAGTGTGGTGTTAAAGATCGACAGGGCTCACCATTCCTCGCTCATGCAGGCCGACAACGTGAGTATAAATTTGAGTGGTTTCAATGGACGAATGCCCTAAAATTTCCTGAATGCTTCTTAAGTCTGTACCCTGCCTTAATAGCTCCGTTGCAAAACTGTGCCGAAAAGTGTGGCAAGTTACTCGCTTCATAATCTCTGCCTTATTAACCGCTTTTTTAACAGCACGCTGAATTTGGTCTGCTGAAATATGGTGCCGCCTTTCTATACCACTTCTCGGGTCTAGCGAATATTTTTGTGACGGGAATACAAACTGCCAACGCAACTCATACTGAGCGTTAGGCCATTTTTTACCGAGCGCATCCGGCATATAAACCCCAGCCTTTCCAATTGATTTATCTGCTTCAAATAACTGTTTTGAAAATTCAATTTGCTGCCTTAACGGTTCTTGCAAGCTGGTTGGTAACAATGTGCGCCGCGATTTATTGCCTTTTGCCTCCATGACATAAAGTCCCGCATTATCAAAATCGATATCTTTTATCCTAAGCCGAATCACTTCGCTAACGCGCAGGCCGCTGCCATACATAATTTGCGCCGCCAGTTTTTGACAGCCCGACAAATTAGAAATAATTAATTGAGCTTCTTCACGAGAAAGTACAACGGGAACCTTAGGCTTTCGTTTTGCGTGCTCGAATGACAGGTTTTCGGTGTTTAACCCCAAAAAATTGCGAAACAAAAACACCAAAGCATTTAATGCAAGCGCTTGAGTGTTTGGTGAGCAAAATCTCTCTTGGGCTAAAAAATTAAGGAACGGCTCTATATCTGCGACTTGAAAATCACTCGGGCTACGATAATCCGAAAAATTAATAAACCGCTTCACCCAAAGAACGTAGGTTTTTTCAGTTGTATAGGCCAGACCTTTACTACGGATGTAATAACGGAACTGATCGATAAACTTAGTTGAATTACTTGAAATAGATGCGCGCACATCCATTAGGTTAGGATTACTCATACAGTAACTCCTTTTACATGTATTTGTAGACTAATACCGTACCATAGTAATAATTGTGATGTGAATTCTTAAATTAAGTGTCTTTTACGCGGCAAAACCACGCAAACAACCATAAAAAGTTGCTTACGCCGTAAAAAATGGAATCGAGTGTTATAGCAGGAAAACTTTATTATTAAAGAAAGGTTAGCTCTCTTATGGATAAAGGACTAGCCACGCGACTGAAACAAAGGAAAAGCTGCACGCGCGGTTTTTTATAGATATTAAAATTGACAGGATTGCTCTAGGGCGAGAGTATTAAAGGCTTACAAAGGGAAGTGTTAATTTCAACGGTCTGAAAAAAACGCTTCGTACAAAGCCGCTTAAGCGGCAGAATAAACTGTTAGTGCCCTGAGTAAAAATTAAACACTGAAGTAACATCAAGGAATAGAGATGGAAGAAGCAAAAGTTACCTTTTACCGCTTTGATAAATGTGGCTTATTTGAGTATGGAGCGGAAGAATCTAAACTGGGTGAACTTCCCGATTTTTTAAATCAGCTGATGGTATGGGTTCAAAGGGATGGTAAGCCTCTTGATGAAACTTGCACCTATGCGATAGAGGAAAGCGAGGATGTGAGTAGAACATTTTGCTATGACATTGTGAAGAATGGTGTTACAGGCGACTTCCTTCTTACGACATGGAATGAAACTCCATCTTATGAAGGAAAAGTTGCAGCTGTAAACTCAAAAGGAAAAGTTGGTGAAGCCAAAGTTGAGTTTACAAAGCTCCCCAAAGACAGTATTCCTGGCTATGCGACTTACTTCTGGATTGTTCCGTCTAAAAATGTATTTGCCTCTATTAGATTTCAGCATGTTTTGAACGGGAAGAAAAATTTTGATAAGTATTTTAAAGAATTCATATCAAAATTTAGTGAATACGTTGTGTTAGGAAAAAGTGAGAAATCAGACTTTCAGATTATTGGATATGCTGAAAAAGAAGATGATGACCCACTAAATCTTTATGCATACCTAAAAACGTCCATTTTGAGGAAGCCAGGACAGACTGATTATATCGTTAATAATTTTCCAAAAATTAGGAAAATCACTAGACATAATTGTCTATCACCTAAATTAGCAAGTAGTCAAGATCTCTGGCAAAAAGCACTTCAAGGTCTTGGGCTTAAAAAGCAGAAAAAACTGAATTCTGATGTCAACTTTTCTTATGAGTTCTCATTCAAACCAAGTAAGGATGAACTTACTGAAATGATTAAAGAATGGGAAGCTAATCATGATTCTAAATGGGATGATATTGGCTTCACATTGACAGGAGAGCAAAATCCGCGTTGGTTGAGTAACTCGCTAGCACGAGATACCTTTGAACTTGATGTAAAAAGGGTCAATGATGAAGTGGTTGATGCTCAAAGCATATTGGATCAAGTTACAGAAAAACGAGACTTGATACTGGCACTATTAAAGTAAGGTTCCGTGATGAATATTTACATAAAAATAGTTGGAGTAATAATCTTTGTTGGCATTGTCGTAGCTTCAGCTCTTCTTGGTAAACATATTCCATTCAAAGAACAGATGCCAATCTATGATGGTCTTAGAAGTACATCATCAATAATTTTTGCTGTAATGGGCGCATGGATTGCACTTCTTTATCCAAGTAAGTTATCCAAAGCCTTTGGAAAAAAGGCGTATGATGAGAAGAAAGATGATATAGAACAAATCAATAGGCTATTTAGGCCGTTAATTTACTCAACAGTAATATTAATGGTCGTAATTAGTATGTCCTTTGTTGTTCCTTTGGCAAAGCAGATCGAATCATTGCTTCAATACAAAGAAATATTTCGCTCTCTTAGTTTCGCTATAATCGGCTTACTGACATTCGTACAATTCTGGTCATTAATTTTGACACTGATACCTGGTGATAGCATTAAAGATGATTTAGATGAGGTAAAACAAAGAGAAGAAATGTTAAATAGAATGCGTCCAGGCAAAAAGGGCACTAACAAGTAAATCCATGTGACGCCTACGGCGCACCTGATTTAGACGTTATGTTTTCAAGGAAGCTTTATGATTTATTCGACTACCGAGTCAATTCCTGGTAAAGAGATTGAAGAAATAGTAGGTATTGTTACTGGCAATG